>JBKPGE010000099.1:0-8495 GCA_046729215.1 Actinomycetota bacterium | reverse complement strand
AGTCGCACCAGACGGTGCCGCAGCTCGGCGGCATGTACGAAGGCGACCGCTCGCGCAAGCAGACGCTAGTCGACTTCGGCTTTCGGCTCCCGTCGGCGCTCGACAACCGGCCGCTGCGGTTCGACGAGTTCCTGGCGAAGGTGCCGCAGATGGTGTTCGTCTCCGCGACGCCGGGCCCGTTCGAGCTGCGCCACTCCACCCGGATTGCCGAGCAGCTGGTCCGCCCGACCGGCATCGTCGACCCGGAGGTCGAGCTCCGCGCGACAAAGAACCAGATCGACGACCTGCTGAACGAGATCAGGCACCGCGAGGAGGCGGGCGAGCGGGTGCTCGTCACGACGCTGACGAAGAAGATGGCCGAGGACCTGACCGACTACCTGCTCGAGTCCGGCGTCAAGGCGCGCTACCTGCACTCTGAGATCGACACGCTCGATCGGATCCAGCTGATCCGCGAGCTGCGGCTCGGCGACTACGACGTCCTCGTCGGGGTCAACCTGCTCCGCGAGGGGCTCGACCTGCCCGAGGTCTCGCTCGTTGCGATCCTCGACGCCGACAAGGAGGGCTTCCTGCGCGGGAAGACGGCGCTCATCCAGACCATCGGGCGGGCCGCGCGAAACACGAACGGCAAAGTGCTGATGTACGCGGACAAGCTGACGGAGGCGATCAAGGGCGCGCTCGACGAGACGAACCGGCGCCGGGCCGTTCAGCTCGCGTACAACGAAGAGCACGGCATCACGCCGGAGTCGATCCAGAAGGGCGTGTCCGACATCGCCGAGTTCCTGTCGCTGGAGGCTCCGACGGTGCCGAGGCGGCGGCGGGGAGCCCAGAAGGTCGAGGGGATGAGCTCGGACGAGATCGAGCGGCTGGTCGTCACGCTCGAGGAAGAGATGTTCGCCGCCGCGGAGGAGCTCCGCTTCGAGTACGCAGCCAAGCTTCGGGACGAGATCAAAGAGCTTCGGCGCGAGCTGCAGGCGGCCGCCGAAGCGCCTGCTCACTCGTAAGGATCGTTCGGCGCCGAGATCTCGGCCAGGCTCGTCGCCGTCAGCTCGGGAACCTCATCGCCCCCCGCTCGGAACGTTCCGGTGACCGTCACCCACTGGTCGCGGGGCGGCGGGTCGCCTGATATCCCGACGATTCGCACGACAACCGGAGCCGCGTCGGCGGCGCAACAGGCGATCTGGTACCGCGCCAGCTTGAAGCCTCCGGCCTCGGGACCGGCGACGAAGCCTGTGAGCTCCACCGGCCGACCGTTGAAGCTCGCGCCGTCGCGCTCGTAGGCACGCTGGCTGAACTCGGTCAGCGACATCTGCCTCGGCGTGGTGCTCTCGGACAGCGGGCGAAAGGCGCCCTCGCCGGAGCGAATCTTGACGGTGGCCGCTCGACCGACGCCGTAGCTGCCCAGGGTCGGGGGAGCGACAAGGAGCAGGGCAGCGATCGGCGCCAGCAGCAGCCAGCCGACTCCGATGCCGTGCTCGTCATCGTGCTCATGCTCGTCGTCATCACCACTTGCGCGCAGCGACCACAGCAGTGTCACGAGCCCGAGTGCGATTACCGCGATCCCCGCAATCGCGAGCCAGAAGCCCATCTCCGGCCGGACATATCGGCGGTACGTATCGGTGACGGTGAGGCGGAGGAGAACCGCGCCCACGAGCAGGCTGATCGTCCCGCCCGCCGCTGTCACAGCAGCCACCACCCGACGAGAATGCTGGCGCCGACTGCGGCGGCGAAGGTCAGCGGCGCGAAGATCATTGCGAAACGGCCCCCGAATGTTCCGACCTGCAGGGAGATCAACTTCACGTCGACCATCGGGCCTACGACCATGAAGGCGAGGCGGGCCGTCGGCGAGAATTGCGTGAGACTCGCGGCGACGAATGCGTCGGCCTCCGAGCAAATGGCCATCAGCACGGCGAGAAGAGCGAGTGCCAGCACCGCCGCCAGGCCAGAGTCGGCCACGGAATCGAGCACGCCGCGGGGTACCACCGTCTGGAGGGTCGCCGCAGTTGCGGCTCCGATGATGAGAAAGCCGCCGGCCTGCATCAGGTCGTGCTGCGCGGTTCCGACCAGAACCGAGAGCCGCCCCCCTTCGTGGACATGCCTTCGGCGGACGCGCCTGAGCAGGTCGTCACGGCCGAGGCGCGCCCAGACCAAGCCGACGACGGTTGCGGCGAGGAGGCTCGCCGCCAGGCGCGCCCCGACCATCTCCGGCTGTCCCGGGAACGCCACGGCGGTGGCGACGAGCACGATCGGGTTGATCGCGGGCGCTGAGAGCAGGAAAGTCAACGCGGCGGCGGCCGGCGCGCCGCGAGCGACGAGCCGGCCGGCAATCGGCACGGAACCGCACTCGCACCCGGGCAGGGCCGCGCCCGCGACGGCTGCCACCGGCACCGCATACGCAGGCCGGTTCGGGAGCACTCGAGGCAGGAACCCGGCCGGGACGAACGCTGCGATCGCGGCGCTGATGCCGACGCCGAGCACGAGGAACGGCATCGCCTGCACAGCGATCGAGACGAAGACCGTTGCCCAGTGGGCGACGGCGGGGCGGGCGAGCAAGTCCTGAAGCAGCGGCCGAAGCGCCGCTGCAGCGACGATCGTCAGGAGGACCGCAGCGATTCCGATGTCGCTGCGACGAATCCGAGGATCGCGCACGTCCCCGTGGCTCGTGTCTCGTACGACTAGCTCGGTTTGGGACACGGCTTGGATTCTGCGGAAAACCGTGACACCATAGGCGCGCTTTCACTGCCGAGCCATCGAACGGAGAAGGGGAGAGGTCCATGGGGAAGTGGTTGCGGAGCTGGAAGACCCAGCTCTCACTGGCCTTAATCGCCGTCGGCGTGGTCCTGGCTGCACCGCTGGCGTCATCGAATACGTCGGGCGCTGACCGGGTCATCATCGCCGGTGCGAAGTCGCTGTCCGACCGCGTCGCGGTCTCGTACGCCGACGCAGCTCCGGGGGGCACAACGGACGTGCACATCCTGGCGTTCAACGACCTCCACGGGAACCTCGAGACCGGCGGGACCCAGTACGGGAAGTACGCGGGCGGTGCGCCGTACCTGGCCAAGGAGCTCAAGGCCAGACAGGCGCAGTACGGTCGCAGCCGCGAGGTGACGGTTATGGCCGGCGACAACATCGGCGCGAGCCCGCTCGCGAACAGTCTCTTCCACGAGGAGCCAATCACGATCGCGTCCAACCTGATGAACGTCGACATCGCGTCGGTCGGAAACCACGAGTTCGACAAGGGCTGGCGTGAGCTCAAGCGCATCCAGGAGGGCGGTTGCCACGCAGAGGGGTGCACGGGCGCTCCGTATGCGCTGCCCGACGGGTCCAGCACCGACGTCTACCCCGGTGCCGACTTCCAGTACCTGTCAACGAACGTCGTCCACAACGACACCGGTGAGACGCTCTTCCCGGCCTTTGCGACGAGGCGCCTGAAGTCGGACAGCGGAAAGAAGTTCACGATCGGCTTCCTCGGTGAGGTGCTCGAGTCCACTCCGACGATCGTCACGCCGACCGGAGTCGCCGGCCTCACGTTTAAGGACGAGGCCGACGCGGCGAACCGGGTCGTCCGGAGCATGAAGACCGTCGGGAACGCGGAAGACAGCCCTGACACGTGGGTGCTCGTCATCCACCAGGGCGGATTCCAGTCGGGGACAGCAGTGCTGAACGGCTGCGCCGGCAACCTCGCGGGCAGCGATATCGAAGAGATCGCTAAGCGGCTCGATCCGCGGATCAAGGTGATTATCTCGGGCCACACGCACGCGGAGTACCGCTGCACGATCACTGCCGGCGGCGTCACCAGGCTGATCACCAGTGCCTCGTCGTTCGGCCGCGTCCTCAGCGACGTGACGCTGACGATCAACGATAAGACCGGTCAGCTCGTCGCCGCGAGCGCCGAGAACAAGGTCATCGAGAACGCGCTCAACGTGCCGCCTGCCGTCCGAGTGCCGGATCCGTCGAAGGAGGATCCAGCGGTCGCCGCGGTGAGGGATCAGTACGTGACGGCGGCTGCCCCACTGGCGAACAAGGTGATCGGCCGGATCCAGGGCGATCTGACGCGGGCGGGCACGGCGGTCGGCGAGTCGGCGCTAGGTGACGTGATCGCCGACGCCCAGTTCGTCGCCACGCAGCCGGCCGCGCTCGGAGGCGCGCAGTTCGCGTTCATGAACCCCGGCGGCATCCGTGCTGACCTGCTCCGGAACACGATCGCGGGCGGCGAGGCCGTCGGTGAGGTCACCTTCGGCGAGGCCTTCAGCGTTCAGCCGTTCGGGAACAGCCTCGTCACGAAGACGATGACGGGCGACATGGTCCGACGCCTGCTGCAGCAGCAGTTCCAGGCGGGCGGCGTCCCGTGCAATGGCAGCACGGCGCCTCTCGGTGGACGTGTGCTGCAGATCTCGTCGACGTTCAAGTACGAGTCGGCCCCGAACGCACCGACGTGCGCCGAGAAGATCGGGCGGATGTGGGTCAATGGGGTCGAGGTCGGGCCGGCGGACTCCTTCCGCGTCACGATGAACAACTTCCTGGCGACGGGAGGCGACGGCTTCACCGTGTTCAACGAGGGCACGAATGCGCTCGGCGGCGCTCAGGACATCGACGCGCTGGTCGAGTACTTCATGGCGGCTGAGCCGGCGGGCATCGCGGTGCCTGCGCTCAATCGCATCGTTCCGAAGCCCTAGCTACGACACGAACGAGAGCCCGCCGTGTCCACGGCGGGCTCTCCTTTACTCTCAGCGGGTGAGCCTCGGCGACATCGTCGTCATCCTCATCTCGGCCTTCATCGTTGGCGCTCTCGGCCGGCTGGCGGTTCCCGGCCCCGATCCGATGCCCATCTGGTTGACGACCCTGCTCGGTCTCATCGGGTCGATCGTCGGCGGCTCGATCGCCGTCGCACTCGGCTGGGGAGGCGGCGGAGTCTTCGTGGTGTCCGTCTTCATCGCAACACTTCTCGTCATTGCGTACCGACGGTTCGTGCAGAAGCGCGGGATCTCGGGGCCTGATGCCCGGCGAATGCCGTAGGTTTTGCGCGACGCAGTCTCAGGGAATCTCGGTGGAGCCATCTCGAAGGAGGACTCATGGGAATCATCGCCTTCATCATCCTGGGACTGTTCGCGGGAATCATCGCCAAGGCGATCCTGCCCGGTGACGATCCAGGCGGGCTGATCGTGACGACGATCATCGGGGTCGTCGGTGCGATCCTCGGCGGCTTGCTCGCCGGGGTGCTCTTCAACGCCGATCCGCTCGACGAGTTCTTCGACATCAGCACGTGGCTGACCGCGATCGTCGGCGCGATCCTCTTGCTCGTCATCTATCGGGTGGTCGTCGGGAGGCGACCCGTGACGACGTAGGCCCCGAGCGTCGGGGCGGAAAGGAGCAGCATGGGTGGGATCAGTCTGGGCGGAATCCTCGTGATCGTCGGGATCATCCTGGCGATCGTGTGGAACCTCTGGATCGGCCTGATCATTGCGCTGATAGGCCTTATCGCCTTCGGCGGATTCGCTAGGGGCCGCTGGTACTGAGCTCTTCGGCCGCGGGGGTCGGCTGGGCGGCGAGCGGCTCGCGACCGCGCGGGAAGCGCCGGATCGCGGTGAGCCCCCAGTCGTCCTCCCGCCAGATGTAGGTCTGGACGGTGAGCGAGGTCGGCTCGCTCTCGTGGACCAGCAGTCCTCGGGCCTCGCCGCGCCGGTCTGGGCGAGGCTGGCCGAGGCCGGGTGCGATCGCAACGGTCGCCCCACGGACCTCTCCCGAGACGACCTCGAACTCGTGGCGTTCGCTCATCGCCGCCTGGTGGATGTGTCCGGCGAGGATCAGCTCGGCGCCTGCGTCGACGAGACCGGCAAGCACGTGGCTTCGCCTGCCCACCGGTTTCTTGCGTGAGCGCCAGGGCGCTCCGAGCAGGTGGTGGTGAAGGACGACGACGCGGAGGGCGGTCGGGGTGGCCTCGGCCAGTTGTTTGGTGACGTGCTCGAGTTGCTCTCGGCGGATGCCTCCTGACTGGTGGCGCCAGGGACGGACCGAGTTCAGGCCGACGACGTGGAGCTGGTCGGAGCGGTAGATCGGCTCGGTGGTCTCCCATTGGCGCTCGAACTGCTCGAAGGTGCGCGTGAAGCGAGCGATCGGGGTGTAGGGGATGTCGTGGTTCCCAGGGATGGCCAGAACGGGGCGGCCTAGGCTTCGGAGGAAGTCCGAGGCGCGCTCGTGTTGCTCCGGGCGGCCGCGGTGCGTCAGGTCTCCGCTGGCGATGATCAGCTCTGGCTCGATCCGGTCGATCAGCGCCGCCAAACCGGGCTCGATCCGCGGCTCTTCGCGGGTGCCCACGTGGAGATCCGAGAGGTGAAGGAGTCGTGTCCGCGTCCCGGACACCGCCGAGGCAGGCTATACACTCAGACCATCGTGGATGAGCCAACCGAGATCTTCGACGACCTCTATCTCGGCCTGCGAGCGGGCGGCGCGCTGCGGAAAAAGCGGCGCGGGGAGCCGCTGACGAGCGAGGAAGAGGAGGCGCTCGGGCGGTGGCAGCGCCTCTCGCGGGTGCGGAAGGCGTTGACGCTCGGGGCATTCGCCCTCGGGACCTTCGGCCTCGGCTTCACCATCGGCGGCCTCATCTTCGGCCGCTGGCGCAGGGCGTAGGGCTCTAGCCTCTCGTCTCTGCGTCCTGGGCCGGGAAGAGCACGGTCGGGACTTCCTGCTCGGCCGGGTTGCGTTCGAGCACGACGACCTCGAAGAGCGTGGCGAGGACGGCGGCGAGGGGGATGGCGAGCAGCACGGCGAACTCCCCGAAGAGGATCGCCGTCGCGGCGACGGAGACGATCACGAGAAGCGGCGACAGGCCGACGGCGTCACCGAGAACGCGCGGGATCACGAAGTAGTCCTCGATGAGGCGGACGACGAGCACGATCAGCCCCGCGGCGATTCCGACTTCGACGGACTCCGTAAAGCCGACGGCGACGGCGAGCGCGCCGGCCACGAAGGGCCCGATCACAGGAACGATCTCGACCACCCCTGCGAAGGCTGCGATGAGGAGCCAGAACGGCAGTCCGATCGCGGCGAACGCGACGGAGAGCACCGTCGAAACGAGCGCGATCAGCAGGAGCTGCCCGCGGACGTACGCGCCAAGCTTGAGGTCGATGAGATCCCAGGTGTTGCTGACGGTCTCACGGTGGGAGCGTGGGATGAGTGACGTTACGAGCCGGACGGCGTCGTCGCGCTCGAAAATCCAGTACGCCGCCGAGGCGAAGACGAAGAAGGTCGCGAGCGCGATCTCGACGCCCAGGACCGTCAGCTCGAGCGCGGGATCGAACAGGTCTCTGCCCTGGGGCAGGCGCTCGAGGCCGTTGTTGAGCCAGGTCAGGATGTCGCCCTTGAAACCCGTTTCGCTCTCGGCGTCGCCGAGGGCATCCTGGATCTGGGTTACCGCGCGGGGGACGACCGCCCAGAGCAGCACGGCGACGCCTGCGGCGAGCACCGCATAGTGCAGCAGGATGCCGACGCCGCGCGGGATGCGTCGGCGCTTGAGCGCTTCGACGGAGGGGCGCATCGCGGCTGCCACGGTGAAAGCGAAGAAGAGCAGCACGATTAGGAGCTTCAGCTTCCAGAGGGCGAGCGCGGTCACGACGACGGCCGTGAACACCATCGCCGCCACCAACGCGCGGCGGGCGGTTTCGGTCACTCAGGTGGTTTCGCCGGGTTTGGACGAGCGTAAACCCGCAGGAAATCGGGCACTTCGCGGCGAAGGGCGCTTCGTGCTTGCGGATGCGCAGGAGGAGATCTTTCTCGAGGCTCGGCGGCACGGGATCGTGCTGGCGCGGCCCCTGTTCTGGGCCGTGGTGCTTGCCGTTGTCGGCGGCGTGCTCGCGACGCTTCCGTGGCCTCTGCCGGTGGGGGGCTTCGTGGTCGTGACTGTTGGCGCTGTCGTCGCGCTACGGGCGGTCTGGAAGTGGGAGCGCACACGTGTGGTCGTCACGACGGAGAAGGTCTTCGTGGTCGATGGAACGCTTCGGCGGCGGGCGCGAGCGGTCCGGCTGGCGGCGGTCGAGGCGCTGGAGCTCGAGCAGTCGTTCGCGGGCCAGCTCCTCGGCTACGGCACGGTCATCATCGGCCCGCTGGCCCTGGAGCACATCCCACGCCCGAAGCGCCTCTACCAACTCATCGAGCACCTAGCCGACTAGCCCCTTCCAGCCGCGACGAGTGTCTGACACTCGTCGCGTTGAGTGTCTGACACTCGTCCCGGCGCACGAAGCCGTGCCTGAAGTGCCTCGGAAGGGTCGCGGACGCCTGTCGGAGCCGCTCCGCGACCGTACCCTCGGCGGCATGGCGCGAGTTCGCCGGAGGGACCTCCCGGACGGCTATTTCCAGATCACGGCACACGCCGTGCAAGAGACCGTGCTCTTCCGGACGGACAGGGATCGGCGGTTGTTTCTGCTGCTCTTCCTGGCCGCCATGCCTCGCTTCGGGCTCGCGCTACACGCCTACTGCCTCATGGACACGCACTACCACGCGGT
>JBKPGE010000098.1:0-8666 GCA_046729215.1 Actinomycetota bacterium | reverse complement strand
TCGGTGCACCATCCAGCGCGCCAAGCCGCACCTCATCGAGGCCGGGCTCAACCACGAACGGGATGTCTCGGCCCCGCAGTGCCAGCTCGACCGTTTCCCGCGTGCGTGGAAGGCGGGTGTGGACGGCGAGCTCGATCTCGAGGTTGCGGATCTGCTCTCCGAGTCGCAACGCCTGCCGTCTTCCCCGCGGCGAGAGCCCGACCGGGCGAGACGGATCGCTGGACAGGATCTGAGCAGCGTTCATCGAGGACTCGGCATGGCGGGCGAAGACGAACTGACGCATCGGTCAGGCAGCTCCGAGGCGGCTCATTGCGGCCTCCTCGAGAGCCACACCGATCAGTTGGAGCGTGTCGGCGAGTAGGTCGTCCTGGCGTTCAACCAGGCCGAGGGTCGCGACCGCCTCGAGCGACTTGTGAATCAGGACGAGTTCGCGAAAGCTCACCTTCAGCCGGATTGGCTGCTCGTCGCCGGCGCCCCACGAGGTCTTCGGCCGTGCCGGCGGCGTCGTGAGGAGCCGCAGGCGAGGAGCGGACTCTGCGCTCGCTGCGCGACGCTCGAGGGTTTCGATGCTGCTCATGCTGCTGGCGCCGGCGCGAGCGTCAATGCAGGCCGGCTGATGCTTTCCACGTCGTCGGCGCTCTGCTTAGCCGACGCCAGTTCGCTCTCGTGGGCAAGGGCCCACTCGTACAGCACCATCAGTGGCTCTGTGAGTTTCCACCCCAGTGGGGTGAGCGTGTACTCGACCCGTACTGGGATGTCCGCGTAGACGTGACGCGAGACGATGCCGTTTCGCTCGAGCTTGCGGAGCGTCGAGGTCAGCACCTTCTTCGACAGGCCGGGGATGTTGTCCACCAGCCGGGCATGCCGGCGCATCCCGCTCGCGAGCAGAAAGATGATGTCGACGCTCCACTTCGTGTCGAGCAGTGCGAGCGCCTCGCGGGTGCGCTCGATCATCTCGAAGTCCTCGAGACGCGCGCGTCTCCGCTCCACCCGCGGCAGGATTGCGACGTCCGGATTCGGCAGTTCGTTGGCTGACACCTGCATTCCCTCCTTCATCTGACGTGTCCGGGGCTCGCGGCAGCCTCGGCCCAAGGGGCCAACAGCGCTTCGTAGGGCACGCCCGTGAAGGCGGCGTGCGCGTACGGGTGGTAGAAGACGTCGAGCGCCTCGTCCGGCGCGGCGTCGAGCTCGAAGTAGGCGCCCGTTCGCTCGTCGGAGACAGAGACCGTCAGCTCGTTCGTGGCCTCGTTCCAGAAGAGCATGACCTCGAAACCGTCGGTCGCCCTGTGCGCGAGCTCTTGAACCTGCAGTTTTTCGACGTTGACCGTCACGGTGGCTCCTTTCCTCTCTCGGGTGAGCCGTGTTTCTCGATGAAGCGACGATCGCAGCCCAACAAAGCGATGTCTCTGCGGCCAGCCGCCCAACCGACCGCCCGCCAGCGGGTTTCTCGAAGTAGGGCTAGCTTCATTGCGCCGGCGCGTTACGTCGGCAAGGCTGGGCGTGTGGCTTTGCGCTGCCTGATCGTCGACGACAACGAGGAGTTCCTCGGCTCGGCCTCGCGCCTGCTCGAATCTCAGGGATTGGAGATCGTCGGGCTCGCCTCCTCGGGGCAGGAGGCACTGCGCCTGGCTGAGGCGCTCCGGCCGGAGGTAGCGCTCGTCGACGTCCAGCTCGGCGAGGAGGACGGCCTCGAAGTGACGCGACAGCTGAGCGCAGACGGTCGGCCGATTGCGGTCGTTCTCATCTCGACGCACTCGCGGGACGATCTGGCTGAGCTGATCGCCGACAGCCCCGCAGTCGGCTTTCTGCCGAAGACGGCGCTCAGCGCCGCCGCGATCGGCGCTCTCGTTGGCTAGCGCGCTTCCAGGAAGGTCACGACGGCCAGCACTCTCCGATGGTCATCCTCCGTTACCGGCAGACGCAGTTTTTGCAGGATGCTCCGGACGTGCTTCTCGACCGCGCCCTCGGTGATCCAGAGGCGGTGGGCGATGCCGCTGTTGGAGCGTCCTTCGGCCATCAGCGCGAGCACCTCTCGCTCCCTCGTTGTTAGTTCCTCGAGGGGGTCGTCCCGCCGGCGCTGCGCGACCAGCTCCTGCACCAGCGCCGGATCGACGACCGAGCCGCCACGAGCGATTCGTTCGAGCGCATCGACAAAATCCTCGGCGTTCATGACCCTGCTCTTGAGCAGATAGCCGATGCGCTCGCCGCCCTCCAACAGGTCCATCGCCGTCTCGACCTCGACGTGCGCCGAGAGGAGAAGGATGCCGATTTCGGGGGACTCGGCGCGGATCGCACGCGCCGCCTGCAGACCCTCGGTCGTGTGCGTCGGCGGCATTCGGATGTCAACGACTGCGAGCTCGGGGCTCTGCTCGCGGACAAGGTCTTCCAGATCCCCGGCATCGCCGGCCTGGCCAACGACCTCGAACCCCGCCCCGCCCAAGAGGCTTGCGATCCCCTCGCGCAGAAGCACATCGTCGTCGGCTAAGACCACGCGGCCACCGGTCATTTCCCGTTGAGCTTACGCGGACTCCACTTCGGAGGAGCTTGCGCGCGAGTCGACATCGGAGGCGGGCGGTGTGATCATGAATCCCTTGACCACCAGTCACCCCGCTAGCGCCGAGACAGGCGGGTCCGGCGCCTATCTACAGGCGGCGCTCGACGCAGTCATCGTGGCGGATGCCTCGGGATGCGTGGTCGAGTTCAACCCGGCCGCCGAGCAAATCTTCGGCTACATCCGAGAGGAGGCGCTCGGGCGGACGCTGGCAGAGTTGATCGTGCCGCCCTCGCTGCGAGAACGCCACAGCCGCGCTTTCGCGCGCTTCGTCGAGACCGGCGAAGAGCGATTGTTCGGGCGTCGGCTCGAGCTGACGGGT
Organism: Actinomycetota bacterium; assembly: GCA_046729215.1. Taxonomy (GTDB): domain Bacteria; phylum Actinomycetota; class Thermoleophilia; order Gaiellales; family Gaiellaceae; genus JACDAN01. The sequence continues at coordinate 5,793 of JBKPGE010000098.1, read as the reverse complement.
ATGCGAGCCGACGGAAGCGAGTTTCCCGTGGAGCTCGCGCTTAGCCGGGTTGAAGGCGAGCCGCCGCTCATCTGCGGGGCGATACGCGACCTCTCCGAGGCGAAGCGGACGGAGGACGATCTTCGTCGGCTCGTCGCCGAGCAGGCCGCCTTGCGACGGGTGGCGACGCTCGTTGCGCGTGGGGCAACCCTCGCTGAGGTCTTTGCCGCCCTCGCGGAGGAGGTCGCTCGCATCTTGGACGTTCCGCTAATCGAGACGGCCCGCTACGAGCCGGATGGAACCGCCACGGTGATCGGCGCTTGGGGCGAACAGCCCTTCCCGATCGGCAGCAATTGGACGCTCGACGGCCCCAGCGTCACCGCGTCCGTCCTGCATACCGGTCGTCCCGCAAGGATCGACGACTACTCGAACCTTTCAGGCACTATCGCCGAGATCGCTCAGAAGGCCGGATTCCGCTCGGCGGTCGGCGTCCCGATCGTCGTCAACGGCAGAACCTGGGGGACGATTTACGCAGTTTCGACCGAGCCGAAGCCGCTGCCCCCCGACACCGAGGAGCGCCTCGCCGACTTCACCGAGCTCGTCGGGACCGCAATTGCGAATACGGAGGCACGCGACGACCTGCGCCAGAGCGACGAGCTGTACCGGAAGACGATCGCACAGGCCGGCGCTGTCCCGTACCTCTACGACTACGCCGAAGACCGTTACACGTTCATCGGCGAGGGCATCGAGGAGCTGACGGGCTATAGCGCCGCCGAGTTCACGCCGAATGCCTGGGGAGGTCTGGTCGAGGAGACCATCCTCCTCGGCGACCAGGCAGGGCTCACAAACGACGAGGCCGTCCGCCGGACGCGCTCGGGCGAGTTCCCGCGCTGGCGGTGCGACCAGCGCATCACGACCCGCAACGGCGAGAGTCGATGGGTCTCGGACGCCTCGGTCGAGATCCTGGGCCGGGACGGCCGCTCGATCGGCGCGGTCGGAATCCTTCAGGACATCACCGAGCGCAAGCGCACGGAGGAAGAGGCCGGCCGCCTGGCCGACGAGCAAGCCGCACTCCGTCGCGTAGCGACGCTCGTCGCCGAGCAGGCGTCGCCAACCGAGGTTTTCAGCGCCGTGGCGAAGGAAGTCGCCCAGGTCTTGAACGTCCCCCTGACCGCTGTCGTCCGCTACGGGCCGGAGCGGGTCGCGACCCAGGTCGGCGTGTGGGGCCGCGAGAACCCGTTCCCGCTCGGCACGTCCTGGACGCTGGACGACCGGAGCGTCTCCGGGTTGGTGTTCCGTACGGGTCGAGCGGCTCGGGTGAATGACTACGCCGAGGTGCCGGGCCCCATCTCCACTGCGCTTGCTCGCGAGGCCGGGATCGGTACAGCTGTCGGCGTTCCGATCCTGGTCGACGGCAGCGCCTGGGGAGTGATGATGGCGCTCTCGACCGAACGGAAGGAGCTTCCGGCCGACACCGAGGCTCGCCTGGCCGCCTTCACCGAGCTGATCGCGACCGCGATCTCGAACATCCAGGCACGTGACGATCTGCATGGCCTCGCGGACGAGCAGGCAGCGCTGCGACGGGTGGCGACGCTGGTGGCTCGCGGGACCGACTCGGCGGCAGTGTTCGAGGCTGTCTGCGCGGAGATGGGCGAGTTGATCGGCGCCACCGGCGTCAATCTCGTCCACTTCACGCCGGACGGGTTCAACGTCACGATGGCAGGCTGGAGCGTGTGCGACACGCACGTTCCGACAGGGACGCGGCTTCCGATCGGAGCCGACACGATCAACGGTCTGATTCATCGGACCGTCGCCCCCGCTCGCTTCGACAGCTACGAAGAGAGCTCGAGCGAGCTTGCGGCCGTGATCCGGCAATGCGGGATCCGCTCCGAGGTCGGCGCTCCGGTGATCGTGGAAGGAAAGGTCTGGGGGGCGCTGATCGCCGGCACCGACAGTGATGAGCTGTTGCCTGCGGGTGCGGAGCTGCGAGTAGCGAGCTTCGCGGAGCTGATCGCGACCGCCGTCTCGAACGCCACAACTCGTTCCGAGCTCATCGCTTCCCGCGCACGAATCGTCACCGCGAGCGACGAGGCGCGACGACGGATCGAGCGAGACCTCCACGACGGCGCTCAACAACGGCTTGTCGCACTTGGATTGGATCTGCAAGCCGTCGAGATGAGCATTCCGCCGGACCTCCAGGAAGCCCGCTCAGGTCTCGAGCGCGTGCAGCGCGAGATCGAGGCAGTACTCGAAGGCGTGCGCGAGCTGTCGCAGGGTCTGCATCCGGCGCTGCTTTCCCAGGGAGGACTGGGGCCCTCCTTGAGGGCGCTCGCACGCAGGTCGCCGATCCAGGTCAACTTGGATGTCGTCGTGGAGAAACGACCGCCGGAGACGATCGAGACCGCCGCCTACTACGTCGTCTCGGAAGCCCTCACAAACGCGGCCAAGCACTCGGAAGCAACCGAGATGTCAGTCACCGTCGCCAGCGCCGGCAACGCACTCCGCGTCACGATTGCCGACAACGGCATCGGCGGCGCCGAAGCGAGTGCAGGATCAGGTCTCGTCGGTCTAATCGACCGAGTGGAGGCTCTTGGCGGACGGTTCGCACTCGACAGCCCGCTCAACGAGGGAACCAGGATCTCGATCGAGCTCCCGCTCGTGGCCCAGCTGGCCGGCGGCGCCGTACCAAGTGCTTCCAGGCTCGAGGATGGCGTCGCACCGCTGACACGCGGCTCGGAGCTGGGGGACGTCACTACTCTGTTCGCAGCGATCGGGGACGTGGTCGACGCCCTCTACATGGTCGACGCGCAGGGCCGCATCAGATTCCTGAACGCCGAGGCTCTCCGGATCCTCGGCTACGAAGACGAGGATCAACTGCTCGGCCGCCCAAGCCATGACACCATTCACTACCTGCGACGGGATGGAACCCCCTTCCCCGCGGCGGACTGCCCACTCCTGCGGCCTCGCGTAACCGGAGAAACCATCCGGGTCGAAGAGGACTGGTTCGTCCGGCAGGATCGATCGCTGGTACCGGTGGCCTACTCATCAGCTCCAATATCGCTGCCGGACGGACGTGGCGCCGTTGTCTCGTTCCGACAGACATCTGCGCCTTCCTAGGTCCCGGATCGGGAAGCCAACTGGCGTCGGCGCCCGGCTAGTCCCCAGCCGAGCTGACGCGCCTGCTGGGTCACCCATGCTCCGCTCGGGTTCGCGGTGCAGCTGGCGAAATGAACGCGGCGGCTCTCGAGCTCGATGAAGAACAGGACGTAACAGCTGCTGCAACCAGATGGTCTCCACGGTGAAGAAGTCGACCGCGAGCATGCTCTGCGCCTGCGCCCGAAGGAACTGGCGCCTCGCGCCGCTGCCGACGACAGCTCCTTTGTGGCCGAGCGCGAGTGCGGTCGGGCGAATTCGCCCTCCGCGCCGCTTGACGACGAGCTGGACAAGCGCGTAGACGACCCACCGACGGCCAATCGCTTCGCTCGGGACGCAGGGGCTCAGCGGGCATGCTCGCCAAGCTAGGGGCGGCGGCGCGCCGGCCGCATCGGCCGCTGCGGCGAACTTTGTCGTCCACGATTCGTGGAGGAGGATCATCGGCGTGGGGGACTCGCGGCCGCGCAGGCGAGGCTAGGCTGAACTTGCTATGGCGGCGGCCAGGGCGCACGGCCTCTTTGCTGCCCGGCCGAGATCGGGGACGCTGATCAGCGTGGCGGTGGCGGTGGCGGCGCTTGTCGGCACGCTCGCGCAGCTCGATCACGGCGGCTCTCGCTTCGCTGGCGCGCAGTCGGGCTCGGCGCAGCTCGACTGGATCAGCGCGTTACTCGCTGTGTGCTCAACCCTCCCGCTCGTTGCCTGGCGCCGCGGCCCGCGCGCCGTTTTCGTGTTGACCGCCTCGGTAACCGTGCTGCTGGGTGGCCTCGGCTACCCGGTCGGACTGCCACTCGGGTCGACCGCGGCGCTCTTTCTGTTCGCGGCGAGTCGTGATGCGGAGCATCCGTGGACGCGAGGGAGCAGCGCCACGGTTGTCACGCTCTTCCTGGCCTACGTGGCTGCGAGCGCCGTCGGCGAGGGCGGCTTCCCCTGGAGCGAGGTGTCACACGCGGGGCTCGCCTGGGCCGTCGCCTGGTTCGCCGGCGAGCGAGCACGTCTGCGACGCGAGCAGATGGCTGAGCTGAGGGAGCGCGCCTTGCGCGCAGAACGCGAGCGAGAGCGCGAGCGCCGCCTCGCAGCCGCAGAGGAGCGCGCACGGATCGCCCGCGACCTGCACGACGCCGCCGGCCACGCGATTAACGTGATCGCCGTCCGCGCGGGCACGGCCCGGCTGCGGCATGATCCCGAGCGCTCGCAAGCGGCACTGGAGGCGATCGAGGAGCTCGCGCGCAAGACCGTTGGCGAGATCGACGAGATCGTCGGAACGCTTCGCGAACGCGGCTCTGGCAATGGAGTGGTGGACGCTCCGCCCGGGCTGGCGTCGCTCGACACACTCGTCGCGCGGCACGCCGCTGCGGGACTCGACGTCATCGTCACGAGTGAGGGGAGGCCGCAGCCGCTCGAGAGCGCCGTCGACCGGGCCGCGTACCGAATCCTGCAGGAGGCACTGACGAACGCGGGCAGGCACGGCAGCGGCGCGGCTCAGGTCGGGCTTGCCTTCGGCGAGACCGCGCTCGAGCTCACGATCAGCAACGCCGCGCCGCGCGCGAGCCGGCCGAGGGCGAACGGGGGGCACGGATTGGTCGGCATGCGCGAGCGAGCGAGCGTGCTCGGTGGCAGCCTCGAGGTCGAGCGTGCGAACGGCTCGTTCTGCGTCCGCGCCCGCCTCCCCTACGCCGGTGCTAGTGCATGACGCGAGTGCTGATCGCCGACGACGACGGCCTCATGCGCGCGGGCCTTGTCGAGCTCCTCGCGGGCGAGCCCGAAATCGAGGTCGTCGGCGAGGCCGCAACCGGACGCGAGGCGGTCGACCGGGCCCGCCGGCTCCGACCCGACATCGTGCTCATGGACGTCCGTATGCCCGACCTGGACGGGATCGGGGCGACGCGCGAGCTGACACGCGCCGCCCCTAGCGCACGAGTCCTGATCCTCACCACCTTCGAGCAGGACGACTACGTCTTCGGGGCGCTGCGCGCCGGCGCCTCGGGTTTCCTGCTCAAGCGCAGCCGACCGGAGGAGCTGATCGCGGCCGTGCACACAGTCGCCGCCGGCGAGTCGCTCCTCTCACCGTCGGTCACCCGCCTGGTGATCGACCGCATGGCGCAGCAGCCGGTGCCCGAGCTCGCCGCCGCGGCGAAGCTCGACGCGCTCACACCGCGGGAGCGCGAGGTGCTCGAGCTGATCGCGCGCGGCCTGTCTAACCGCGAGATCGCCACAAAGCTCTATGTCGAGGAGTCCACCATCAGGACGCACGTCAAGCGGATCCAGATGAAGCTTGCGCTCCGCGACCGCGTCCAGATCGTGATCTTCGCCTACGAGAGCGGCGTCAACCGACCCGCCCCGGGAGCGACTGCGAGACACTGAACGGGTCGAGCGAGAGGGGCCTCCCACACGCTCCCTGATCGAGATTGCAAGGCGGGCAGCAGGCCGCCACCGTCCTCTGGGCGATGATCCCCCTCCACGGACCGTGGACGGCAAAGTTCGCCGGAGCGGCCGATGCGGTCAGGGCTCCGCGACCGTAGGTTGGCGGCCATGACCGCTAACCACCCCGATACGGAGTCGCGCGGCACGAGCTCGAGTGAGTCCGCGGCTCGGCACAGCGCAGACGGTCGACCGACGCCGATGCCGGCGTCGGTCGCACCGCTGTTGGGCGCTCCGGTCGTC
>JBKPGE010000097.1:0-22083 GCA_046729215.1 Actinomycetota bacterium | reverse complement strand
GTATCCTCTAACCGTGGACGCGCGCCTGGAGGATGCCCGGCGGTACGTTCGCCGCAAGCGGATCTTCTTCACGGTCGTCGGTGTCTGGATCGCTCTCAGCCTTATGTGGTTCGTGATCGATCTGTCCGATGACAGCAGCTCTTGGTGGTTCTACTGGCCCATGTTCGGCACCGGAATCGCCGTGGCCATCACCGGAGTCGTGCTGGTCGGGGTCGGTGGGCTCTTCGGCGCCGACTGGGAGCGCCGGGAGATCGACAAGTATCTTCGTCGCCGAGGCAACGAGCCAGGCGACTAACTCTGGGGATCTCCGGCCCGATATCACTCAGCCACTGGCACCTCGGTGCGCTGGGTCATGCTGAACCAGTTGCCCGAGTTGTCGCGGAAGGTCGCCTCGACGCCGTAGAAGCGCTCGGTTGGCTCCGACAGGAAGCTGACGCCGCGCGCGCTGAGATCTGCGTACGTGGCTCGACAGTCGTCAGTCTCGAACGCGCCTGCTCCGAGCGCACCCTTGGCGACGAGCGCCTTCACCTGCTCAGCAGACTCCTCGTCCATCATTGGCGGCCCTGGAACGAGCAGGATGAGCTCGTGGTCCGGCCGGCCGGGCGGATTGACGGTCAGCCAGCGGAAATCGTCCATGGTGGCGTCGGTATTCACCTCGAAGCCGAGCTTCTGTGTGTAGAACGCGAGCGCCTCGTCCTGGTCGAGCACCCAAATCATGGTGTGTGAGAGACCGGTGATCAACGTCTTTTCTCCTTACCTCGGTGAACTTTGATCGACGCTAGCCAGACTGGCCCCCGCCTGCTTCTCGAAAAGTGCTCGGATGCGGGCGTGTGTTCATGAGCGTGAAGCAGGCCGGGATCTGAGGCGGAGCGGCCGGCCACCAGCGGCGTGCATACCCGCTCGGCGACTCGCCGACGAGCTGACGGAAGGCGGCGCTAAAGGAACCGAGGCTCAGGAAGCCGACAGCGAGGCTGACGTCGGTAACAGAGAGCGGCGTGTTCCGCAGGAGCTCCATGGCGCGCTCGATGCGACGTCGAAGAAGGTACTGGTGAGGCGTCTCGCCAAAGGCCTTCTTGAAACTGCGGACGAAGTGCGCCCTCGACGCGTGCGCCTCGCGGGCAAGGGCGGGAACGTCGAGCGGCTCCGCGAAGTCGCGGTCGATCAGATCTTTCGCACGGCGGAGATGGACGTAGACCGGGATCGGGTCGCGCATCCACCTCAGAGGCTAGAGCAGGTCCCGTCCTTGACGAGTCCCGTTAGACCGGCGCGGTGGCGAGGTCCCCGAGGCCTCGCTCGAGCAGGTCGTAGGCTCGATTGAGGTCGGCGCGCAGGCGCCGCGCCGCTGCCGGGCCGTGCTTGCCGGCTAGCGCACGCTCGCGTGCTGTCACGAACACGATCCAGTGAACACCGATCAGCAGTGTGGCAGCGACCTGGGCCTCGACCTCGCTCAGTCCCACTTCATCACGCAGGGCTTCGGTGAGCGTTCGCTGGAATCGCGCCATCACTTCGAGCTCCTTCGCGCGAAGCGCCGGTGACTCCTCGATCAGCCGCGCGAACTCGGCGAAGCCGGGGCTGGACATGCGTCCACAATCGGCCACTTGGTATCGCCGGAGCGCGGCGATGATCGATTCATCCGGGCGTCCTGCACGGATCGCTGTGAGAAGAGCTGCCTCCTTCTCGTCGACCTCGTCGAAGAAGAGGTCTTCCTTCGTCGGGAAGTAGTTGAAGACGGTCTTCTCCGAGACGCCTGCCGCCGCGGCGACCTCCGCGACGGTTACGTGATCGAACCCGCGCTCGATGAAGAGTCCCATAGCCGTTTCGGCAATACATTGGCGGGTCTGTTCCTTCTTCAGTTGGCGCAGGCCCATTGGCCGCATCGGGATCGCGTGCGTCATGTGCTGAGTGTAACTCTTTTACAGTTGCGGAAATGATTCCGTTGCTGTAATTTTTCTGCAGCAGTAGTGGAGTCGGTTTGGAAGGAGGAGCGATTCTCGCTCGGCTCGCCCATATCATCGCTCGCCGCCGCTGGTACGTGATCGCCGCCTGGCTCCTCTTGACGGTCTTCGGCGGCTACTCCGCCGGCCAGCTCTCCGACCGCTGGTTCCAGTCGTTCTCGATCCCTGGTTACTCCGCGTACGAAGCGAACCAACGGACCCTCGACCGGTTCGGCACGGGTGAGCGCGCGCCGAACGTCGTTGTCTTCCGGACGAGCGGCGACGCGACGAAGAGCGACGCCATCCGCTCCGCGATGCAGCGGGCCGCGAAGGCGAATCCTGGCTCGCGCACGAGCTCCTACTACTCCACGGGCAGCCTTGCTTACGTCTCCGAGGATCGCCACACCACCTTCCAGGAGATCTACCCGGCGGGGACGATCAGATTCGACACGATGAGCGGCGCCGAAGAGACGCGTCAGGCGGCTGCGACTGGGCTGCCAAGCGGGATTACCGTCAACGTCACCGGCCACGACCCGATCGCCGAGGCGAGCTCCGACGGCGAGACGACCGGTCCCAGTGTCCTGGTCGAGACTCTCATCGGCGGGATCGGTGCCCTGGTCATCCTCCTCTTCGTCTTCGGGACGCTCCCCGCAATCGCAATGCCGCTGGCGGTGGCGGTGGTTGCGATCCTCAACACGTTCACGCTGGTGTGGGCACTGACGTACCTCACCGACGTCTCGATCATCGTCCAGTTCCTGATCGCGCTCGTCGGCCTCGGCGTGGCTATCGACTACGCGCTTCTGATGATCTTCCGCTTCCGAGAAGAGCTGCGCGAAGGCGAGGACGTCGAGACGGCGCTCCTCGAAACGATGACGCATGCAGGGCGCTCCGTAATCGTCTCCGGCTCCACCGTCGCCGTCGGCCTGCTCTCGCTGATCGTGCTGCCGCTTCCGTTCATCCGTTCGATGGGGATCGGCGGAATGCTGATCCCCGCCGTGTCCGTGCTCGTCGCGGTCACACTGCTGCCGGCATTGCTCGCGGTCCTCGGCGAGCGGATCAACAGCGTGCGGGTGCTGCCGAAGCGGTTCGTTGATCGCGGCCATCCGGAAGCTGGCTTCTGGGGGCGCTGGGCCCGGTTCGTCAACAGGCGGCCGCTGCCGGTCGCTCTCGCGGGGATCACGATTGTCGCCGTGCTCGCCGGGATCGGGTTGCAGCTCAACCCAAATGAGGCACAGCTGAAAGCCTTCCCGGGTACCGGCACCGCGATCGCCGGCCGCCAGATGCTCGCGGATGCGGACATCTCACCCGGCGTAATGAAACCGTTCGACGTCCTGGTCGAACGCGGTGGGGACCCGGAAGCGGTGGCGGCCAAGCTCCGGGAGGTCGAGGGCGTCACCGCTGCGGTCGCGCCGAACGACTGGCGCCGGGGAGACGCCGCGATCGTCGAGGCCTTCCCGGCGATCGACGGGGCGGATGACGGCATCCAGTCGATCGTCGATAGGACGAATGACGCGCTGAGGGGTACTGACGCGACGCTCGGTGGCGTAACGGCGGTCGACCGCGACTTCCTGCACGCCGTCTACGGCAATTTCCCGTACGTCCTCGCGTTCGTAGTCCTGCTCACTCTGATCCTGCTCGCCCGTGCGTTCCGGTCGATCGTGCTGCCCATCAAGGCCGCGATCCTCAACCTCGTCTCGCTGGCGGCCGCGTTCGGAATCATCGTCTTCGTCTTCCAGCTTGGACACGGCTCGTCGCTTTGGGACATCGACGCGACGGGCGCGATCGTCGTCTGGATTCCGCTGATGATCTTCGCGTTCCTGTTCGGTCTGTCCATGGATTACGAGGTGTTCATGATCTCGCGGATGCGCGAGGCGTACGACGAGACGGGCTCGACCGAGAAGGCGATTGAACTGGGCTTGGCGCGGACAGGCAAGCTCGTTACAAGTGCTGCGCTGGTGCTCATGTGCGCGTTCCTCGTTCTCTCGTCGAGCCCGGGGTACGAGATCAAGATCTTTGGGATCGGGCTCGCCGCCGGGATCATCTTCGACGCGACGGTTATCCGTGCACTGCTCGTGCCGTCCCTAATGCGCCTGCTCGGGCGGGCGAACTGGTGGATGCCCGACTGGACGAAGACCCTCCTCCTGATCCGCGGAAAGGAGGACGTGCCCGAGCCGGGTCGCGAGAGCGTCTAAGTGAAACCGCCAAGCCTGACTTCGGCTTCCGCACTACCGGCCAAGACTGCGTCCCGGAAGCAAGCGAACCGTGTCCAGAACCCGTGACATCAGCGCATTTGAGCCGCGCACCCGACAGCGACGCGAGCTCGACCGGCTTTTGCAGCAGCTCCGGAGGATGGTTCTCGAGCTCGAGGAGCTGCGTCTGCGAGAAGGGGATAGCCGCGAACTTCATGTCAAGGAGGACGCGGTTGATGGGCTGCGGTGGAGGCTGGCGGAAGTCGCCCGACGTGCCGCAAGCGGTGACCTCGGAGCTGCCGCCTAACTTGCCGAGAAACTCGCTGCTCACGGGCCACCAAAGGCAACATCGGGAGCGCTTCGGGCCGAGGCCGGAGGTAACCGGTTGCAAGCCCGGCACGATCTGGTACACGCGCGCGCGTGACCTAGTAACGCGCGGCGCCGCCGAAATTAGGCGCTACCCAAAGAGAGGCGGCGCTTACCAAAGTGGCGCTACGGCCGAGCGGCACTTGCCGGCACCGCTTGGACGCATCCGTACTCAATCTGAAGTGCCGCATACGCCCGCCAGGGCCGCCATCGTTCCTGCGCGGCGGTGAGCGGGTCGCCGTCGCCCCTCAGGGCACGGAAGGCCTGGGCGCAGCTGGGCGTCTCCGGCCGGGAACGCGTCGGGGTCATGGAATCCCCGCATCGCGATGCTCTCGACTGCATGGGCTCGTATTCCAGGATTGCAAGCAGATGTTCGCGTGTCGCGCGCGAGTCGGCGCCTGGGTCGATGACAATCTCGCTGGTCGACAGCCGGGTGGCGAGCGATCGCAGGGCGTCGCGACACGAGCGAGGTCCCGGGAGGGAGTCGGGGTCGGCGTCTGCCAGGGCCGCTGCGGACGGGAACAGGTGCGTCACTCCGCCGACGAGCTCTTGCAGCGGCGTTCCCAGCGCGCGAGCCAGATCCGACAAGTGTGTCTGCACGACTCGCCGCGGGAGGTGCTGCTCGAGCGCCGCACGCAGGGCGAGCTCCTCGCCAGAGACGCAGCCCGGAACGCGTACCCCCGGGGCGTGCGCGGACGAGCCGGCCGAGCGTCAGATCCTCGGCGAGTGCCTCGGCGACGGCGAGCGGGTCGGCGTCGAGGTCAGGAGGTGTCGGCAGCGCGCGACGGCGGCGGCCAGGTCACGAAGGTTGTCGAGGCGGAGTGGGCACTTGACGGAGCGTGCTCCCGGCGTCAGGTCCACCACGCCGGGTGCCGCTTGGGAGGGGCGAGTGCTCGCCGCTACGTTTCGCCGCTGACTTCCTCTAGGCCTGGAACGGCATGTCTCTTGAGGAACGCCAGGAGTGCGGTTCCTGCGAAGGGTTCCCGGCAGCTGAGGGCGAAGCTCGACTATTCCCGGCGGCCGAGGGCCGGCGCCGTTGGCGCGGCGCCGCAGCTCGCTCGGGGTGGCTGCGAAGACGGCGCGAACGGTCTCGTTGAACTGGCGGACGCTCCTGAACCCAGCCGCGAAGGCGACGTCCGTAAACGGCAGGCTGGTCGAGTCGATCAGCAGTCGGGCGGTGCTCGCCCGCTGGGCGCGGGCCAGCGCGACCGGCCCGGTGCCGAGCTGCTCGCCGAGCAACCGGCGCAGCTGGCGCTTGCTCACCCTCAGCCGACTCGCCAAGCCCGGAACGCACTCTCGGTCGACGACTCCGTCGGCGATCAGTCGCATTGCCCGTGCGGCCGTGTCCGCACGCCAGTTCCACTCGGGCGAGCCAGGTGCAGCGTCCGGGCGGCAGCGTTTACACGCGCGGAATCCCGCCGCCTGCGCAGCGGCCGCGGTGGCGTAGAAGCGGACGTTCTCGCGCTTTCCCTTCCGGGCGGGACAGCTGGGCCGGCAGTAGATCCGCGTCGATGTGACGGCAATGAAGAAGGCCCCGTATAGCGCGGATCACGGCCGGCGCTTACCGGGTAGCAGCGCTCAAAGTCGTCGATCACCCCGTCATCGTCACTTCCAGAGATAGAGCGTACTGGCGGTTTTCGGCCAGGGCAGCCGGCGTTTCGTCGGGAAGGCCGAAACCCGCCGGTTCCAGCTTCCCCGCGAACCTAGCCTTGCCGGCAAGCGATGAAAGGAGGGGCATAACCTCGCACAAACAGCGACGGCTCGCCGAAGCGTTCCGCAGCCGGCACCGAACAGGACCGATCATCGTCCTGCCTAACGCGTTCGACGTCGCCAGCGCGCGGCTCTTCGCTGCGCACCAACCGGTGGCGATCGGTACGACGAGCGGAGGGGTCGCCTGAGCCGCCGGCTACGCCGACGGTGAGCAGATAGAACGCGACGAGATGCTCGACGTGATCGCCCGCATCATCCGGGCGGTGGATGTGGGGGTGAGCGCCGACGTCGAAACGGGCTACAGAGACGAACCCGAAGATGCGGCGAACGGGGCGCAGGCTGTGATCGACTGCGGCGCAATCGGCCTCAATCTCGAGGACACAGGCAGCGCCTCCGGCTCGCGCACCGGATCCCTGCTCGAGCCCGCGCAGGCGGCGGCCAAGATCGCGGCAGTGCGGCAAGTCGCCGACCAACTCGGCATCGAACTCTTCGTGAACGCGCGCACCGACGTCTTCCTCCAGCAAGCCGGCGAAGACGAGCGTGAGCGGATCGCGATGGCAGTCGACCGCGCCAACGCGTACCTCGAGGCGGGCGCGGATTGCGTCTTCGTCCCCGGTGCCGTCACCGTAGACACGATCGGTCCCTGGTACAGGCCATCCGCGGCCCAGTCAGCCTCTACGCACTCGAGGGCCTTCCAGGCGTCGCGGGACTCGAGCGGCTGGGCGTGGCCCACGTCAGCGTCGGGAGCGGCCCCTACCAGGCCTGTCTGGCGCTGCTCGAAGAGATCGCGCAAAGCCTCTTCCGCGACGGAAGCTTCGCACCAATGCTGAAACGACAGCTCACCTACGCCGAGGTGCAGAAGCTCGTTGGCGGACAGACCGCTTAGCGAAGCCGGTCGGGGTGGACTTGACGAACCTCCGCACGGCACTGGGGGAGCTGCCGTCAACCGCCTGGACCCTCTTCGCTGGCGCGTAGAGTCGGCAATCGAAGGTAGGGAAAGGAGTTCTCGCATGAACGCAACCGCGAAGACCCACGCCACCGGCCGGATCGACGTCAAGACGTACGAGCCGCAGCCGTACGAGGAAGTCGACGACGGCCCGAACCTCGTGCAGATCCACGTCACCGAAACATTCAGCGGCGACATCGAGGGCGAGGGCGTCGTCCGCTTCCTGCAGGCGGTGCGCACGGACGAATCGGCGAGCTTCGTCGGCATCGAACGGGTGACCGGCAGCATCGACGGCCGTCAGGGATCGTTCCTGCTCCAGGACGCCGGAACACTGGAGGGCCAGGCCGTCAAAGGCGACTGGTTCGTCATCCCCGGCTCCGGCACGGGCGACCTGACCGGCTTGCGCGGCGAGGGCGGCTTCAGTGCCCAACTCGGCCAGCACGCCTCGATCACCCTGGACTACTGGTTTGAGTGAGCCGGAAGCTCAGATGTCAGCCCTCGGGAGCAGGCTATGTCTCCCGGCTGGTGCCGCCGTCACTTCCAACCTCGCGGAGGTAGGCGACGATCCGTCGCGCTTCGTGTCCGTCGGGGTCGAGGTCGGTGTTGTAGACGCCGATGCTCCATCCTTTGCAGCCGTCGGTCTGCAGGATGGTTCTCGTGATGTCGGTGAGTTGCCGCCAGATGAGGCCTTCTTGCATCGACGGATCCGTGGCCGCGCCGCAGGCGCGGAACTCGTTTCCGTCGAGGACGTCAAGGTCGACGTGCAGCCACCAAGCTGAGGCCTGCGCAGCAACCTGAGCGGCCGCTTGGGCGGCGAGCTGTACGGGGTTGCGGCGAACCTCTGCGGCGCGGTGGAGCCGGACGCGGTCTGCGATGCTGGCGACGCCGATCTCGTTGCGGTAGCCGGAGTCGCGCTGGCCGAGCATCGCGACCGTTTCGGGTCGAAGCGCCGGCAGGTGGCTCCGCATCGGCTCGGGCGCCTGCTCGCCGGTGAGGCCCAGCAGCAGCGCGATCTCCATGTTCGCGGCCTCTCCGGTGGTGGACTGCTCCATTGTGGTTGCGTCCTCGTGCCCGTCGACGAAGACCAGCCCAGCGGTGCCATTCAGGTCCCGCACGGCAGGCACGGCGCCGAGCAGGACGGCACAGTCGCCGCCGTAGAGGAGCGGGAACCTGCCTGCTTGCAACGCCGCTCGCACCCGCATGTGCACCGACTCCACCATCTCCAGAAGTGCCTGCTCGTTGAAGAAGCCGGCCAGCGGGCCCCGGGTCGGGTCGGGGTCGGACACGACGACGTCGGGCGCAAGCTGCGCGTCCGGGAGCGAAGCCGCCAATGCGGCGTTCCGCAACCGCGCCGGTGCTGCTGCTTGCCCGAGCCGCCGGCCGGAGCCGTCGAAGCACACACCGACGAGCTCTACGGCCTGAGCGCCAAGAGGGACAGGCATCCTAAGACAGATCTTCCTGAGTGGTGTGTTGGATGCAAGCTATCCGCGTAGCGAGTTCAGCCAAGTCGTGGTTCTTCCCCGAGTAATCCTTGCGGTCGAAAGACAAGGAGGATGATGAGGACCGAGAGGACGACCGACTCCGTCCAGTCGCTCCCAGGCGAGTACCACTCGAAGCCATTCACGAAGCTCTCGGTGATGCCTATGATCATTGCGCCAATCACCGCTCCGACCAGACTCTCGATTCCGCCGAGGACGACGGCAGTGAATGCAATTAGGGTCAGCCGTAGCGCTTGGTCCCAACTGACGTTCGTGAAGTACAGCGCGTAAAGTTGCCCACCGGCGCCCGCGAGCGCACCGGCAAGGAAGAATGCGAGGGTGACGGTGCGCGCCACATTAATGCCGACGAGTTGCGCTCCAACCGAATCCTGGATAGCCGCGCGAATTGACTTGCCAAATCTGGTCTGCTCTAGAACGAGATACAGGGTCGCGAGGACAAGAGCCATGCTGAGGAGCACGATCAACTTGTCCCACGTGTATGCCACGCCCATCACGCTGAACACATCTCCTCTCGGAAGCAGGTCCGGAAGCGCGACTGGCTTCGATCCGGTCCAGACGATGATGATGTTGTTCAAGATGAAGAGGATTCCAATCGAAGTGACCAGCCTCGATAGCCGAGGAGCATTGCTAAGCGGTCGATATGCCACGATCTCGATTAGGGCGCTCAATAATCCGCATGCACTCATGACAATCAGAAGCACGACCAGCATCGCCGGGACGTTTTTCGCGAAGCGAGCGCTTTCGTCCACTCCGGCGGTGCCGAGCAAGGTTGCTGATAAGACGGCGCCGGTCATAAAGACGTATCCGTGGGGGAGGTTGATCAGGCCGATCGAGGTGTACGAGAGCGTAAATCCAAGTGCGATGAGGGCGTAAATGGCGCCATTGGTTATGCCCACGAACAAGAGAAACGTGAACGCCGACGGGTTGGCGACCACATTGCCGATGATCCACAGCCCGACCACACCACTCAGCAGCGCTCCGGCGACCCAACGCGGTCTATCGATGTTCGGTAGTCGGTAGGGCTTACGTCGCTTCCGTGATCCCGTCCTGCGCGGCCACCCGGTGGGTCGCGTCCGTAGCCGGCCGACCCACGGCCCCAGTCTCGGCTTTCTCGAGCTGGCCGGGGAGCCTGGCATCAGCAAGCTCGAGCAAGAGGCGAGGCGTCGGCCAGTCGCCACGGGGTCACGGTTGCGAGGTGGACTAGCGGCAGGCTCATGGCGCGAACACGACGAGGGAGAAACTGGTCGTCGAGCGGGTCGGGTTGCGGTAGGCGTGCGCTTGGGTCGCCTCGAACCATGCACTGTCGCCGTCGGCGAGGGTGAAGCTTTCGCCGCCGACATCAAGCTGGAGCGTGCCCGTCGTGACGTTGAGGAGCTCGACGCATCCCGCGTGGTGCGCCTCGCTTTCGTGCGACTCGCCAGGTCCGAGCATCCATGACCACAGCTCGAGAGGGCCGCGGTTGATGAGCAGCCGGCCGGCTCCTCCTCGCGGGCCGCTCCAGAGCCGGAGCTCTTCAGCGGCGGGACGCATGCCGACAGTTGCCGTGGGTGGTTCTGGGAGGAGCTCGCTGAGCATGACCTCAAACGCGTCTGCCAGCCGGAGCAGCGTGCCGATGCTCGGGTTGGCCTGCCCTTGCTCGATCTGAACGATGAGCCGGCGACTGATGCCGCTGCGCGCCGCGAGCTCGTTGAGTGTCCACGATCGCGCTGACCGAAGTCGGCGGACCGAGTGAGCGATCGGAACGGCTACCCGCTTACGTTCTTCATGGGCCTGAGCCGCCGAGTGCATTATTCTGCATTATAGGTGCAGCATTTCCCGACACACCGAAGAGGAGACACGCGCGGATCGGATGAGGTCGACGTGCCCGGTCGAGGTTGGTGGCCCGTCGCCGACGTCGACTAGCGCGCCGTGGCATCGCTGCTGGCACTCTCCGGCGCCGTGCTCTGGGGCGCCGGCGACTTCCTCGGAGGCTTCGCCTCGCGGCGACTCACGGTGCTCGTCGTACTCGCGATCTCCCAGGCGGTCGGTCTTGCAGGCGTCGGGCTCTGGGTGTGGATCGCGAGCGACCCGTTCCCGGGCGCCTCGGAGGTCCTTCCGGCTGCAGCCGCGGGCGTCGCGGGGCTCATCGGACTTGCCGCCCTTTACCGCGGTCTGGCAGTCGGGGCGATGGGCATCGTCGCGCCGATCAGTGCTGCCTCGCCGGTCGTCCCGCTCGCCGTCGACGCGGCACGCGGCCTGACGCCAGCGGTCTCGCAGTGGGTCGGCATCGTGTTCGTCCTGGCGGGAGTCGTGGCGCTCTCGCGTGAGCCGCCCGGCGTCGGGAGCAGAAGAGTCGCGCCAGGTGCCGGGCTGGCCGTCGTCGCGGCGCTCGGATTCGGGGGCTTCGTCGTCGGACTCGACGCCGGATCCGACGAGAGCGCCCCCTGGGCCGTCGTCGCTGCTCGGTCGGCATCCGTCGCGATTGTGCTCGCCGCTGCCGCCCTGACCTCCACATCGCTCCGCCCGCCGGCCCGGTTCCTGCCGGCGCTCGTCACGGTCGCCGCCTTCGACACAGGTGCCAACGTCTGCGTCGCATTCGCGACCACGAAGGGCGCGGCCGGGATCGTTGCCGTACTGAGCGCGCTCTACCCGATAGTGACCGTCCTGCTCGCCCGCCTCGTGCTTGGCGAACGACTGACCGTCAGTCGGCGCGCCGGGGGTGTCATTGCGCTTGCCGGGGCGGCCCTAGTCGCCGCTGGCTGATCTGGCCGAGGTTCTTTTGAGCATGGCGGGACGTAGCAACTGACATTTGCTAAGTCCGGCCCAGGACCCACGGACGGCCACCGCTACAGGGCCTTCGGCGAGCGGGGACGGCGGGAGTAAGTTCTCAACGTGTTGGAGGAGCTCATCCGCTCGTGGGACGGCGAAGAGGTCGTCGTCGGCTTCGACACTCCTACTCGAACATGGATGTTCGTCTGTATCCACTCGACGAGGCGCGGGCCTGCGGGCGGCGGGACGCGGATGAAGACGTACTCGAGTCCCGCGGCCGCACTCGAGGATGCAATGCGATTGTCGGAGGCGATGACGCTGAAGATGGCCGCCGCCGACGTCCCCTTCGGCGGCGGGAAGGCGGTGCTCGCCGTGCCTTCGCCCCCGCAGGGTGCCGAGCGCCGCCGCCTTCTCCTTCGCTATGCCGAGCTCGCCGCCTCGCTCGGCACGAACTTCCAGACCGGACCTGACGTGAACACCACAACCGCAGACATGGACGTGATCGCCGAGCGGCACCCGTACGTCTTCTGCCGCAGTGAGGAGCGGGGCGGCTCGGGCGACCCGGGCCCATACACCGCCCGCGGCGTCTTCCACGGGATCCGCGCCACCGTGTCGCACGTGTTCGGCTCGCCCGATCTCGAAGGAAGGGTCGTCCTCGTCCAGGGAGTCGGCGACGTCGGCGCGCGGCTCGCGGAACAGCTTGCCGAAGCGGGCGCCCGGGTGCTCGTCTCCGACATCGACCCGCGGCGGGTCGATGCACTCGCTGAGCGGATCGGCGCGGAGGTCATACCTCCGGCGGAGGCCATCGACGTCGAGTGCGACGTGCATGCCCCCTGCGCTCTGGGTGGAACGCTGAACGCCGAGACGATCCCTCGTCTGCGCTGCCGCATCGTCGCGGGCTCTGCGAACAACACGCTCGGCGAGAGCGAAGACGCGGTCCGCTTGCAGGAGACTGGAATCCTGTATGCGCCCGACTTCGTGATCAACGCCGGCGGCGTGCTCTACGCGTGGGGAACGGAGTCGCTCCACTGGGATCGCGAGACCGTGGAGGCTCGACTGGCCGGGATCGGGGAGACCCTGACCGCGATCTACCTGCGCGCCGAAGCGGAAGGGATCACGACGGAGGCGGCAGCCGAGCGCCTTGCCCGGGGGAGTCTCGGCTAGTAGCGGCGGTGAAAGCAGGTCGCTCGAGCGACCTGCCGATTCGGACCGGGCATCGGGGCGCTCCAAAAAGACTTGCGCACGGTTTAGCTGCCGCTCCGCCCGGCTTCATGGTGGCTTTAAGCGCAACCGCTCTCGACTCCGGCCGCGGGGCGTTGCGGTAGGCATCTCGCACCATCTAGCCTCACGCGGTGCCGCTCTGCGCGAACTGTGGGCACGACAACCGTGAGCGCGCAAGGTTCTGCGAAGCGTGCGGCTTCCCGCTGCGAGCGGGCGCTCCGGAGGCGAGAGGACAGCGCAAGACGGTCACGGTTCTCTTCTGTGACCTGACGGGCTCGACCGCGCTCGGCGAGACACTCGATCCCGAGCGGCTGCGTGCGCTGCTCTCACGCTACTTCGAGGGAAGGAGGGAAATCGCCGAGCGGTACGGAGGCAACGTCGAGAAGTTCATCGGCGACGCGGTGATGGCCGTGTTCGGCGTGCCGGTGGTGCACGAGGACGACGCGCTGCGCGCGGTGCGTTCGGCAGTCGAGATGCGGGACGCGCTCCCGGGACTCGGGTTGCGGGGGCGAATCGGCGTCATGACCGGCGAAGTTGTGACTGGCACCGAAGACTGGGTGGCGGGCGATGCGGTGAACGTCGCGGCACGGCTTGAGCAGGCCGCCGAGCCGGGCGAGGTGCTCCTCGGAGGGCCGACACTCGAACTCGTCGGCGACGCGGTGGAGGTCGAGCCCGTTGAGCCGTTCGAGCTCAAGGGCAAGTCGGCGCCGGTTTCGGCGTACCGCCTCGTGCGCGTGCTTGACAAGCCCGCGCCGCGCTACGACACGCCGTTCGTCGGTCGTGCTCGCGAGCAGTGGATCGTCAGAGACGCTTGGGAAAGGGCACGGGCCGAACAGCGCTGCGAGCTAGTGACTGTCGTGAGCGAGGCCGGCCTGGGCAAGTCTCGGCTCGCTGCGGAGGCGCTGCGATCGATCGACGCGACCCTCGTTGATGGTCGCTGCCTGCCCTATGGCGAGGGGATCACGTACTCGCCGGTGGTCGAGGTGCTGAAACAGCTGGATTCTCAGCCCTCCGACGAGACCGCCGCTGCTGCGATTCGCTCGCTGCTCGGCGAGACCGAGGCGGCGACCTCAGCAGACGAGATCGCCTGGGCCTTTCGCAAGACCCTCGAACAAGAGGCGACGGTGCGGCCGCTCGTCGTCGTCGTCGACGACGTCCACTGGGGCGCGGCGACGTTCCTCGACCTGATCGAGCACGTCGCCCTCCTCTCGTCGGGCGCAGCGATCCTACTCGTCTGCCTTGCGCGGCCGGAGCTTCTCGACCGTCGCCCCGATTGGCCAATCACTATTCGCCTCGAGCCTCTGCGTGACGAAGAGCTCGCGGCGCTCATGCCGGAACGCATTCCACGCGGGCTCCGCGAGAAAATCATGCGCGCGGCGGGCGGTAACCCGCTCTTCATCGAAGAGATGGTTGCGATGGCCGGCGAAGCGGAGGGCGAAGTCACGGTCCCACCCACTCTGCAGACGTTGCTAGCTGCGCGCCTCGATCAGCTCGAGACGGGCGAGCGGACCGTGCTCGAGCGAGGTGCGATCGAGGGCATGGTCTTTCACCGCGGCGCCGTGCAGGCGCTCGCACCTCGCGAGACCGCAGTGACCCCGCGCCTGGCCGCCCTCGTGCGCAAGGAGCTGATCAGGCCGACCAAGGCGCAGCTCGTCGGCGAGGACGGCTTCCGCTTCCGCCACCTCCTGATCCGCGACGCGGCCTACGATGCGCTGCCGAAGGCCGCACGGGCAGAGCTGCACGAGCGCTTCGCCGCCTGGCTCGAGGACCACGGTGGCGGCCTCGTCGAGCTGGACGAGATCCTCGGCTATCACCTCGAGCAGGCATGGCTCTACCGCGCTGAGCTCGGTGTGTCGGACGACCGCGCGCTGGCGGCGATGGCTCGGCGCCGCCTGTCCGCCGCCGGCGGACGCGCGCTGGCTCGGTACGACAACGTTGCGGCAGCGAGTCTGCTCGAGCGCGCCGCGGCGCTGTTGCCGCCGGACGAGATCGACATCGCCTTCGAGAACGATCTGGTCGACGCGCTGTTCTGGGCCGGCAAGACCGACAGCGCACGCAGCCGGGCTCTCTCGCTCATCGAGCGGGCCTCAGCTGCAGGCGACCGCGTAGGCGAGCTCTGCGGGCGAATCATCGAGACACGGAACCGCTTCAGCCTCGAGCCGCAGGGAGTTGCGGAAGCCCTGGACGAGCTCCTTGAGCGCGCGCTCCCCGTGTTTCACGCCGCGGGCGACGACCGGGCTCTCTTCATCGGCTACTCGGCACTCGGCGTAGTCGCGTCGATGCGAGCGCAGATGGACGCATGGCGCGATGCGGACGAGCGAGCATTCGTCCATGCGCAACGGGCCGGTTTGACCCACCACCTCGAGCTGGGGCGCGTCATGGCTCGGTACTTCGGCACGACCCCCGTTTCGGAACTGCTGGCGTGGCTCGACGAGGAAGAGGCCCGAGGCGTGGTCGCTCGCGAACTCCGCAGATCTCGAGCGCTCGCCCTGGCCATGCTCGGACGCTTCGACGAGACCCGGACGCTACTGGCCGAGCAGCGCGCGGAGATCGCTGACCGCGGCGGACGAATCGCACTCGGAACGGTGATCGGCCAAGACGAGGTCCTCGTCGAACTCCTGGCCGGCGACCCTGGCGCCGCGGCCGAGCTCGGGGAAGAGGCTTGCCGACTGCTCGACGAGGCGGGCGAAAAGGCGATTCTGTCGACTGTAGCCGGAAGGCTGGCGCAGGCGCTCTACGCCCTCGATCGACTCGAGGAGGCCGACCGTTGGGCAAGCCGTGCGGCGGAGTTGGGGGCGAGCGACGACGCAATGACGCACATGCTCTGGCGGCAAGTCAGAGCCAAGGTGCTTGCACGTCGAGGCGCCAGGGAAGCCGAGTCGCTCGCCCGCGCAGCGGTAGCAATCGGTGAGGAACCGACATGCTGAACATGCAGGGAGACGCGCTGCTCGACCTCAGCGAGGTGCTTCTACTCGCGAGAAAGCCCGAGGAAGCCGTCGCCGTGCTCGAAGAGGCGGTGGAGCGCTACGAGCGCAAAGGGAACCTCGTCTCGACGAGGCGCACGCGGACGCGACTCGCCGAGATCGGCGCGCCCACGCGGTAGCCAGGATGCAGTTCGAGACGAAGATCGCCGTCGTTCTCCGCGACGACCTCGCCGTGTGGCAGAAGACGAACGTAACCGCATTCCTGGTCAGCGGGATCGCAGGGACGGTGCCCGGCGTCGTCGGCGAGCCGTACCGCGACGCGTCCGGCAACGACTACCTGCCGATGTTCGTCCAGCCGGTGCTCGTCTACGAGGCGGACGCCGCCGGTGTGCGTCGAGCCTTTGAACGCGCGATGAGCCGCGGCGTCACCCCGTCCGTTTACACGCAGGAGCTTTTCGCGACGAATAACGACGAGGCGAACCGTGCCGCCGTCGCCGTCGTCCCTGCCGAAAGCCTCGACCTGGTCGGGATCGCGTTCCGTGCAAAGCGCAAGACCGTCGACAAGATCGTCGACCGACTGCGGTTCCATCCCTGACCTGGGCTACGCCCACGTGTCGTGCGTTGGGGTGGCGGATACCGCGCCACTTGCATCAGGCTTGGCCGCGTCGGCTTCACCAGGGGAGAGGTCGGCCGGCGCGGAAGAAGCCGCCGGTTGGGCCGTCGTCATCGAGGGCGGCAGCCCAGACGACCGACGCGGAGCGACAGCGCGGCCGCGTCACCTGTGGCAAGCACTCGAGCTCGCCGTCCACACCGAAGTAGATCTCCACCAGGCCACTGACCTTCGCAAGCGCGGCTGCCCGGCCTACACGGCGAAGAAATCCTGATCCAGCAGCTGCACGATTGCCCGAAACACGAGCTCCGGTTCGGCTTGACTGGGCCAGAATACCGGGCTTGACAGGAGCATAGCTAACGGTTATTCTCGTATAGATAACTGTTAGGGAGTAGTTTGATGCGAGAAGCCGAAGCCATTGGAATTTCGACCAAGGAGGCGTCTCAGGGTTACCAACTCCGGGTCGTCCAGGAGGTCTTGCTGGCGCTGCTGGCCAAAGAGCCGTCTCACGGCTACCAGCTCCGCGCCCGGCTTCAGCTCGCGCTTGGCCCGCTGGCGGAAGCGCTGAATGCAGGCCAGGTGTACGTGACGCTCACTCGTCTCGAAAAGGCTGGCCTCGTGACCTCTCAGCGCGTCGGCCAAACCGATCGCCCGGACCGCAAGGTCCACGAGCTGACCGCGGCGGGGCGCGCGCGGGTCGAGGAGTGGCTGGAGGATACGAGCTGGCCGAAGCCCGCGCCGGCCGAGTTCCATCTCAAGCTGGTTGCCGCCGCGGCGGCGGGACTGGCCGACCCGGTGCGGCTCGTAGACGCGCAACGGCACGAGCTCTTGGCCGGGTTGGCCGCCGCCCAGCGGGCCGCGTTGGCGGAGCCCAACGAGTCGGTCGCGGGGCTCCTGCTCGAGGGCGTGGTGCTGAGGCTGCAGGCCGACCTGCGCTGGCTCGAAGCCTGCGCGCGCTACTGGAACGCGACGAAGGGACGATCATGAACGCCAACGAGTCACTGTCACGCGTGGGGCCGGTCTTGCGCACGCGCGGGTTGGAGAAGGAATACGGCCAGGGCGAGGGCCTCGTGCGTGCGCTCGACGCCGTCGAGCTGGAGGTGGCATCGGGCGAGACCCTGGCCGTGATGGGGCCGAGCGGCTGCGGGAAGTCGACCCTGCTGCACCTGCTCGGCGGCCTGGAGCGGCCTTCGGCGGGAGAGGTGTGGCTTGCCGGGCGCCGCATCGACGAGCTGAGCGAAAAGGCGCTGGCGCGGCTGCGCCGCCACGCGATTGGCTTCGTCTTCCAGGCCTTCCACTTGATGGACGAGCTCACCGCGGTCGAGAACGTGGAGGTGCCGGCGCTGCTGGCAGGACGCTCGCCACGGGGGGCACGACGCCGGGCCACGGAGCTGCTGGACCAGGTTGGGCTCACCGGCCGGGCCAAGCATCTACCCTCGGCGCTCTCTGGCGGCGAACGGCAGCGGGTCGCGATCGCCCGCGCGCTCAGCAACGAACCGCAGGTCGTCCTCGCCGACGAGCCGACCGGCAACCTCGACAGCGCCGCCACCCTCGACGTGCTCCGGCTGCTCGACAGCCTGCGCACTTCTGGGCAGACGCTGCTCATCGTCACCCACGACTCCCGCATTGCGGCCACCGCCGACCGGCTGATCACGATGCGCGACGGCGCCTTCGTCGAGGAGACGCGGCTGACCCACGGCACCAGCGGGCCCCTCGGGGAACTCGCCGGACTGGAGAGTTGAACCGTGGGCCGCTTCCTGCTCATCTGCCGCCTCGCCGCCCGTGACCTGCGCCGGCGTCCGGCCGAGGCCGCGCTCCTGTTGCTCGCGATCGCGGCGGCCACGACCACGTTGACCCTCGGACTCGCCCTGCACGGAGTGACGGACAAGCCCTACGAGAAGACCCGGGAGGCGACGGCCGGGCCCGACGTGGTCGCAAGCGCCGACCCGAACCCGCCCGAATTGGGCGGCCAGCCCGCGAACCTCGCCGGCCTGAAGTCGCTGGCCCGCGCTTCCGGCGTCACCCGCTACAGCGGACCCTTCCCGGTCGCCTGGACGACCCTGACCGCCGACGGGGAGACGGTGAACGTGCGGGCAGAGGGCCGCAACAGCGCACCGGCCCCGGTCGATCAGCCCAGGCTGACCCAGGGAAGCTGGGTCCGCGACGGCGGCGTCGTCGTCGAGGCCGCCTTCGCCGACGCGCTCGGCGTCGGTACCGGCGATCGGATCACCCTGAACGGCCGCACGTTCCGGGTCGTCGGCGTCGCGGTCACCGCCGCTGCGGCGCCGTACCCGGACTCCTGCCTTTTCTACTGCGGGCCGTCGCCCGGTGACGCGGGGCTCGTCTGGCTGACCCGAGCGGATGCCCGCAGCCTCGCCTCGGATGCGCGATCCCTGTCCTACGTCTCCTACCTGAAACTGGCCGACCCGGCAGCGGCCCCGGCGTTCGTCGCCGAGCACAATCCGCCCCGCGACGCACCTCCGGGGACCCGCCCATCCGACCGACCGCCCCCGTCCCTGCAGTCCTGGCAGGGCATCAGTACGCAGAGTGGCCAGGTGGTGGCAACCCAGCGGGAAGTCCTGCTGACGGGCGCCTGGCTGCTCGGCCTGCTTGCCGTGGCCAGCGTCGCCGTGCTCGTCGGAGGCCGGATGGCCGACCAGATCCGCCGGGTCGGACTGCTCAAGGCGGTCGGCGGCACGCCCAGCCTCGTCGCCGCGGTGCTCCTCGCCGAGTACGTGGTCGTCGCCCTGCTCGCGGCGGCGGTCGGGCTGGCGCTCGGACGGCTGACCGCTCCGCTGCTGATCGACGGGAGTGCCGGCTTCCTCGGGCGTGCCGCTCCGCCGCCGCTGACCTTGTCCACGGTCGGCCTGGTGACGGCCCTCGCGCTCGCGGTGGCCGTTGCCGCGACCTTCGTTCCTGCCGTGCGCGCCGCCCGCATGAGCACCGTCCTCGCGCTGGCCGACTCCGCCCGCGCACCCAGGCGCACGCCCTGGCTGATCGCGCTCTCGGCGCGGCTCCCGGTCCCGCTGCTGCTCGGGCTGCGCGCGGCTGGTCGGCGGCCGCGCCGCGCCATCTTGGGCGTGATCAGCATCGCGATCTCGGTCAGCGGGGTCGTCGCCGCGCTCACGGCCCACGCCCAGCTCAACGCCGAGCAATCCGGCTGGGGTTCGTCGTTGAACAATGCTCGGGCCGATCGCTTGAACCAAGTGCTGCTGCTGATCACGATCACGCTCGTCACGCTTGCGGCCGTCAACGCGATCTTCATCACCTGGGCGACCGCGCTCGACGGCAGGCGCTCCTCGGCGCTGTCGCGCGCACTTGGCGCGACGCCGCAGCAGGTGAGCGCAGGGCTCTCGACGGCGCAGGTGCTTCCCGCGCTCGCCGGCGCCGCCCTGGGCATCCCGGGAGGCATCGCGCTCTTCGCCGCCATCAGCGATTCGGACACGACCGCGCCGCCGCTCTGGCAGCTGCTCGCCGTCGTGCCCGTCACGGTCCTCGTGATCGCGGTCCTCACCGCCATCCCGGCCCGCCTCGGCGCCCGCCGTCCCGTCGCCGAGATCCTTCGAGCTGAGCGTGCGTGAGGTGGTGGTAGCCGGCAACGCCGTAGGACGAGGCGGAGAGATGCTACGGCGTGCGGCCGACCCACACCGACGAAGCTGAGAGTTTCAAAGCGAGTTCATGCCGCGGCCGCGGTGGTATTCGTGGAGTAGTCCGCCGAGTAGGTCGCGGCGCTTACGAGACTCGATCGTCGATCGGATGGGCTTGGAGCCAGCGCAGCACCTCCTCGGCGTGACGGTCTGGCGGGAAGACCGGGTAGAAGACGTGCTCGACCCGGCCATCGCGAATCACCAGGGTGAACCGCTTGAGCAGGACATGCCCAGCGATCTCGAAGGTCGGCAAGCGCATCGCCCGCGTAAGCCGCAGCTGCGCGTCTGACACGAGCGCGAACGGAAGGTTCAGGCGCTCGACAGCCTCGCGCTGGTATGCGGTGTCCTGGGTGGAAATTCCAACGACGTCGACGCCTATGCGCGCGAGCTCCGCGTGGTGGTCGCGGAACGCGCACGACTCTGGCGTGCACCCCCGGGCGCCAGGGATCAGATCCCAGTCGTCCACCAGGGGCGATTCTCCTGGGCGACCGGTACGAGGGTAGGCATAGGCCAGGCGCCGCACCAGGCGGCCTGCTTCGCCGAGGATCAGCTCGGCGCCGTCCGTGGTGGGAAGCGGAATCGGCGGCACACGCATGCCCGGCAAGTTCTTTGTCGCACCGTCGTCCAACGGAACTGGCAACCCTGGCGGCAACACGGTCGGATCGTGCGTACTCATTCGCACTCGGTGTCTGTCGCCGAGCGAGGCCTCACTCAGGGGTTGGTGCTTGGGCGACTGAGAGTGGCGGCGCGGCTGGCGCGACAACCTCACGGTCGGTGATCGGTTCCGCGCTGGCTTCATCGAGTCCCGCAGCGGCCAGTCGCTCCAGCGCGGTGGCGAGCTTCTGGGTGTCCTCGAGGTTGCGGATACGTGTAATCCGCCCCCAGCGAAGCTCGATCGTCTGCGCAACTTCATTTTCGTAGGGGCGGCCGGCGACCGTCGCACGAACTCGAATCAACGCAACCGCGCGCGTCCGCCACGGCCAGCCGCGAACGAGCACGTCCTCGATCCTGAACTCGACGCCTGGGAGGAGCCGGAACAGGCGCTCGAACCAGGTTCGCTGTGTTTCGCGGCTCGAGCGCTCTCCGCCGAGTGCGTGATTGCCGGCGAAGCTGTGGGTGAAAATCGGCGCGAACTGGTCGAGCACGTAGCCGTAGTCACCCCGCGCTAGGTGCTCCCAAGCGGTCCTGATGCGGCGGGCGACGATCGCTCTGTACATGATGTCCTCCTTCTGTGCGTCTCTTCAAAGAGGCAGTCTAGAGGTTAAGTCTCCTCAAGAGACTAAGATGGCATCGTGCAGAGAACTTCGTTCGCCGACATGACCTGCTCGATCGCACGCACACTCGACGTTGCCGGGGAGTGGTGGTCACCGCTGATCCTGCGCGACGTCCATCTCGGCATCACCCGCTTCGACGACCTGCGGCGCGATCTCGGGATCTCTCGCAAGGTCCTCACGGAACGGCTCGAGCACCTCGTCGAGCAGGGGGTGCTCGTGCCGCGCCCTTACTCGAAGCGACCGCCGCGCCACGACTACGTCTTGACCAGGAAGGGAGGGGAGCTCGTAGACGTGCTGCTTGCGATGGTTGCCTGGGGAGACCGCTGGACGGCCGGCCACAAGGGCCCGCCCGTACTGTTGCGCCATCGGGGCTGCGGGGAGTTGACCCGTGCCGAGATCCGCTGTGCGCACTGCGGCGAGGCGCTGCACGCCGACGAGGTGACGGTCGAGGCGGGCCCGGGAGGCAGCGCCGGTAGGGGCACGCGCGTGGTGGCAGAGCGGCTCCCCGGATGACGCGCCGCCGGTAGCGATCTCACTCCTCTAGGTGCTCGTTCCGATCGAGTTCTTCGCCTGGATCGGAGTTACTCGAGGCGGTGTCCGCCGATGTCGTAGGGGACGTTCACGGTCTCGTCGGCGCCGGGGTTCGGGCGCCAGCCGCCCGAGAAGGTGCCGTCCTCGCGCCAGGAGCCGGTGAAGTTCGCGTCCAGCGGACCGTAGGACACGGTGATGGTCACTCTCTCGCCCTGGACATCCCACCGGTACGGCAGCGGGTCGGGCGAGAAGTTGGAGAACACGGTCGAGGGGAAGGTGTCGGTCTCGGAGTCGTAGCCGATCAGCTCCAAGGCCTCGATCTCCAACCCCGCGAAGTCGAGGTGCGCGCGCTGCTCGAGGAAGAAGCCGCCCGGCAGCCAGCGGAACGACGTCTCGCCTCTGACGTTCGTGTCGTGGGGGCCGACCAGGTGGCCTTCCGTGCTCCAGCGGCCGACGAGTCGGTCCAGCCGCCTCAGCGCCGGGT
>JBKPGE010000096.1:0-10706 GCA_046729215.1 Actinomycetota bacterium | reverse complement strand
CCACGCGCCCCAGTCGGTCGGAGCGTCGCCGCTTCCGTTCGGACCGCCGTCGCCGATGTTCGCTCCGGAGCTCATGAGCGTCCAGAACGCCGTCGAGTTCTCGGCACCGCCCGTGTTCCCGGACGTGTCGCAGAGATCGGGCAAGCCGAGATCGTGCGAGTACTCGTGCGCGAAGACGCCGAGGCCTCCGTTCTCGGGCTTGATGGTGTAGTCGCCGACCCAGACGCCGGTCGGGTTGCTCGGGATCGTCACGCCGCTCGACACGCCGCCGCTACCGGCGTTGACGCCCGGGAGGCCGCCCGGTCCACCGGCTTGAACGGACGCGTACCAGCGGTGGCTCCAGATCGCGTCGGTGCCGTGATTTGGGTCACCGGCGGCCTGGTCGCCGCCCGCGTGGACGATCTGGAAGTGGTCGATGAACCCGTCCGGCTCCTTGAAGTTGCCATCGCCGTCGAGGTCGTACCGGTCCCACTTGTCGAACGTCTTGAGATAGTCCGCGGTCTGCGGAATTTCTTGCCCGAGGCCAGCTGGCCCTGGACCCAGAACGCCATGGCGTCGCGGATCAGGAACCAGGTGTTGTTGCAGACGATGCTGTTGCAGAAGTCGCGGCCGTAGCGAGCCTCGTTGAACGGCACCTTGACCCAGCCGTTCACGTCGCCGCCGACCGAGCAAGAAAGGCGTCCGGGGACCGCAGAACTCGGCTCTGAATAGGCTCCCGCCAGTGGACCTCGCCCTCCAGGTCGTCGTCACGGGGCTTGCGGCCGGCGGTGTGTACGGCCTCGTGGCGATCGGCCACGCGCTCGTCTTCCGCCTGACGGGCACCGTCTATCTCGCGCTCGGCGACCTGATCGGGCTGGGAATCTTCACGACGCTGCTCGTCGCTGCCGGAACGGGGCCGGTGACGCAAACGAACGTGTCGACCGGGCGCTACCTCGTCGCGCTCTGCGTCGGCGTTCTCGTCTGCATCCTGGTGGGAGCAGGCGGGTACCTGCTCGTCGTCCAGCCGTTCCTCGAGCGCGGATCGACACTCGGGTGGGTCGGGGCGATGCTGGCGTTGGCTTTCGCGATCCACGCCGTCATCGAGTCGGTGTTCCCGCGATCTGCGTACGTGTTTCCGGATCCCATCCCGTTTCGTCGCGTCGGTGAAGGGGGCTTCGTCACGATCGCCGGCGCATCGATCCAGGTTCGTGCGTTCTATGTCGCCGCCGTGGCGTTCGCGCTGGCCGCACTGGTTGCCTGGTCGATCGACCGTACGCGTCCCGGCCGTGGCCTCCAGGCGATCGCGGCGGACCGTGAGGGAGCCCTCGTCGTCGGCGTGCCGATGACGCGGCTTGTTCCGCTCGCGTTCGGACTGGCGGGCGCCGTGGCCGCGCTCGCAGCCGTGACCGCCGCGCCGAGTGGGCCCGTCTCGGCCGATACCGGGACCTTGCTCGGCCTCAAGGGGCTCGCAGCCGCGCTCCTCGTTCGCTTCGGGCCTCCGCTGCTCGCTTTTGCAGCAGGAGCGGCGCTCGGATTGGCCGAAGCCGCAATTGCGAACGTCCACGTCGCGGGTTGGGAGCTCGGCCCTGCCTACAGCGTCGTCATCCCGCTCGCCCTCATCCTGCTCTATGTGGCGCTCCGGCCGCCAGGCGAAGCGCTGG
Source organism: Actinomycetota bacterium (assembly GCA_046729215.1). Classification (GTDB taxonomy): domain Bacteria; phylum Actinomycetota; class Thermoleophilia; order Gaiellales; family Gaiellaceae; genus JACDAN01. The sequence continues at coordinate 9,066 of JBKPGE010000096.1, read as the reverse complement.
AGGAGGTCGAGTGAACGCACTTGCGACGACGGAGCGGGCGCTCCGTGGCGCGGCGAGGGATGCGAAGCGCTCGTGGAACGGCCTTGCCTGGCTCGCCGTCGCCGGTCTGGCAGTCGCTGCCCTCCTTCCCGTGGTCTTGCCGGGATTGGTGCAGATCGACCGCCTGGCGGAGACCGTCTACCTCGCGCTTGCCGCCGTCGGCCTCGGTTTCGCAGTGGGCGTCGGAGGGATGCCGTCCGTGGCACAAGGCGCCTTCGTCGGGATCGGCGCCGTTGTCGCCGCTCACCTCGCCGTCCATGGGTGGCCTGTGCTCGCAGCCGCGCTGCTGGCCGCCGCCGCCGCTGCACTCGGCGGCATCGTGGTCGCTGCGGCGATCGTCCGCTTTCGTCCGGTGTACGTCGCGGCGGTGACCTGGATCGTGACATGGCTCTTCGCACTCGGGCTCGTCGCCTTCCCTTCGATCTCCGGCGGAGCGCAGGGCGTCGTCGTGCCACCGGCGTGGACGCCGACGGTCCACTATGAACTCGCGGTCGCTCTGGTCGCCTTGGCGATGCTCGGTCATCGGACGCTCGCCCACAGCTCCTTCGGCCTGGCGCTGCAGGCGGCTGCGCAGCGACCGGCCGGCGCAGCTGCCTTGGGGACAGAGGCCGCATCGCTTCGTCTCCGCGCCTTCGCTGGAGCTGCGGCGGTTGGCGGCCTGGCCGGAGGGCTCGCTGTCCAGCTCGCCGGCGTCGCGGACTCAAGCGTCTACGGCCCGGAGCTTTCGTTTCGTCTACTTGTCGCCGTCCTCGTCGGTGGAGCGGCCAGTGCCGTCGGCCCCACTGTGGGGATCGTGCTGCTCGGCCTGCTCGCACTCGTCGGGGACGGCCTTGCGGATCTCACCGGCACCGATACCGTGCGCTTCAGTCCGATGCTGGCGGCGCTGCTGCTCCTCGTCGTGCTCGCGGCCGGCGGAGACGGAATCCTGCCCGAGCTCCACCGCCGCGTCCATCGGCGCCGCGAGGCCGACGGTGCGCCGTCCCTCAGACTCGCGCCGTACGAGGGCGCGAAACTCGACGTGCACGGCCTTGCCAAGCGCTTCGGAGGCGTCGTCGCGCTCGAACGGCTCGATCTCGACGTTCGGCCCGGCGGCGTCCGAGCTCTCATCGGCCCCAACGGCTCCGGAAAGACAACCGCTCTCCGCTTACTCGCTGGGACGATGCGGCCGGATTCGGGGAGGGTCGCGCTCGACCAGCTCGACATCGACGCGGAGTCGACCGCGGTCCGCGTGCGGCGGGGCCTCGTTCGAACCCTTCAGACGAGCTCGGTCTTTCGGAAGCTGACGGTGCTCGAGAACGCCGTCATCGGAGCCTCCCTGCGAAGGCGCCACGGCGGAGCGCTGCGAGCGCTCTTCGCGACGCCGAAGGCACGGGAAGAGTCGAGGGAAATTCGCGCTCGAGCGCTCGCCGCCCTTTCCGTCGTCGGGCTCGACCGCCGAGCGCACGACCAAGCCGGCGCGCTCACAGGGCCCGAGCAGCGCCTGCTGATGATCGCTTCGGCGCTTGCCACCTGCCCGCGGATGCTTCTCCTCGACGAGCCGTCCGCCGGCGCAGGTCCGGACGAGCTCGAGCGTCTGCGGCGACTGCTCACAGACCTTGCCGACGCGGGGCTTGGCCTGCTCGTCGTCGAGCACAACCTTCGGCTCGTTCGGTCGGTCGCGAGTGACATCGTCGTGTTGGACGCGGGTGCGAGGCTTGCCTCGGGGAGCCCGGACGAGATCGCAGACGATCCAGCCGTCCGCGAGGCGTACCTCGGCCGGCAACCGCTCTAGATGGACAGATTCGGCTACCTGCGGCGCGTGCTTGCCCTCCTGGTCGTCCTCTTCGCCGCTGGCTGCGGCGGCAGCGACGACTCGAATTCGGTTCGCACGCTGACGATCGCCGTCAACGCGCCGTTTTCGACCAGCCCGTACATCGGCGAGACGATCGCGCACGGAGCCGAGCTCGGCGCTGCCGTGGTGGATACCGTCGCGACCGACGACAGGAGCTTCCGGTTTCGGATTCGCCGGATGGACAACGCGCTGTCGCCGAGGCAGGCGGTCGCGAACGTCAGGCGGGCGGTTAGAGATGGCGCCGTCGCGATCGTCGACGAGGGAACCGGGGTCGATGCGTCCTGGCGCATCGCCCGGAACGCAGACATCCCGATCTGCATCACGTATCAGGGCGGAGCGGGTCTCGTCGATTCAGACGCACGGCCGAACGTCTTCCGCGTCGCGCCGACCGACCGCGGCGTCGCGTTCCGCTACGCCGAGTATCTGATTCCGAAGGGGTTGCGGGTCGCAATCCTCACTGACGACAGCGGCTACGGCGAAGAGGGCCGGGCGGCGCTCGCAAAATCCTTCGGCGCCAATCCTGAGTCGGTGGCGATTCGGCTGAGACTGCCGTCCGAGGCTTCCGATCTCGCGCCCCAGGTCCTGCGCGCGCGTCGCGCCGGCGCGACCGCCCTGCTCGTCTGGGCGCGGCCCGCGGTGATCGCGAACGTGCTGACGGCCGCACGCAGCCGGCGTTGGGACGCTGCCGTGTACACGCCGCCGAGCGGGGCCGATCCGCTCGTCCGCCAACAGCTTGCCGATCGGCCGGAGTGGGTCAACGGTCTCGTCTTCGCGTCGGGCCGGATGACCTCCGAGCTAGGCCCGCAGGCCTGGCAGACCTTCGAGGGCCAGTTCGAGGAGCGCTTCGGGCCTGAGCCCGTCGGCGTCAAGACCTCCAAAGGAGAAGAGGTGGTGCAGCCGCCCGAGTACGCGATGTACACCTACGACTGCGTCAACGTCCTGGCCGCCGCGTTGCGGCAGGCGGTTGGGATCGATGACCGCGCGAAGCTGATCAAGGCGCTGAACGAGGTGACGGTGCGGGGCGCGAACGGCGACGAACGGGGTTTCAACCTCCACAACCACGAGGGGGTCGTCGACGACGACGTCTACTTCGCTCGCTTCAACGACATGACCTTCGCACCGGTGAAGGACGACCCGTTGTCGTCGACGCTTCCCGCCATCAACCAGGTGCGTTGAGAGCCGCGGTTGCCCTGATCTGCGCTGCGGTTGCCGGGCTTGCGGCCACGGGTGGTGCGGCCGCCCGGCTGGCGCTCCTACCCTCGCCGACCGAGCCGCTCGACGCGAGAGTGCCGCTGGCCGGGGCGACTCCGACGGAGCCGTTCCTCCTCCCTGCAGGGCGCGTGGAGAACAGCGAGCGCGTCTTCGCGGACGTCCTTGACGATGGAACCCTCGTCAGGGTGCGCGTCACGCAACGGCTGACGCTCGCCGGCACCGGTGACTTCTCCTTCCTCGTCCCTGGGCCGTTCCGCGACGTCCGCGCCGCGGCGGGGTCACAGGGAGAGCCCGGGCTCCGCCGGAACGCTCTCATCTGGCAGGGCTTCGCCACGCGACGGCGTGTGCTCGCCAGCGACGCCGAGCTCGTTCCCCAGGTGGCGGCGCGATCGCTGCCTCTGCGGCTGGAGCTTCGTTCGAGCCGCGAGGGTGGACGGCTCTCGGTGGTACTTCGCCTCCGCAATGCCACGGCGACGCAGGGGCTCGGCTTCTCCGCGCGGGCTCGCGCGGCGGACATGCGCCGCCTGATCGCCCGCATCGGCGGCCAAGTGGAGCGAGGGGGGCCCATCCAGCGCACTGTTCAGATCCAAGGGCCCGTCACGGGTCGAAGGCTGACGGTCGAGGCGCCGTTGCACGTTCGGGGGGTAATCCGGCTCGGTGGTCGTCCTCGGGCGCGCTTCGATCGGATCCTCGGCGGCCCGGCGCCGTCTGCCACGGCGATCCGGGTTACCACGGCTCGTGCCGGTGATCGCCCGGAGGTCGTGCTGACAGCCGAGCCGACGGCCATTGTTCCGAAGCTCAGGAAGCCGCCGCGAATCGCGAGCGGCCGGCAGCTCCTGCTGCTCGCGGAGCGCGCGCTGCTCCAGCGCGCCCGTGCGCGCCAGTACCGGGCCTTCCTCGCGAGTCCTGCCCCGGAGGGGCCGACCCACACGGTCTACCGCTTTCGAACCGTCCCGCCTCCGGCCGCCGCCGCGGAGCATTCAGGAAACGACGGTCGTCCGGTGCTCTACGTCCTGCTCCTCGCCGCGGGCGCCGTCTTCCTCTCAGCCGGCGCGCTCGTGGCGTGGGCTCACCTCTGACCTGCGACGCGCTTCTCCTGCTTCCGCGCGAGCTCGAGCGCGTCCGAGAACGGGAATCGCCCCTCGACGCCGTTGAGCGCGAGGGACGCGAGGACGTTCGCGTCCCTCCAGTACACCCGATAGTGGCGAAGATCGCTGCCAACACGCGTGGCGGCGAAAGATTCGTCGCCTAGGCCCGGTTCCCCGATTGGCTGCCAATCATCGAGATCGGCGCCGGCCGCCTCAAGCTCTCTGTCTGCGGCGTCGGAGGAGTCGAGCGTCTCGGCTCTCGACTCAACGGCGATCGGGCCATCTGTCCTTTCCGGGGCAGGACGCCGATAGCGAGCCATCCAGCCGGTCCGCCCCCGGCGGCCCTCCTTGAGCCGGACGAAGGCCGGCGAGAGATCAGCGGGCTCGAGCACGAGTCGCGGGAGTGCGCGGGCCGGGATCGTGCTTTCGTCGCTGCGCACGCTGCACCCGGCGAGGCACAGGACGAGGAGGACCGCTGCCTGCCGCAGGCGCCTAGCCGTGCGGCTTCGCCATCGAGCGGTAGTCGAGCGCCTTGTCGAGCGTCTCGTCGTCGACGCCGGCCTCGCGCGCGACCTCGCGGAGCGGACGACCGGAGGCGGCGGCCTCCTTAACGATCTCCGTGCCGCGGTCGTAGCCGATGTACGGGTTGAGTGCCGCCGAGGCGGATAGCGTCAGCTCGGCATAGCGCTCGCACACTTCGCGGTTCGCCTCGATCCCGTCCACACACGTGTCCGCGAGCAGCCGCGAAGCCGCCGACATGAGCCGGATCGAGTCGAGCAGATTGCGGGCGATCATCGGCACGAAGACGTTCAACTCCAGGTGGCCTTGCATGCCGCCCACCGTGATCGCCTCGTCGTTCCCGATCACCTGCGCGGCGACCTGCGTGACGACCTCAGGGATGACTGGGTTGACCTTGCCCGGCATGATCGAGCTCCCTTTCTGGAGCTCCGGCAGCATGATCTCGCCGAGGCCGGCACGAGGCCCGGAGCCGAGCAGGCGAAGGTCGTTTGCGATCTTCGTCAGCGAAACGGCCACCGTCTTGAGCGCGCCCGAGGCCTCGACCAGGGAGTCGCGCGCGGCCTGGGCCTCGAAGGGGTCGGCCGGAGGGCTGATGCGGAGCGAGGTTTCGTCGGCCAGCCGCGCGCGAACCCGCGCGGCAAACTCCGGATGGGTGTTCAGGCCGGTGCCCACGGCGGTGCCGCCGAGCGGGATCTGCCCGACGCGCTCGAGCGTGGCGCGGATGCGATCCGCCCCCTGGCGAACCTGCGTCGCGTAGCCGGAGAACTCCTGTCCGAGGGTCATCGGGACGGCGTCCATCAGGTGCGTTCGGCCGGACTTGACGACGTCGTCGAACTCCTGCGACTTGCGGCCGAGTGAGTTGGCGAGCTGCTCGAGCGCGGGCAGCAGCTCGTACGTGAGCTGGTCGAGCGCGGCCAAATGGACGGCCGACGGGAAGACGTCGTTCGAGGACTGGCCCATGTTGACGTCGTCGTTCGGGTGGACGTCCTCACCGGCGAGGCTGGCGATCACCTCGTTGGCGTTCGTGTTGGATGAGGTGCCGGAGCCGGTCTGGAAGACGTCGATTGGAAACTGGTCGTCGAGCTCGCCGGACGCGACCCGTTCCGCCGCAGCGGCGATCCGCTCCGCCTTGTCGGGGTCGAGAAGCCCGAGCTCGGCGTTCACACGCGCGGCGGCACCCTTGATCCGCCCGAGCCAGTGGGCGACGGGGGCCGGGATCGGCTCGCCGGAGACGGTGAAATTGGCGACCGCCTTTCGCGTCTCGTCGCCCCAGAGCTCTCGCTGCATGTCGACGTCGGCCATGCCCGGAGTCTAGTTCCGACGCGTCGAGGGACAGTTCATGGACGTGCCCTCTTGGGCCGCCTGCCTAGTCGGTCGAGTACTTCGGCTGGACCTTCTCGCCGCGGATTGCGGCGATGACGTTGTTGGCTGCGATCGCCGCCTCACCCATCCCGACCGTGATCAGGGTGATCTTGCCCGGGTAGCCGGCCACGTCGCCCGCCGCGTAGACGCCGGGCATCGACGTCTCGCACGTCATCGGATTGATCTTGATCTGACGCTTGCCCTCGAGCTCGATGCCCCAGTCGGCGATCGCGCCCAGGTGCGACACGAAGCCGAGCAGCGTGATGAGCGCCTGGCAGTCGTGGCGCTCCATCTCTCCGGTCGCCGTGTTCTCGATCGTCACCGCCTCGATGCTCCCGTCGCCGTGGATGTCGCGCACCTCGTGCGGCGTGAGAATCCGAACGGCGCCCTCGCCCTCCAGCCGCCGCGCTTCGTTGAGCGACGACTCGAGTGCGCGAAAGCGATCGCGGCGGTGCACGAGGGTGATGGGGAGATCGGCCGTGTCCTGGAGCCCAAGCGTCCAGTCCAGCGCCGAGTCGCCTCCGCCGACGATGACACAGCGTTTGCCGGCGAACTGGGCCTTCTCGCGGACGACGTAGTGAAGGCCACGGCCCTGCCACTCGTCGACCCCATCGACCCCCAGCTTGCGCGGCTCGAAGGCGCCATGGCCGGCCGTAATGATCACCGCACGGGAGAGGTACGTGTTGCCCGCGTCGGTCGTGAGCGCGAAGAGGTCCTCGCCGTTCTGGCTCAGGCGCTCGAGCGTTTGCGCCTCCTCGCCGAGACGGACGTCGGCCCCGTACTGGAGCCCCTGCTCGGCGCACATGTCGACGAGCTTCTGCCCGAGGATCTTCGGAAAGCCGGCCACGTCGTAGACGTGCTTCTCCGGATACGTCGCGGCCACCTGGCCGCCGATCTGCTCCAGGGACTCGACGATGCGCACGGTTCCGTCGCGGTGCCCGAGGTAGTAGGCCGCAGAGAGGCCCACAGGGCCGGCGCCCAGGATGGTCACGTCGACGACGCCGTCGTTGTCAGGCACGGCCCTGAATGCTAGTAGGGGGAACCCGGCTAGTGGCTACAGCCGGAGCCGCAGCCGCCGCCCTGCTCGGCGCCGGGATCCTCGCCCTCGGCCACCTGGAACGAGTGGCCGCACCCGCAGGAGGCGACAACATTCGGGTTGTTGATCGCGAAGCCACCCTGGAGACCATCGACGAAGTCGATCTCGGTGCCCTGGACATAGGGGGCGCTGTACGGATCGACGACGATCCTGACGCCCTGGATGTCGAGCTCGTGATCGCCTTCAAGGGCGCCCCGGTCGAAGCCGAGCGCGTACTCGAACCCCGAGCAGCCGCCGCCCTGGACGGCGAGGCGCAGCACCGAGGCTTCGCCCTCCGGCTCCTCGGCCATCAACTCGGTGATCTTCGACGCGGCCCGCTCGGTGAGCGAGACCAGCGTCATCGGGCGTTCGGTGAGCTCCATCTGGGTCGCATCGTAGCAGTGTGTCCGGCGCTCACCCTCGGCCTGGAATGGGCGAGACGAGCACGACTTTGTAACACCTGATTCACGCTCGGTTGAGCGGTTTTCGACCGCGCTCGTGGCAGGTCGGCAGGGTGTAGGGTTCGGTCACGGTGAGGCCCGAGGGGGCAGGGAGCGATGCTCGATAACTGGCTGCCGTTTCTGATTTACGGTGCGTTGGCCGTAGCCATCCCGCTCTCGATGGTCGTGATGTCGTTCGCGTTCGCGACCCGGCCGGTGGCGCGGAACCGGACCCGCGCGCTCCCGTTCGAGTCGGGCGTCTCGCTCGGCCCGCCTCACGTCGAGAAGTTCACGATCAGCTTCTACCTCACCGCGCTGCTCTTCATCGTCTTCGACATCGAGATCGTCTTCCTCTACCCGCTCGCGGTCGTCCTGGAGCCGCTCGGCTGGTTCGGGTTCTGGGAGCTCGCGTTCTTCATCGGGATCCTGGCTCTGGCGTACGTCTACATCTGGCGGAAGGGGGCTCTGGATTGGCGGAGATGAAGCCCAAGCGCCTGAAGGACTACGGCCTCCGCTCCGAGCGGGTGCTCTGGCGCGGAAAGGGCCCCGGCGTCTTCGAGCAGGAGCTTGGGAACCTGGAGGAGAAGCTCATGCTCACCACCGTCGAGAAGGCGGTCGCCTGGGCCCAGGGCTACTCGATCTGGCCGGCCACGTTCGGGCTCGCCTGCTGTGCGATCGAGATGATGTCGATCGTCACCTCGCGCTACGACAGCGCCCGCTTCGGCGCCGAGGTCTTCCGCTCCACTCCGCGCCAGGCCGACCTGCTGATCGTCTCGGGCCGCGTCGCGCACAAGATGGCCGCGCCGCTGCGCCAGATCTACGACCAGATGCTGGAGCCCAAGTGGGTGATCGCGATGGGCGCCTGCGCGAGCTCCGGCGGGATGTTCAACAACTACACCACGCTCCAAGGCGTGGACAAGATCGTCGCGGTCGACATCCACGTGCCGGGTTGCCCCCCTCGGCCCGAGGCGCTGATGGAGGGCATCGTGCGGCTGCACGAGAAGGTGATGGCGGGCGTGCCGCCCGCCTACGAGCTGCGCGGGGTCGCAAGCTGAACTTCAACCGCGTCCCAGGGCTGATCGAGATTCGCGAGGCGCACGGCGAGACGACGGTCGTGGTCGATTCCGCCCGCGTCGTGGAGGCCGCGCGCTATCTCCGCGACGAGCTCGGCTTCAACTTCCTCTCCGACATCGCCGCGGCCGACTACTTCGGCTGGGGACGGAAAGGCGTGTCGGGCTACATCGGCACCCTGACGGGACGCGACCTGCACAAGCCCTCGACGCAGGGGCTCCAGCGGCTACCCGCACCGAAGACACGCCGCTTCTCGGTCAGCTACCACCTGCTCGCGCTCCACAAGGGCGCGCCCCGCGTGCGCCTTCAGGTGTGGCTCGACGACGGTGAGCCGGTCGCCAGTGTCGTTTCGGTGTGGCCGACTGCCGACTGGCACGAGCGCGAGGCCTGGGACCTGTTCGGGATCCGCTTCGACGGCCATCCCAATCT
>JBKPGE010000095.1:0-5698 GCA_046729215.1 Actinomycetota bacterium | reverse complement strand
CGCCAGCCCTCGCGCACTCCGACGACCTCTGCGTCTTTGTCGAGCAGGCGGCGCGCGACTGCACGGATGACGGCGTTCAGCCCGGGGCAGTCGCCGCCACCTGTGAGGATCCCGATCTTGCTGTGCACGCGGCTACCCTATTCATGCGGGCCGAAGTGGCGGAACTGGCAGACGCGCCGGACTCAAAATCCGGTGGGGCGTGAGCCCCGTGTGGGTTCGATTCCCACCTTCGGCATGGCGGTGTTTCGCCGCGGCGGCCGATTCACCCGGCCGCCGCCGCTGAGGCTTTCCGGTAGCCGAAGAAGGGGGCTCACGGGGGAAACATCGTTTCCCCCGTGCATGAGATGCGCCGGACTCAAAATCCGGTGGGGCGTGAGCCCCGTGTGGGTTCGATTCCCACCTTCGGCATCGGCTTCGCCGAAAGTCTCACGACTTTCGGCGACCGTATCGAGCCGGGCGATCGAATTCGCGATCGCGCGCCCTCGAGCGCAGCGTCGCTTCCTTATCTCGGCGCCGCGATTCCGCCTAGGGCGGTTGTCGCTTGCGAGCGACTCCGGTAGACCGGATACTTTCCGACCGGAGCGCGGATCGGCGGCGGCCCCGCCTTCCGCAACGGCGAATCCGGCGATGGAGGTGGCGTAGTTTGAAGCAGCGTGGGTTACTAGGTTTTCTGGTCTTGCTCATAGCCGTCCTCGGCCTAGCGGCCGTCGGCTGCGGGGGTGACGATGGCGGCGGTGGGGGCAAGGCAACCGCGCTCCCGTCTGCGTCCTGTGGTCCGATCCGCTACGAAGGTGACGGCGATCCTGAGGCGCTCATTGCCTCGGACTTCCCGCTCCAGGGTGCGAACCGCTCGCTCACCACGGAGATGGCGGACGCCGTCGAGTTCGCGCTCAAGCAGCGCGACTGGAAAGTTGGGGATACCACCATCGGCTTCCAGTCCTGCGACGACTCGACCGCGCAGGCCGGGAGCTGGGACTCTGCGAAGTGCTCGTCGAATGCGAGGGCCTACGCAGAGAACGAGAAGATGATCGGCCTCATCGGAACGTTCAACTCGGGCTGCGCGAAGCTCGTCATCCCGGTGCTCAACCGGGCCTCGAACGGGCCGGTCGCGATGGTCAGCCCGTCGAACACGTATCCGGGCCTGACAGAGGGTGGTCCCGGCACCGAGGCGGGTGAGCCCGACAACTACTACCCGACGGGCACCCGCAACTACGCGCGCGTGGTCTGGAACGACCAGTTCCAGGGCGCCGCGAACGCGCAGTACGCAAAGGAGCTCGGCCTGAAGAAGGTCTTCGTCTTGAACGACAGCGAGACCTACGGCCAGGGCATCGCGACTCTGTTCATCAACTACGCCAAGAAGCTCGGGATCGGGATCCTCGGCAACCAGAAGTGGGACAAGAAGGCCTCCAGCTACGAATCGATCGCGAGCCGCATCAAGGCATCGGGTGCCGATTCGGTGTTCCTCGGCGGCATCGTCTGCAACAACGGCGGCAAGCTGATCAAGGACCTCCGGGCCGGGCTTGGCCCGAACGTGCAGCTGCTCGGGCCGGACGGCTGGACGCCGATCTCGGCCACGATCGACGGTGCGGGCGCCGCGGCGAACAACATGTACATCAGCCAGCCGGGTATCCCGACCGATCAGCTGAAGGGCGCGGGGAAGAAGTTCGTCGACGACTTCGAGGCGGACACCGGCAAGTCCACGGTCGACCCCTACACCGCCTATGCGGCCCAGGCGGCCGACGTGCTTCTCGATGCGATCGACCGCGCCGGCAGCACCGACCGGGCGAAGATCGCGGAGGAGCTGTTCAACACGGACGTCAAGGACGGCATCCTCGGCAACTTCAAGATCGACGAGAACGGCGACACGACACTCGGCACGGTCACGTTCTTCCAGGTCAAGAACGGCGAGCCGACGTTCGTGAAGACGATTACCCCCGAGCTGAGCTTCGTCAACGGGTAGCCAAAGCGGAGCAAATGGAGTAGTGCTAGGGGAGGACTCGGTCCTCCCCTAGCGCACCCAAGGAGGCATATGGTCACTCAGGCGCGCCGCCTTCCGTTCCCGACCGTTAGCGGTCGCCTGTCCGAAAAAATCATGCCGGCGATCGCGACCCTCATGGTCGCGGCGCTCTTCATCTGGCTGCTCGTCAACCTGATCAAGACGCCGGCCGAGTTCTACCGCCTGTTTCTCATCGGCCTGACAAACGGGGCCATCTACGGTCTCGTCGCTCTCGGCTATTCGCTCGTGTACGGCATCCTCGAGCTGATCAACTTCGCTCACGGCGACGTCTTCATGCTCGGCGGCATGCTCGTCGCCACGATGGTCTCGAGCTTCGGGCTCGCGGGTGACTCGGGCATCTACCTCTGGTCGATGATCCTGCTGATGCTCGTGATCGTCATGGCCTTCTGCGCCGTGCTCAACACGACGATCGAGCTCGTCGCCTACCGTCGCTTACGGCACGCACCTCGTCTGGCGCCGTTGATCACGGCGATCGGGATGTCGTTCATCCTCCAGAACATCGCCCTCGTCTGGAAGGGCGCGCGTCCGACGTCGGTCGATTCGATCCTTCCCCGGGGCGACGTGTTCACGATCGCCGGCGTGCCGTATACGTGGGACAAGCTGATCGTGCTGCTCTTCACGGTCCCGGTGCTCATCGTGCTGCTGTTGCTCGTCCAGCGGACGAGGCAAGGAAAAGCGATGCGTGCCACGGCCCAGGACCGCGATGCCTCGGCGATGATGGGCATCAACGTCAACCGGACGATCTCGTTCACGTTCTTCATCGCCGGCGCGCTGGCGGGCGCCGCGGGCCTGCTCTACGCGCTCTACGTGACGAATGTCCGTTACGACGAGGGCTTCCGGCTGGGCCTGATCGCCTTCACCGCGGCCGTCGTCGGCGGCATCGGAAACCTTCCGGGAGCCGTCCTCGGCGGTCTCCTGATTGCGATGATCGAGTCGTTCAACAACGGGCTCAGCTGGGCGACCCCGGGAAGTGATTGGACCCAGTCGATCATCTTCGCGATCCTGATCATCATCCTCGTCTTCCGCCCCGAGGGCCTCCTCGGAGAGAGGACGCCGGAAGGTGGCTAGCACCGTCGCCGCATGGCGTAGCCGTGCCTCGGACGCGCTGCGCCTGGACGCCGTCCGGGCTCAGTGGAAGCGGCTCCCGCGCCGGGTGCGCAGCGCTGCGCTTCCGACCGTCGTCATCGTCCTTGCGTTCCTCTACCCCTACTACCGCGAGTATCTGCCGGAGATTCCGCTCATCGGCCCGTTCCCGACGGTCGACACGGCCGTGACGATGACGATCTTCATCATGATGGCGATCGGCCTCAACATCGTCGTCGGCTACGCCGGTCTGCTCGATCTCGGGTACGTCGCGTTCTATGCGGTCGGCGCTTACACGGCCGCGTGGTTCGCCTCGCCGCATTTCGGCGAATCCTTGACCTTCCACTTCGGCTCGGTCGGGGTCAACCCGAACGCAGCCGGGTTCCATGTCTCGATCTGGATCGTGATCTTCGTGGCCGCGATCTTCACGGCGTTCATTGGCGTGCTGATCGGTCTCCCGACGCTCCGCCTGCGCGGCGACTACCTCGCAATCGTGACGCTCGGCTTCGGCGAGATCATGCCCCAGATCGCCCGCAACGGCGACAACCTCTTCGGGACAGGCTTCAACCTCACGAACGGCGCTCAGGGCATCAACCCAATCGACCCGCCCGGCTTCGGGGAGAGGCTCAACCGGTGGCTCGGTCTGCCCGCGGACTACCTGACGTTCCAGAACAGCATCTACGTCTTCTACTGGACCGCCCTGGTGCTGCTCCTGTTCACCGTCTTCTGCTCCGTGCGCCTGCGCGACTCGCGTCTCGGACGAGCGTGGATCGCGATCCGTGAGGATGAGATCGCCGCGGCAGCCATGGGCGTACCGCTGATGCGAACGAAGACCTGGGCCTATGCCGCCGGTGCCTTCTTCGGCGGAATGGCGGGCGCCTACTACGCGAGCTTCAAGAGCGGGACGTTCCCCGACGACTTCTTCTTCAACATCTCCATCTTCATCCTCTGCATGGTCATCCTCGGCGGCATGGGGAACATCTGGGGCGTGATCGTCGGGGGCGGCTTCCTGGCCTACCTGAACCAGGAAGGCCTCGGCAACATCGGCGCCCAGATCAATGACACCTTCGGAACGGACATCGACGTGCCGCTCTACCAGTTCGGGATCTTCGGCGTCATCCTGGTGCTCGTGATGCTCTTCAAGCCGGAGGGCCTGATTCCCAGCACCCGCCGCAAGATGGAGTTCGAGGAAGGCGGGACCGAGGCCCTCCTCTACGACGTCCGGCACGCGCCCGAATGAACGACGATCTCCTCATCGCGGAGCAGTTGCGGAAGGAGTTCGGCGGACTCGTCGCCGTCAACGACGTCGACTTCAAGATTCCAGGCGGCTCGATCATCAGCTTGATCGGCCCCAACGGCGCGGGGAAGACGACGTTCTTCAACATGCTCACCGGTGTCTACAAGCCGAGCGCGGGTCGGATCGTGCTCAGCGGTGAGGACGTGACGGGCAAGCCGCCGCATGCGATCACCGAACGCGGGATCGGGCGCACGTTCCAGAACATCCGCCTGTTCCACAACATGACCGCGCGCGAAAACGTCATGGTCGGCATGCACGCTCGGCTCAAGGGCGGCATTGTGAAGAGCGTGCTCCGCACGCCGGGCGTCAAGAGGGAGGAGCGCGCGGCGGCGGAGCGCGCCCGCGAGCTGCTCGCGTTCTCGGGGCTGCAGCGCAGCCAGTGGGAGCAGTTCGCCAAGAACCTCTCGTACGGCGACCAGCGGCGGCTCGAGGTGGCTCGGGCGCTCGCAACCCAGCCGAAGCTGATCCTGCTGGACGAGCCGACTGCTGGGATGAACCCGCAGGAGACGGCGGACTTCACGGCCTTCGTCTCTCGGCTCAGGGAGGAAGAGAAGCTCACGGTGCTTCTGATCGAGCACGACATGCGGGTCGTCATGGGCGTCTCCGACCGGGTGACGGTGCTCGACTACGGCGAGAAGATCGCGGAGGGATCGCCCCACGAAGTGCAGAGCGACCCGCGCGTGATCGAAGCGTACCTGGGATCGGCGGCGGTGGCGCAATGAGACGTCGCTTGCGATGTCTTCTTCAGGCCGTGCGGCCAAGGCATCGCTTGCGATGCCTTTTAGAGGGCATGCTGGCTTCGCCAGCGTGCCCGTCTCCTTTGCCCGTGCGGCCGTCTGAAATGACCGGTCGACCCGTCGGAAGTCTGGCGGTCGCGCAGTGAGTGAGGGCTCCGCGCCTCCGCCTGCTCCGGCGCGCAGCGACGGATCGAACAAGATCCTCGAGGTCGAGGACGTCCACACCTTCTACGGCTCGATCCAGGCGCTGAAAGGCGTCTCGCTGGACGTCGGCGAGCGGGAGATCGTCACGTTGATCGGCGCGAACGGCGCCGGCAAGTCGACGACGCTGCGCTCGATCAACGGGCTGAACCACCCGCGGCAGGGGCGGATCCGCTTCGAGGGGCAGGACATCACCGACGAGGCGCCGCACAACATCGTGAAGATGGGCATCAGCCAGTCGCCCGAGGGCCGCCGCCTCTTCCCGCGCATGAGCGTGCTCGAGAACCTCGAGATGGGCGCCTTCCAGCGCTCGGACCGGGGCGCGATCAAGGAGTCGCTCGAGCGCGTGTTCTCGCTCTTTCC
>JBKPGE010000094.1:0-16960 GCA_046729215.1 Actinomycetota bacterium | reverse complement strand
GGCGTAGATGCCACACTCGTGGTCCCCGGCCGGCGCCGTGTACCGATGGACCGTGCAGGTGGCCTCGAATCGCTTCCTCGGCGGCCAGCTCACGTGATGCCAGGTGAAGGATTCGAGCCGGTACTCGTCACCATGGAGTCGCACATGCCAGAGCCGCCACCCGAGGATCGGCTCGATGGACAACTCGGTCATAGGCGAACCCTCTGACTTCCGACGAGTCGACCGGTCACTGCAGACGGCCGCACGGGCAGAGCCCGTACGGCCTGAAAGAGACATCGCAAGCGACGTCTCACGCCGGAACCCCCTCACCGACGAAGCGAAGCTCGGGCACGGCATCGAGCTCTCCGGCCTCGACCGCGAGCTCCAGGAACGCGGCGAGGCCCTCGCGCTCGCGATCGCCGAACCTGTAGCGAAGCTTCTCGAAGTACCGCGCCAGGAAGCCAGGTGGATAGCCGTAACGCCCACTCGCCTCGTAGGCGAGCCGGTCCGGCTCGGCCCGAGCGAGCCGGACGGAGCGGACGAGGGCCTCCTCCAGCTC
Source organism: Actinomycetota bacterium (assembly GCA_046729215.1). Taxonomy (GTDB): domain Bacteria; phylum Actinomycetota; class Thermoleophilia; order Gaiellales; family Gaiellaceae; genus JACDAN01. The sequence goes on along the minus strand of JBKPGE010000094.1, from coordinate 16,422 downwards.
CTCGATGCCCTCCGCCGGAGGCCTGCGGCAGGCCCAGACTGCGAACACCATCGGCAGTCCGGTGCGCTCCCGCCACAGCCGGCCCAGGTCGTAGTGCGGTGTCGGATCCTCGAAGGCGCTCCGCAGTGCCGCGTCTCCGATCAGAAGCTTGGCGTCCGCCTGATGCCCCTGCGGAACGTGGTCGGCCTCCGGGATCAGGACGCGAACGAGGACGACAGACGTGGCGCTCTCCGGCGTGACGGCGACGGTCCGCACCTGCTCGAGCGGGAGCTTCGAGACGAGCTGGATGGAGTCCACGGCGCCGTCCGAAGAGACGCACAACCGTGGCAGGAGCAGGAGCTGGTCCGCGTCTTTCGCCCACGCGATGGACGAGATCGGCGCCACGTCGATCGCCGCCTCGAGCAGCTGACGGTTCAGCTGCGTGGGGACTCCCGAGACCTCGATGACGTCGGCGTCGAGCCGGTGGAAGACCGGCGCCATGTTCACGTATGCAATGCGCCCGAGCCTGATCATGACTCGCTCCAGCGCCGGACCTCGTTGTAGAGGGTGTCGCGCTGGACCGGAATCCGCCCGGCGGCCCGCACGTAGCGCACGAGCTCGGCGATCTTCTGCTCGGTCTCGGTCTTGGCGCCGGCCGCGTGGAAGATCTCCTCGCGGACGACCGTGCCCTGCACGTCGTTGGCGCCGAAGTGCAGCGCGACCTGCGCCATCGGCATGCCCATCATGATCCAGTAGGCCTTCACGTTGGGGATGTTGTCGAGCATCAGCCTCGACACGGCGATCATCTTCAGATCGTCCGAGCCGTGCGTGTGCGTCCAGCCGCGTCGCTCGAAGACCGTGTTCTCCGGGTGAAAGGCGAGCGGGATGAAAGCCAGGAAGCCGCCGGTCTCGTCCTGGAGCTCGCGCAGCCGAAGGAGGTGGTCGATCCGCTCCTCGTAGGTCTCGACGTGGCCATAGAGGATCGTGCAGTGCGTCGGGATCCCGAGCGCGTGTGCCGTGCGGTGCGTGTGGAACCAGAAGTCCGGATGCTCCTTGCCGGGCGCGACGAGCCGGCGGACGCGGTCTGCGAAGACCTCGGCGCCGCCGCCGGGCAGTGAGCCGAGCCCGGCGTCGTGAAGCTCGCGGAGCACCTGCTCGTGCGAGAGCCCGGAGAGCGTCGTCATGTGGTGGATCTCGCTCGCCGTGAAACACTTCAGGTGGACGTCCGGCATCGCCTGCTTCAGCGAGCCGATGATGTCCACGTAGTACTCGAAGTCCACGTGCGGGGATTCGCCGCCGACCATGTGGATCTCGGTGAACCCGGTCAGCTCCCGCTGCCGCAGCGCGTCCTCGACCAGCTCCTCGCCCGTGTAGGTGTAGGCGTCCTTCTGCTTCTGCGTAACGGCGAAGGCGCAGAACTTGCACTTCACGCGGCAGACGTTCGTCTGGTTCAGGTACAGGTTCTGGACGAAGTAGACGTCCTCGGTACCGCCGCGCTGGCGGCGCGCCGTGTCCGCCAGCTCGCCGAGGGTCAGCACGTCGTCGGACTCCATCAGCGCCAGGCCGTCCTCGAGGTCGAGCCGTTCTCCGGCCTCGACCTTCTCGGCCACGACTTCCAGGCTGCTGACTGCGACGGCCATCAGTTCCTCCGCTCCACGACGATGTGGGTTAGCGCTTCCAACTCTGGACGGTATCGGCCCTCGTCCAGATGCGAGCGAGCTTCGGCCGCGTAGCGTAGCGCCACCTCGCGGGCCTGCTCGAGGGCGCCGGTCGCCGCGACCCGGACCAGCGCGCCGTCGAGCGTTCCTCCGGCGAGCGCGGCCCGCACGACCTCGTCCTCTCTGGCGGCGAGGAGCAGCGGAAGGGTCGGCGTCCCCTCGCGGAGGTCGTTGCCCGCCACCTTCCCGGTCTCGATTGTCGAGCCGGTGCAGTCGAGGATGTCGTCGGTGATCTGGAACGCCATTCCGAGGGCTACGCCGAACCGGCCGAGGCACGGATCGCGGCTTCCGAGGAGGCAGGCGGCGCGGAAGAGGTCGGCCGTCTTCAGCGAGCAGCGGCGGAGGTAGTTCTCGACGGTCGTCTCGGGGCGGTGGGCCTGAGCATGCTGGAGCGCCTCGCCGCGCACGAGCGACAGCGCGGAGCTCGCGAGCAGTTGAACGCCCTCGGTGTCACCCGACGCCGCCAGCTCGGAGAACGCGCGGGCGAAGAGGTAGTCGCCCGTGGCGCGCGCGCCGATCGAGCCGTGCGTGCGCCACGCGGTGGCCTGGCCGCGCCGCAGGGCGGCGCGGTCGATGAGGTCGTCGTGGACGAGGCTCGCCATGTGGACGAGCTCCACCGCGACCCCGGCAGCCAGGGGTGGCTCGCCGTTTGCCGTGAGAAAGACGAGCAGCGGCCGCAGGCGCTTTCCGCCGGCATCGAGCGCCTCGGCGCCGGCCTCGGCGACGACCCCCGGGTGGCTGGCGACCGCAACTCGGAGCCGGTCCTCGAGCTCGGCGAGGTAGCCGTCGAGGCCGGGAGCGGCCTGAACTGCGGCCAGCGCCGTCACGCCGCCTCGCCGACGAGCAAGACGACGATTCCACCTCCGAGCAGCCGGTGAGCGACGGGCTCGAAACCGGCCGCGCGCACTTCACGGCTCAGCTCTTCCGGTCCGGGGAAGCGCTTCACGCTGGCCGGAAGATAGGTGTACGCCGCTCCGCCCGGCAGCACCTTTCCGGCGAGCGGGATCAGGCCGTCGAACCAGAAGCGGTAAAAAGCGGAGAGGACGCCTTTCGGCCGCACGATCTCGAGGATCCCGAGGCGGCCCCCGGGACGGAGGACGCGGCGGAGCTCTCGCAGTGCCACACTGAGATCCTCCGCGTTACGCACGCCGAAGCCCGCGGTGGCCGCGTCGAAGCTGCCGTCCTCGAAAGGCAGCTGCAGCAGGTCGCCGTTCACCCACTCGATGTCTGAAGACTTGCGGCGCGCGCGCGCCAGCATCGGCTCCGAGAAGTCCAGACCGGTGACCTTGCCTCCTTCCTGCTGTGCCGCGAGCGCGAGGTCGCCGGTCCCGCAGCAGGCGTCGAGCACGCGGTCTCCGGGCTGCACGACCGCCTGCGCCGTCATCCTGCGCCAGCGCCGGTCAAGGCCGGCCGTCATCGCGCGGTTCATGAAGTCGTAGACGGGCGCGATCCGGTCGAACATCGACCGAACGCCCTCGGCGGGAAGCCGGCCGGACTCCACGCTCATTCGCCCCACTCCTTGACGAGCGTCGTGTCAAGCCCGAGCTGGGCGAGCGCCCGTCCGGCGACGAAGTCGACGAGGTCGTCCACCGTCTCGACCCCGTGGTAGAAGCCCGGCGCCGCGAAGAGGATCACCGCGCCTGCCTGCCTGAGCCGCAGCAGGTTCTCGAGGTGGATGGTCGAGAGCGGCGTCTCGCGCGGGACGAGCACGAGCTTCCGGCCCTCCTTCAGTGCGACGCCTGCGGCGCGGTGGACGAGGTTTGCCTCGCCGCCCGTCGCGATCGTCCCCGCCGTGGCCATCGAGCACGGACAGACGACGTAGCCGTCGATCCGCGCCGAGCCGCTCGCGTGCGGAGCTCCGTAGTCGTGCGGGTCGTAGATCGTCGCCGCGTCCCCCGCGCGCTCGACGAAGCGCGCGAGCACCTCGTCGCGCGGCAGCCGTGCGTCACCGTAGAGCTCTGTGGCGAGCACCTGCACACCGGCTTCGGACGCACTCACGCCGATCTCGCAGTCGGCCGTCGCCAGCCCCTGGAGGATCCGTGCGGCATAGGGCGCCCCGGAGGCGCCCGTAATGCCGAGGAAGACCCTCACGGCTTATCCCGACTCGCCCTTGGACGCCTCGAGGAAGGTCGCCAGCTTGCGCAGGTTGTCCTCGCCCAGCTCGGCGAAGGACGGCATGGGCGAGCCCGGAGTCACGGAGCTCGGGTTCTGCAGATGGCGAATCTGCCAAGCGATCCCGCGGTTCCTTGTCCCTTCTTCGGTCAGATCGGGCGCGCCGAGCTGTGAGGCGCCCGTACCGCCGTACGTGTGGCAGTTGAGGCAGCCGGAGACGGCGAAGATCTCGGCGCCCTCACGGGCGTTCTCGGGCAGGTTGTACTTCTCGATCCAGGTCGGCACCTGCTGGGCCGCACCTGAGCTCGCCTCCTTCGCCGTCGCACCCTTGTAGGTGAGGACGCCCATGGAGATCGCGGTCAGGATCAAGACCACGACGGCGACGGGACGGTGCAGTGGCCGCCGCTCCATGCGTCGGTCGAGGAAGGGCAGCGCGAAGCCGATGATGAGCAGGATCGTCGGGATGCCGATCGTCCCGAGCACGACCGTGTCTGGCCATTTGAAGATCCGCAGCAGGTAGAAGAGGAAATAGAAGTACCAGTCAGGCCGCGGGGTGAAATTCGTCGTCCCCGGGTCGGCCTCCCCCTCGTAGAGCACGCCGAGCCAGCCCGGCTTCGACGGCCCCGTCGGTCCGACGTCCTCGGCGGTGAAGTACCAGATACAGGCGAGCGCGACGATCACGGTGACGACGACGAGGCTCATCACGGTGTCGTGGAACATCGCGAACGGGTAGAAGGCCTTACCGCGGCGCTGGACGTCCTCCTTGTACCGCGCGTGGTAGGCCCGGCGCTCGTCCTGCGCCCGGCTCATCGCGCAACCCGTCCGCGGGCTCTCGGCTGCACGAGGCCCGGCCCTCTCGGCGCCTCCTCCGGGCGCTCGGCGCCCGCCGCTTCGTCAGACCACGGCGGAGAGCTGACGCCGAGGTGCACGACCAGGTAGAGGTGCAGCCCGATCAGGAACGCGATCGCGCCCGGCAAGAGCAGCATGTGGATGGAGTAGAAGATCGTGAGTGTGTTGGGGCCGATCTCGTTGCCGCCCCGTAAGAACTGCGCCAGGAACGGCCCGAAGAAGGGGCCGGTGCCGTTCAGGTTGATGCCGACGACGGTCGCCCAGTACGCGGTCTGATCCCACGGCAAGAGGTAGCCCGCGAAGCCCTCGAGCATCCCCAGGATGAGCAAGGTGAAGCCGACGATCCAGTTCAGCTCTCGCGGGTACTTGTAGGCGCCGAAGAGGAAGACCCGCGCCATGTGGAGGAACAGCAGGATGATGAACACGCTTGCCCCCCACTTGTGCATCCCCCGGACGAGCCAGCCCAGGGTCACGTCGTTCGTGATGTACCGAATCGAGGTGTAGGCCCCCTCCGGGGTCGGCTGATAGTAGAAGGCGAGGATCACACCGGTGCCCGCCTGGACGAGGAACGCCGTCAGCGTCGCCGACCCCAGCGTGTGGAACCAGTTCGAATCCGACGGCACCTTGCGGAAGAGGAAGTACTTGGTTCCGCCGACGATGCCCGAGCGCTCTTCGAGCCAGTCGATCGGGATCATGACGAGGGCGATGATCTTGTCGGTCAGGCGCTGCTTGCGGCGACTGGGCGGCGGGACCGGCTGTGTCTGACGCGGCTCCATTACTTCTCCAGATCCTGCGGTTGCAGGGGGTACAGCCAGCCCTCGGGGCCGTCGACGTGCTCACCGGGACCCTGGCGCCCGTACGCGTGGATCTGCGCCTGCGCGCCCTCGCCGACGACCTCGGAGACGCTGTAGGTCTCGATGAGGTGCAGCCGCCCGTCGACGAGCGAGTACTTGTAACGGTCGAGCGCACGGACGGGTGGGCCCGCGATCCGGTTTCCTTCCGTGTCGTAAGCGCCGCCGTGGCACGGACAGCTGAAGTTCGCCGGCAGGATCGGTGTCAGACTGAGCTCGGCGTCGGCGGTCTTGACGGTCTTCTTCTGGTTGTCATTCCTCGGCCCGCTGGCCTGGACGGGACACCCCAGATGAACGCAGCGGTTCGAGATGAGCGTGAAGCTCGGAAGGTCCTGGAGAAGGCCGTTGTAGCGGATGAATGCTGTCCGTCTGGACACCTCACCCAGGGTCGGGTCGAGCAGGAAGGTGGTCTCGATCCACTGGCCCTCCGGGAAGTTGTCCATCGAGCCGAGGTCAAGGGTCGCCTGCTCCTGGTCGGTGAAGGCAGGCAGGATGGCGAAGCCGACGATCGGCAGCGCGACGATCCCAGTGATCACGCCTCCCAAGCCGAGCGTCGAGAGCTCGAGGAACTTGTTCCGCGGGTAGCGCTCGACCTCCGGCTCGCCGTCGAGGGCGGCCGGCTCCGGCGCGGCCCCACCCTCGACGGCGGGTGCCTTTCCCGCCCGCATCGCATCTCGCGCCCAGAGCGCTCCGAAGACGATCGCGATCACAGCGCCTGCAATCGCGGCCGGCCGGCTGACTACGAGCCCGGCAAGCGTGCAGGCGATGCCGACGGCAAAGCCGACCGGCCAAATGCTCGGCGACGGGAGATGCGGCTTGTCGTCCCCGTGGGGCGGTTCCACCTAGGCTGAGGCTCCTTGGCTCGCCGACATGGATTCAAGCGACACTAAAGGGCCTGTGTCAACGACGTAGCAGTTGCCGCAATGAACGCCGTCGGCCGTCAACGGCTGCCGGAGGCGCTTCCAGCCCGTACTCGGCCCACCGAGAGTCGACGAGCGACTTGATCTCGTCGCTCATTTCGATCTCGGTCGGCCACTCGCGAGTCCCCTCCTGCGTGCCTTTTGCGGTCGCGTCGATGCCCAGCTTTCCGCCGTAGAACTGCAGCGTCGGAGCGTGGTCGAGGTGGTCCAGCGGCCCTTCGGTGAGCAGCACGTCGCGCTTGGGATCCACGTTGGCCGTGACGTAGAAGAAGACCTCTTCGTAGTCGTGGACGTTCACGTGTTCGTCGACGACCACGATCGATTTCGACAGGCTGAGCATCCCGAGCCCCCAGATCGCGTGCATAACTTTTTGCGCGTGGCCGGGGAAGCGCTTCCGGATCGAGACGATCACGCAGTTGTGGAAGGCGCCCGCAACTGGCAGGTCGTAGTCCACGATCTCGGGCACGGTCATCTTCACCGCGGGCAGGAAGATCCGCTCGGTCGCCTTTCCGAGCCACGCGTCCTCCTGCGGCGGCTTCCCGACCACGATGGACGGATAGACCGCCCCTTCCCGCATCGTCATCGCGGTGACGTGGAAGACGGGAAACGGCTCGACGCCGGTGTAGTAGCCCGTGTGATCGCCGAACGGGCCCTCGTTCGTGAGGTCGTCCTTCTGGACATAGCCCTCGAGCACGATCTCGGCGTTCGCCGGCACCACGAGGTCGACCGTCTTGCAGCGCACGAGCTCGACCGGGTCGCCCTTGAGGAAGCCGGCGAGCATCAGCTCGTCGATGTGCTTCGGAAGCGGCGCCGAGGCGGAGTAGGTCGTGACTGGATCGAGCCCCAGCGCAACGACGACATCGAGCCGGCCGTCGGAGGCCAGGTAGTCCATCCGACCGTCCTTGTGGATCTGCCAGTGCATCGCCGTCGTCCGCTCGTCCAGGACCTGCATCCGGTACATCCCCACGTTGCGGACACCGGTATGCGGGTCCTTGGTGATCACCGCGGGGAGCGTGATGAACTGGCCGCCATCTCCGGGCCAGCAGGTCTGGACCGGAAGCAGGCCGAGGTCGATGTCCTCGCCGGTGAGGATGACCTCCTGCGCGGGGCCGCTGCGCGCGGTCTTCGGGAGCGAGTCGGCGATCGACTTCAGCTTCTTCAGTCCCCGGACCTTTTCGGCGAGGCCCTGAGGCGGCTGCATCTCGAGCACGTCCTCGAGCTTTCGGGCGACCGCGTCGAGGCTCGGAGCGTCGAACGCCATGCACATCCTGCGCTCGGTGCCGAACTGATTGATCAGGAGCGGATGGCGCGACTTGGGGCTCGTGAACAGGAGCGCCGGCCCGCTGCCTCGAATCGTGCGGTCGACGATCTCCGTGACCTCGAGGTGCGGATCGACCTCGACGTCCACGCGAACAAGCTCGTTCTCCCGCTCTAGCAGGGAAATCCAGTCACGGAGCGAGGCGGCAGGTGCCATGGAGTCAGTCTAGGGAGAGGGCGATCTCCACGGCGGCTGCGACATCCAGGCTGCGGCCGGCGTCGTAGTTGTCCGGAGCTGCCGCCGCCGGCTCCAGCAGTCGGTCGGTGTAGAGCTCCCGACGCCGGAGCGTGAAGTTGAGGCGCTTCTCGTAGCTTTCGGCGAAGCCCCAGAGCAGCGCGGCGCGCTCTCCTTGGCCGCGCTGCGCAGCCACAGAGGCAAGACCGGCCACGCCGTAACACACGAGCCGATCGGAACCGATCTCCCACGAGACCCGCAGTCCTTCGCGGTAGTTCTCTTCGGCAGCGTCGAGGTTGCCCGCCGCAAGCTCGAGGTCGCCCAGGGAGTGGATCGAGGAAGCCGAGCTGAACATGTCTGCTCTCGCCCTGGACAGGTCGGCCGACTCCTGCAGGAGCTGCCGGCCCCGCTCGGTGTCGCCGACCGCCGCGGCCTGCTGTCCACGCAGGTGCAGGACCCGCCGGATGCCGGCGTTGTAGCCGAGCTTTCGATACAGCGCCTCGGCCTCTTCGAGCATGCGCGCGGCCTCCTCCGGCTTGCCTTGCTCCAGCGGAAGGACGGCGAGCCCGGTCAGTGACCACGCGATTCCTGCCTCACTGCCGACCGAACGAAAGTACTCGAGCGCCTCCTTGGCCCTCGAGAACGCCAGCTCGTGCTGGCTGCGAACACCGGCCACCGTCGCCCCCGCCATGAGCGCCTTGGCGCGGACCTCGGGGTTGACCGGCTCCGGGCGGGCGAAGAACGCTTGGATCCACCGCTCGCCCTCGACGACAAGGTTCTGATCGAGCCAGACCATCGCGAGGGCACCGACGAGCCGCAGGCCGAGCTCGGTCTCTCCGCTCTCCAGCATCCAGGTGAGCGCGGCGCGAACGTTGTCCCACTCGGTGCGGAAGCGTTCTTGCACGGCCGCCTGCTGTGGGCCCAGGTAGTCGAACTCCACAGACTCAGCCACCTCGGTCATGTACTCCGCATGACGTCGAGCGATCACGCCGGCCTCGCCGGACTCTTCCAACCGCTCGACGGCGTACTCGCGGATCGTCTCGAGCATCGAGAACCGTTCGCCCTCGCGACGGATCAGGCTCTTGTCGAGCAGGGAGGCGAGCGTGTCGAGGTTGGCCTCGCAGACCTTCTCGGCGGCGTCCAGCGTGAAGCCGCCAGAGAAGACGCCGAGCCGCCCGAAGAGCTGCTGCTCTTGCTCCGAGCACAGCTCGTAGCTCCACTGGATCGTCGCGCGCAGGGTTCGCTGGCGCTCGGGGAGGTCGCGCCGCGAGGCCGTCAGGATGGGGAGGCGCCTGTCGAGCCGCGCGAGGAGCTCGCCCGGCGGCAGGACCTTGACGCGCGCCGCCGCCAGCTCGATCGCCAGCGGAAGGCTGTCCAGGCGGCGGCAGATCTCCGCCAGCCGGCCGTAGTCGGCGGTGAACCCGGGCAGGACGGCTTCAGCCCTTTGACGGAAGAGCTCGACCGCCGGCGCTTCGGCGAGCGGCTTGAGCGGAAACTCCCGCTCGCCGGAGATCCTCAGCGGCTCGCGGCTCGTCGCCAGCACGGTGAGGTTCGGGCACTCGGCGAGCAAATGGGCGAGGTCACCTGCCGCCGAGACGACCTGCTCGAGGTTGTCGAGGACGAGCATCAGCTCCCGGGTGCCGATGTGAGCGGCTGCGTCCGACTCGGCGTCGAGCGCGTTCGCGATCGTGGGCAGCACGAGGCTCGGCTCTCTGATCGCGGCCAACTCGACGAGCGTCACCCCTTCGTCGAAGGACTCGACGAGCTCCGACGCAGCGGCGACCGCCACTCTGGTCTTGCCGATCCCTCCGGGACCGGTGAGCGTGACGAGTCTCGCCCGCTCGCTCCCGAGGAGGCGCAGGAGCTCCCCGAGCTCGCGCTTGCGCCCGAGCAGGGGAACCACCTCGAGCGGCAGATGTGCATGGTTCAAGCTCCTGAGCGCAGGAAACTCGGCACGCCCGAGCTGGAAGAGCCGGATCGGGAAGCCGAGATCCTTCAGCCGATGCTCGCCGAGATCACGGAGCTCGAACTCGCCGTCCAGGAGCGTGCGCGTCGTCTCTGACACGACGACCTGGCCGCCGTGGCCGGCCCCGCCGATTCGCGCCGCACGGTGGACGTCGAGCCCGACGTAGCCCTCGGCCGTCAGCTCCGGCTCGCCGGTGTGGATTCCCATGCGGACGCGGACCGGAGTCGCGGCCAGTGCTCGCTGAGCTTCGGATGCTGCAGCGACTGCGTCCGAGGCGCGCTCGAACGCGACGACGAAGCTGTCGCCCTGGGTCGCGATCTCCACACCGTCATGGCGGTCGAACGCCTCGCGGAGCACGCGGCGGTGCTCGCCCAGGGCATCCGTGTAGCCGTCGCCGAGCTCCTCGAGCAGCCGGGTAGATCCTTCGATGTCGGTGAAGAGGAGGGTTACGGTCCCGGTCGGGAGCTCCGTCACGACCTGTGGCCCCGGCTGAGGGTCAGCGCGACGCAGGCTCCTTTGGGTCTCCTGGCGCCGGGGCGAGGCCGTTGGGTAAGGACGCGTCCGCGAGTCCGGTGCGAGCGCTTGTAGCGCAGCCGCCCGACGTGGCAGTTCGCGCGCTGGATGCGAGCCCGCGCCGGCGACACGGCGTAGATCCGCCCGCACGGGTCCTCGCCGAAGGAGGTCAGCGATGCCAGAAGGACGAGCTCAGTACGTCTGACTGCGACGGGCATGCCGACGATGGCCGGCCCACTTCGACAGCTGGCCGAGTGCGATCACGCTGATGAAGATCAATCCGACGATCAGCATCCCCGTGATGACCTTCTTACCTTCCTCGGCGGCGTCGATCTGCACTTCCTGCTGAGCCTGAGCGAACAGAACCGCTACGGACGGGATCGCCATGCGCGCGCGACTCTACCCGTCGCCGAGCTTGCGGGCATGGATCTCGAGCGCCCCGTCGACCGCTTCGTCGCCGGCAGTGCAGCGGGCGAGCGTTTCGAGCGGACCGGGATCGCCGTGTCGGCTCAGCGCCCCGCGAGCGTCTGCGAGCCGGCCTTGCCCGAGCAGCGCGGCGGTCGCCGCCCACGCGGCTCCGTCCCCGGCGCGACCGTCCGCCTGCGTCTGCGCGCAGACCGAGATCAGCTCGGCCAGATCCGAAACTGCGTCGACCTGCCCGAGCGCTGCGATTCGGGCCAGACCCTGGGCGTAGAGGTAGTCGCCGAGGACGAGGGCGGTATCGCCGTCTTCGGGCTCATGCAGGCGGGGCCGCCCGTAGTGGACGAGATAGCCTTCGTAGATCGTCTCCAGGCCAAGCGCGAAGCGGTCTTCGGCGAGGGGCGAGAAGACCGGCTCGAGCTCGCCCTCGGCCGGCTCGCGCAGCGCGGCATGGAGGTCAGCCGGCGAAATTCGCAACAGCCTCGATCGTGCGGTCGATCTCGTCGTCGCCGTGCGCAAGCGACGGGAACATGGCCTCGAATTGCGAAGGGGCGATGTAAATCCCCTGCTCGAGCAGGTGCCGGAAGAGCGCGGCATACCGCTCGGTGTCAGTCTCGCGCGTGACCTGGTCGTAATTGGTGACGGGGCCAGGCCCCGATTCGGATTGGCGACAGAAGAGAGTCAAAAGTGCGCCGACCCGCTGCACGGTGTCGTGTCCGGACAGGCCGGCCTCGAGACGCTCGCCGCGCCGCGCCAGTTCCTCGTACACGGCCGGGTCGCGGAGGCGCCGCAGCACCGAGATCCCCGCCGCCGTCGCCAGGGGGTTCCCCGACAATGTCCCGGCCTGGTAGACGGGGCCCGAGGGGGCCAGTTGCTCCATGACATCAGCTCGGCCTCCGAAAGCGGCGAGCGGGAGCCCGCCGCCGACGATCTTTCCGAGGATCGTCAGGTCGGGTAGGACTCCGAACCGCTCCTGCGCGCCCCCGCGCGCGACGCGGAAGCCGGTGATGACCTCGTCGAAGACGAGCAGCGCGCCGGCGGCGTCACAGAGCCGGCGCAGGCCCTCGAGGAAGCCGAGTGCGGGCGGGATCACTCCCATGTTTCCGGCGACGGGCTCGACGATGATGCAGGCGAGACCCTCGCCGTACCGCGCGACCGCCGTCGCGACGGCGTTCAGGTCGTTGTAGGGACAGACGATCGTGTTAGCCGTGACGTCGGTCGGCACGCCGGGCGTCGCGGGGATGCCGAGCGTCGCGAGACCGGAGCCCGCCTCCGCCAGCAGCGCGTCGACGTGTCCGTGGTAGCCGCCGGCGAACTTCAGCACCCGGTCGCGGTGAGTCGCGCCGCGCGCCAGCCGAAGTGCCGACATCGCCGCCTCGGTCCCCGACGAGACGAGCCGCACCATCTCGACCGATGGCACGGCGTCGACGATCTCCTCAGCGAGCTGGACCTCGCGCTCGGTCGGGGCGCCGTAGCTCGTTCCGCCGAGGGCCGCCTCACGCACGGCCTCGACCGTCTCCGGATCGGCATGCCCGAAGACGAGCGCGCCCCACGAGCACACCCAGTCGAGCAGGCGCTCTCCGCTCTCTGTCTCCACGTACGCCCCGTCGGCCCAGCGCACGAAGAACGGCTCGTGGAGGCCGACCGCCCGCATCGCGCGGACCGGCGAGTTCACCCCACCCGGGATCAGGCGCTGTGCCCGCCGGAAGAGGTCCGTGCCCTGCTTCAGAGCCAGCGGGCGAGCTCCTTGGCCCAGTACGAAACGATCACGTCGGCGCCGGCCCGCTTGATCGTCGTCAACGACTCCAGCGCCGCCGCCCGCTCGTCCATCCACCCGGCAGCGCCCGCCGCCTTGACCATGGCGTATTCGCCCGAGACGTTGTAGGCGGCGAGCGGGAGGTCGAAGCGCTCGCGGACCGCCCGGATCACGTCCAGGTTGGGCAGGGCCGGCTTCACCATCAGGACGTCGGCGCCCTCCCGAACGTCGAGCTCGCACTCGCGGAGCGCCTCGCGGACGTTGGCCGGATCCATCTGATAGCCGCGCCGATCGCCGAACGCGGGCGCCGAGCCGGCCGCCTCACGGAAGGGTCCGTAGAACGCGGACGCGTACTTGGCGGCGTAGGAGAGGATCGGCGTGGCCTCGTAGCCGGCCTCGTCGAGCGCGGAGCGGAGAGCACCAACGCGCCCGTCCATCATGTCGCTGGGAGCGACCGCATCGGCCCCCGCCTCGACGTGGCTGACGGCCGTCCGCGCGAGCAGGTCGAGAGTCTCGTCGTTCGCAACCTCCTCGCCGTCGAGGACGCCGCAGTGGCCGTGGGACGTGTACTCGCACAGGCAGACGTCGGTGATGAGCACGAGCTGCGGGACGCTCTCGCGAAGCGCCCGGAGCGCCTGCTGGACGGTCCCGTCGTCGTCCCAGGCGCCCGACCCTTGATCGTCCTTCTCCTCCGGGATTCCGAAGAGCAGGAGCGCCATGACGCCCAGCGAGGCGCACTCCTCGGCCTCGGCGACGGCCTGCTCGACTGTGAAGCGCGAGAGGGCCGGCAGCGCGTCGTTCGGCAGCGGCTCGGCCGCGACGAAGACCGGAAAAACGAAGTCGGCCAGGTCGAGCCGCGTCTCCCGGACGAGCGCCCGCAACGCCCCTGTCCGCCGCAGCCGTCGCAGCCGGGTAACCGGAAACGTGCTCACAGCCGCACCGTAGACCTTCCAACGAGTCGACCGGTCAGTTCAGACGGCCGCACGGGCAGAGCCCGCACGGCCTGAAGTCGACATCGCAAGCGACGTCTCATGTCGAACGGACGTTAGCCGCCGGAGGAGGAGGCGGCGCCTCTTCGATCTCGACCTCTACCGGCATTTGGCCGTCCTCCTGCCAGGACTGGAGCGCGAAACGCTCTCCGAAGAACTCCCAGAGCGCCCGGAAGCCGGCGAGCAGCGGGAGCGCCACGAAGATGCCGGCGAGTCCGTAGATCTCGCCGCCCGCGAGTAGGCCGAAGATGACGAGTAGCGGGTGAAGCCGCAGCGCGCTGCCCATGACGTTCGGTACGACGATGTGGCCCTCGATCTGGTGGATGGCGAGGAAGAGTAGGCCGACCCAGATCGCCGAGACGGGATCGACGATCAGCGCATAGATGACCGGCGGGATCGCTCCCAGCCACGGCCCGAGGTAGGGGATCAGCTCCATCGCCGCGACCCAGGCCCCGAACAGCAGGGCGTAGCGGTCCATCCCCTCGGCCCAGCCGAGGACGCCGAGCACCCAGAGCCCCACGCCGGCGCTGGTGCCGATGATCAGCGAGAGCAGCACCTGGCCGCGCACATACCCCGCGAGCGCGCTCTCGATCCGGGGGATCAGCGATCCGGAGCCGGGATGGGGCGGGAAACGCCGATCCACCGCGGCCGATAATCGCCCCATGTCGAGCAGCATGTAGATCGACACGACGATGATCAGCACAAGGCTAAAAAGCAGCTCGAAGATCGAGAGCGCCGCGCCCTCGAGGAAGTCGATGACGCGGGTCGTGTACTCCTGCGGATTGGCGTCGCGGAGCGAGTCGACGAAGTCCTGGCCCTGCTTGCGAACCTGGATACGTTCGAGCCCGTGGTCGTCCAGCCAGGCCTGCAGGCGGTCGACGTCCTCCTCGGCCTCCGTCTGGCCCGTCTGTCCGTTCTCGACCGTAAGGTAGGTGTCGATCCGGTCCGCAGCCTGCCGTGTTTGGTCGATGACGACCGCGCCCAGCGCGATTGCGCCGATCACGATCGCGGCGGCAAAGCTCAGGTAGACGACGGCGATCGAGAAACCACGCGGAATTCGAAGCCGGCCGAGCGCCCGCACGAGGGGGTCGAGCAAGAGCGCGATCAGCGCGGCCACCAGGAAGAGGAAGACGACGTGAGAGACCGCGGCCGCCATCGTCCACAGAAACAGCAGCGCAAGCGGCAGTCCGACGAGCTGAATCCAGCGTGGGATCTCGATCTTCGAAGGCCCCGTCGGCATCGCGCTGATCGTAGCGCCGAGATAATCAGCCTCCGGCCCCCGGCCTGGCAGTGGGATATCGCCGAGGATGGGAACCTCGCCCTCGACCGTCAGCGGGTCGAGGACGAATTGGCTCTAGACTCGTCCGGTTCCATGTCCCAGAGGTCCCAGTTGAAGCCGGGGAGGCAGTCGGTTAGCGTGCGCCCGATGCCTTCGGCCAAGGCAGTCGAGCAGGCGCGTCGCGCCCGCAGGCGCCGTGCTGCCGGCCACAAGCGCGCGAGGCGCGTCGCCCTTCTCGTCCTCGCATCAGCGGCGGTCGGAGTGACCTTGCTTCTGAGCGCGTTCGACTCCGGCTCGGCCACCCCCACGCGGACCGCGCCGGCGCCCGCGCAGAGGCTCCTCCCGACGGGGCCGCCGCGGCCGCAGATCGTCGCGCTCCGCGACACGCTCCGGATCCAGATGCCGATCTCGCAGTCACGGGTGACGGCGATCGGCTACCACGGCGTCGACAACGGCGCGCTCGCGCTCGCTCCGGTTGGCAGGCAGGCGAACGAAGGGATCCTTGCGCGGTTCGCCCGCAGGATCCTCGGCAGCAGCAGCAACGGGCTTGCGTACTACCAGCTCGGCGGAGAGGGGCCTACGACCGCGGTGCTCGACGTGGGGGCCGTTCCGGGCACGGACGTCTACGCGCCGGTCGGCGGAACGGTCGTGGGGATTACCGACTTCGTCATCAGTGGACGGAAGCTGGGCAGCCGCATCGACATCCAGCCGGCGAGCGCGCCGTCGCTGGTCGTCTCGCTGGGCCACCTCCGCTCGGATCCGGCGCTCACCGTCGGCACGGTCGTGACCGCGGCGACCTCGAAGATCGGCACGGTGCTGGACTTCTCGCGGGTGGAGCGGCAAGCGCTCGCTCGCTATACGCAGGACGCGGGCAACCACGTCTCGGTGGAAGTCCGCCCCGCCGCCACCCTGGCCATCCCATAAGGCTCCTCTTCGTCGCAGACGTGAACGGAGCGCCCGGCGTCCGCGCCGTCGAGCGCCTTCTCCCAGGTGTGCGCGAGCAGCTTCGGGCAGATTTCTGCGCCGCCAACGGAGAGAACGCCGCCGACGGGCTCGGGATCACGCCGCAACTCGCCGAGCGGATGCTCGCGTCCGGCGCCGACGTGATCACCCTCGGCAACCACACCTGGCGGCGCAAGGAGGTGATCCCGTACCTCGCGGAGACCGATCGCGTCATTCGCCCCGGCAACCTGTCGAAGCACACGCCCGGCCGCGGGCTCACCTTCGCCGAGGGCTCGACCGGCACCACCGTAGCCGTGATCAACCTCCTCGGCCAGCTCTATCTCTCGCCGCCGGAAGGCCCGTGGGAGGTCGTCGACGAGCTCGTCGCCGAGGCGCGGCAGGCGACGCCCGTAATCCTCGTCGACTTCCACGGTGAGGCAACGAGCGAGAAGGTTGCGATGGCCGCGTACCTGGACGGAAAGGTGACGGCCGTCGTGGGAACGCATACGCATGTGCAGACGAACGACGCCCGCGTCTCGCCGGCCGGCACAGCGGCGATCACCGACGCGGGCATGACGGGCCCGCACGACTCGGTGATCGGCGTCGTGACGGAGCTCGCCGTCGAACAGATGCGCA
>JBKPGE010000093.1:0-7137 GCA_046729215.1 Actinomycetota bacterium | reverse complement strand
GGTCTACGGCTTCTCCAACGCCGCGACGCACAGCTGGGAAACGTCCTCGACGTGGGGCTTCCTGGCGGCCGGCGTCGCGCTGCTGGTGGCTTTCGCCTTCTGGCAGTTTCGCGCCGCGCAGCCGCTGCTGCCGCCCCGCGTCGTCTTGGACCGGAACCGAGGAGGCGCTTACCTCACGGTACTGATCAACGGCGCCGCCATGTTCGGCGTCTTCCTGTTCCTCGTCTACTACATGCAGACTGACCTCGGTTACTCGGCGATCACCTCGGGCGTCGCTCTGCTGCCGATGGTGACGCTCACCGCCGTCACGACCATCGTCGGCAACGTAGCGCTGATGCCGCGAGTTGGCCCCAAGCCGCTGGTCACCGCCGGCTTTCTGATCAACGCGGCCGGCATGGCCTGGCTGACTGGGATCGACGTGGATTCGGGCTACGCCTCGGCTCTGCTCGGGCCGATCTTGGTGGTCGGTATCGGCATGGGCCTCATCTACGGTGCGGCGTTTGCCACCGGTACCTCCGGCCTGGATCCACGCGACGCGGGGATAGCCTCCGGGAGCGTCAGCACCGGGCAGCAGCTGGGCGGCGCGATCGGCACCGCGCTGCTCAACACGATCGCGGCCAGCGCCACCGCCGACTACCTGGCGAGCCACGTAAACGGGCAGCCAGCACCGCTGCAGGTCCACCTCGCGGCGATCCACGGCTACACCACGGTGTTCTGGTGGTGCACCGGCATCTACGCGGCCGGCGCCCTCATCTGCGGCACGCTGCTGCGCCGCGTCGGGCTGCCCCTGCACGAACGCGCCCCCGCCGCGGAGCCGTCTCGGCAGGCCGAAGCAACTCAATCGGGGGAGCTGTCCCCGCAGGCCGAAGAGGTCGGATCCTGACGCGCGTCACGCGAGCGAGGCGCCGTCTCCACCGTTCACTGACACCGACCTGCTCTCCGACCGAGATGGCGACGCGGCCCAGATTCCCCGTTCCCACCTGAACGTCACTAACGATGGCACTCCAGAGAGGAGGCGATTGTGCTGCTGGCGACCTTCTACGATTGGCTGCTGCTCGTCCATATCCTGGCCGCGATGGTCTGGCTGGGCGGGCTTGCCGTTCTCAGCGTGCTCGTCACGCAGATCGTGCGGGCGGGTGATGTCGAGCGGGCGCGCGATCTGCTTTCCGGCTTGCGCGTTGTGGGACTGCTGCTCTTCGCTCCTGCGCCGGCGATCCTGCTTGGCGCTGGCATATGGCTACAAGCGGATCGTCGGTGAACTCGCCGGCGTCGGTGTCGGCGTCTCGGCAACGACGGTCGCCAAGATCCTGCGGCAATCCGGCGTTTCCCCGGCCGGTGGTCGTGCCCAGCTCGGCTGGCGGGCCTTCTTACGTGCGCACGCCGACTCGATCATCGCCTGCGATTTCTTCGCTGTCGAGACGCTCTGGCTCGGACGCCTATATGTGCTCTTCTTCCTCGAACTCAGCAGCCGGCGTGTCCATTTTGCGGGCTGCTCCGCCAATCCCGACGGAGGCTGGACGACCCAGCAAGCCCGGCAGCTCGCCTGCTCACTCCGAGCGAGCGACACCGGCACGCTTTCTGATCTACGACCGCGACTGCAAATTCACCCATGCCTTCGACGAGGTTTTCCGCAGCGAGGGCGTCCGGATCATCCGCACTCCGTTTCGCGCGCCGCAGGCAAACGCGCTCGCCGAACGCTGGATCGGCAGCGTCCGCCGTGACTGCCTCGACTGGCTCCTCATCGCAAGCCGTGGCCAGCTCGAGCGCGTCCTGCGCGTCTACGTCGACCACCACAACACCCACAGGCCACACCGCGCTCTCGGGCTATCACCACCTACGCCACGACCTCGCCTACGCCTTGCCGGTTCGAACCCATCAGATCAGCTCCACCGCCGCGACCGGCTTGGCCGACTGATCCACGGATACACCCGGGCTGCGTGACGGATGGATTTGCGCACCCGACAGGTCTCTGCCGCTGACGGCGAGCGTCCGTTCCTGGGCGGCGACCGTGGTGCTCGCCGCGTGCCGCCGACCGAGCACGGGCCACCTGTAAGACTTGCCGGTGCTTGGGAAGCCCTCGACCACAAGGGGGACGAGATGAAAGGAGCAGCAGTCGCGCTCGCAGCCGCGAGCGCGTTGGTCATGGCCGGCGCGGCGTCCGCCGTGTCATGGCAAACACCCGTCGGGACGAACGTCGTCGCAGACGGCGTCATCACCGGCGGCGGCTATCCGGTCCCGCCGGGCGCGACCCGGCCCGATCCCGGAACCTGCCGGAGCGGGCTCTACAACGCAAACCGCTCCGAGTCCTGGATCGCGGTCAAGCCCGGCACCGAGACGCTGATCGGCAACTCGAAGATCTTCTTCGAGAAGTACAGCACCTTCTACGACTTCCATCTCGGCACGGTCACCTTCCAGAACGGGGCCGTGACGGGATCCAACCAGGTCCAGGGGTACGACTGCGTCTCGACCGGCACGCAGGACATGCCGCCCAGCTGGACGAACAACACCGACCCGAACGTCGACTTCGACACCCAGGGCCGGGCGTACCAGGTGACGCTCCCGTTCAACGCGTTCTGGGAGGGCGGCCTGCACCCGAACGGCGCGATCGACGTCTCGTACAGCGACGACCTCGGCGCCCATTGGATCAAGGGCAACGGGGGCGAAGACCTGGAGCCGAACAACAATCAGACGAGCCTTGCCTTCGGCCATGTCGAGGACAAGCAGTGGGTGGCCGTCAATCACTTCGTCGGCACCCGGTTTCAGGATCACGTCTACGCGGCGTGGACGACGTTCAACGGCGCGGCCGGGAACGGGAAGATTCGACTGGCCGTCTCCGCCGACCGCGGGCTCACGTTCCGCAAGGCGATCACGATCACGGCTCCGGGCGTGACGACCCCGGCGACGACGTACGTCTACCCGTCCGTCGGAGCCGATGGGACGCTCTACGTGGCGTTCGTAGGCGGCTTCGACACGACCAACAAGAACCGCGTCGGGCACGTGTACGTGACGCGCTCGCTCGACGACGGCGTCACCTTCGGCCCGTTCGTGGAGGCGGCGACACCGGGTGAGAACCCGAACGGCTTCCTCCCGAACACGAACTTCCGCGACGGGATCATCGAGAGCTTCACCGCCAGTCAGACCTATCCGGGCCACGTCTACCTGACCTACGAGGACTGGGACGCTGCGTCCGGCCAGTTCGACGTCAAGTTCCGGCAGTCCACCGACGGGGGCCTCACGTGGTCGCCCGTGCAGACGGTGAACGATGCGCCGAACTCGGCCACGACCGATCAGTTCCAGCCCTCCGTCGCGGCGGGTCCCGGCGGCGCGGTCGCGGTCGCCTTCTACGACCGCCAGCTAACGTGCCCGAACGACCCGTCGATCCTGCCGCAGCACGTGGGCGACGCAAACACCTGCATTGACGTCTCGCTCCAGGCGTACAAGGACGCCGGAACGGCGGCCGGTGCCGTGCCGGTCGGCGGCAACGTGCGGGTCTCGCAGTTCACCTGGGATCCCGACCAGTCGCAGCAAAAGGTCGACGGGATCACCCAGTACGCGTGCGCCGGACACAACGATCCGTGCCCGACGGGCCGCGGCTTCATCGGCGACTACTTCGGGCTCGCGATCTCGAACGGCAACGTCTACACGTACGCGGTCTCGACGCACTACCCCTCGCCAACGGTGACCGCCGACGGCGGCGGGCCCGTCTACTACCAGCAGCAGGTGCTCGGAATCGTGCCCCGATCGACCTTCGGGGCGGGCTACTAGAGCGCTCGACCTTTGTGGGCGGCGAGCGTGCTCGCCGCCCACACACCCATCGAGTCGCACGACCTCGGGCCGCTTGCTCGCCACCTCGGCGATCAGGTTTCTCAGTCGGTCCCGCCCTCGCGCGCGCGCGTGTACATGTAACGACCTAACCAAGCGCCGGTCTGCCTTCGGGCTGCTCGTGAGCGCCGCGCCGTTCTACGTGCGGTGCACTGAGATCACGATCACCTCGTTCCTTCGACGAAAGGGGTGAGTGGGATGTCCCAGCACGGTCAGGTGTTCCGGCTGAAGCAACGGGTCGCGACGGAGCGCCGCTGTGGGCGTTCCGCTACCGGGTGGGCGGCCGCCGCTCGAAGCGCGTGCAGCGTGGCGGGTTCGCCTCGGAGCGGGATGCGGCGGAGGCTTTGGAGCGGGAGCTCGAGCGGCTGCGGCGGGAGCGGCGGCTCGCGAGATCGTTGACCTTCGCCGATCTGGTGGAGGCGTACCTGGCGCAGCACGACGTCGACCAAGTGACGATCGAGAAGCTGCGCTGGCTGCTCGGGAAGGCGGTTGCCGCCTTCGGCGACCGGCCGGTAAGTGAGCTTCGCTCGGAGGAGATCGCCGCCTGGCGGATCCCGCTCTCGCCCGGTTACCGCTTCGACGCGACGCAGGCGCTCCGCCAGGTGCTCGCGCGGGCAGTCGTCTGGGGAATGATCGAGGTCAACCCGGCGAAACTCGGTGTCGATAACCCGTCGCCGCGGCGCAGAGAACAACGCTCGTTCGAGTCCTGGGCCGAGATCGATGCCGTCGCCGCGAATCTCTCACCCGTTTTCGGGCCGATGGTCATCTTCGCAGCTGCCACTGGGCTTCGGCCGGCCGAATGGCTGGCGCTCGAACGGCGCGACGTCGACCTCGAGGCGCGGGTCGTCTACGTCCACCGCTCGTTCACGAAGGGTCGGCTGAAGTGCCCGAAAACGGAGGCCAGCCACAGAGCGGTGCCGCTGCAGGCGATCGCGCTCGAAGCGATCGAACAGCAGCCATCGAGTCGGCAGAGCGTGCTCGTATTCCCCGCCGAGCGTGGCGGGGTATCTCGACCTCCACCCGCCGACCTCCAACGAAACCGAATTTGCGCACCCCACACTTCTTTGGCAGCCCTGGAGGGCCGGAGAGGCCGCGGAGCCGCCTGTCCGCGAAGCCGGCCAGTGGAGCGGGCTAGGGGAACCGGAAGGTTCCCCCAACCCTGCTAGAAACGTCTGCCGAGCACCGTCAACTCAACCGCACCACGGAGCCGGCGTCCGGTCCGAACACCGTTCCGGTCGTGACGTAGATGGCTCCGTCCTCTGCAACCGCCACACCGCCGGGCGCAAGCAGTGTCCCGGGCGCGATCTCGGTGCGGGTGCCGTTCTTCACCGCCCAAAGCGCGCCGAACGGCGGCGGGGCGTGGAAGAGCCCGATCTCAAGGACGTACATCGTCCCGTCCGGCCCGAACGTCACGTCGATGACCGAGGAAAAGCCCTTCTCGACCGTCTTGCACGGCCCGGTCTGGTCGTGCAGGGGGTCGCACGTCGCGCCGACGCTGCCGGGCGCGATCCGCCAGATGCGGGAAGTGCCCGGCGGGAAGGGCGCGCCCTTCAACTCGGAGACGTAGTACGCGCCGTCGGGGCCGACGGCCACGGCCGTGGGGACCGATTCGACGGTGACGGTGCCTCCCGCGAAGGGCACGGCTTGGGGCTTGAATCGGGCGACGGTCGTGATCTGACCCTGTTCGTCGACGAGCAGCAGGTCGTTGTTCGCGGCGTCCGCGACCAGCGCCCGCCCGTCACCGAGGAGCGCAAGCCCGTTCGGATTGGCCTCGGTGTCCGGATTCGCGTCGGCGTTGTCCGGGTCGGGATCTCCGAGCTGGTAGGCGCCGATGTCCGCCAGCAACTCGACGTCCCCGTTGGACGTCACGTGGTACAGCTTCCGGCCGGACGGCGGCGTCGGTGCGGGTGGCTCCACGCCGCCGGTCACGACGTAGCTCTCCCAGCCGTTGCCCGTCATCGCCACGTCGACAACGTTGTTCGTGATCGTCGCCAGCGCCGACGGGGCGTTCTTCCCGCCGCGCAGGCGGGTGATCGCTCCGGTCAACGACTCGGCGACGACGACCTTTCCGGGTGCCACGGCGATGCCCCGCGGATTGTCCAGCCCGGTCGCCATCGTGTCAGTGGCCGCGCCGGCCGGCACCGCGAGTATTGCGAGCGCGATCGCGGCCGCAGTCGGAAGCATCGCGCAAAGGCTCGCCTTCCTCATCTTTCTCCTTTCCTTGGAGCCGCAGGTCCTTGTGTAGATGAGCACGAATCCGGGTCGAAGGTCAAGCGCGACGGGGTTTCCGGGGTCCCTTCACAGCCTGTGGGGTGCGTTAACTCGGTTTCGTGTCGGCCCTAGACTCGTCCGCCCGTCCCGCTGATTCCGAGGAGTTGGTTCTTGTTCTGGTCGCTCTGCTACCTGGCATTCCGCTGCGTGCTCCAGCTCGTATCGCTGCGCCCTCGCAGCGATGACTTCAAGGAGCTCGAGATCGTTGTGCTGCGGCACGAGCTGTCGGTGCTGCGGCGGCAGACAAGGCGACCGCAGCTGACGCCACGAGATCGCCTTTTCCTCGCTGCCGCGAGTCGGCTCTTGCCGCGGTCGAGCCGGCGGTCGTTTCTGTTGTCGCCGACCACGTTGCTGCATTGGCACCGGCGGCTTGTCACCGCCGCTGGACGTACGACACTCGGAGTGGGCGGCCTCCGATCGGCGGCGAGATCCGGGAGCTGGTGCTTCGACTCGCGAGCGAGAATCCGCGGTGGGGCTACCAGCGGATCGTTGGCGAAATGAACGGCCTCGGCTTCTACGTCTCCGCCACCACGGTGCGGAAGATGCTCCGCCAAGCGGGCCTCGGCCCGGCCGGAGCAAAGGACGGTCTCTCCTGGCGTGCCTTGCTGCGAGCGCAGGCCAAGAGCATGCTCGCCCTTGACTTCTTCACCGTCGAGACGATCGCGCTACAGCGGCTGTACGTGCTCTTCGTCATCGAACTCGGCAGCCGGCGTGTGCACTTGGTGGGCTGTACCGCGAATCCGACTGGCGCTTGGGTCACCCAGCAGGCGCGCGAGTTCGCTTGGACGCTCCACGAACAGCGCTCACGGTTTCGCTTCCTGATCCGCGACCGCGACAGCAAGTTCACCCGCGACTTCGACGCCGTCTTCGCCAGCGAACTGATCGAGATCATCAAAACGCCCGTGCAGGCGCCGAAGGCGAACGCTGTCGCCGAACGCTTCGTGCGAACCGTCCGTGCCGAATGCCTGGACTGGCTCCTAATCGTGAACCGTCGCCACCTCGAGCGTGTGCTCCGCATCTTCGTTGAGCACTACAACAGCCACA
>JBKPGE010000092.1:0-5283 GCA_046729215.1 Actinomycetota bacterium | reverse complement strand
TGAACTCGGCTCCTCCGGCCTTGTCCGAGAGCTGGAGGAGCCCGTAGTCGCGGCCGTCTTCGCCACAGACGGGTGTCGCCAGCCAGCCGCGCATCGGCGGATGCCTGCCGGCCTCGTCACCGAATCCGATCCAGTCCGGGTGGGCCTCCACTTCTTCCTGCGTCAGACGCACCACCTGACCGGGCTCCAGCCGAAGGCCGTGGAGCCCGAGATCGCGCGGATCGACGCGGTAGTCGCGCCACTGGGAGTAGCGATCGCTCAGGTTGAAAAACTTGCGGGTCGCGTGTCCATCGCCGTCGAGGTCGACCTTGAGAGCAGCCTGCTCGGCGCCGGTCAGCGCTCGTGCCAGGCTGCAGGCGCGGTGTAGGAGATCGTCGACGCTCGCGGCGAGCTCAGGATCGTCCGCGACTTCCGGTGCGATTTCGGTGCCAACGTCTCCCGCGTGCGTCACTGGTCGAGGGTAGCGATGCCTCATTCGCCCGCGCAGTCGAGCGCCACCGCTCTGGCCGGCTCTCGCGGCTTTACAAAACCTTTACGGCCGTGACGCGCTTAGCCGGTGACACTTTCGCGCTGGCAGGGGAACAACCGCGAAAGCGAGAAAAGGAGCCAGGAGCTATGACACGATCTTCGAGGTTGCGTTGGCGCCGAAGCACCGTCATCGGCGCGACCGCGGCTCTCGTTGTCGGCGCGCTTGCTTCCATCGCGGCAGCAGTCTCACCGTCGGGTGCGCCGGCATCGGCATCCCAGTACGCGAAGAAGGTGACCATCTGTCACCACACCCATTCGAAGAAGCACCCGTTCGTGACGATCACGGTTTCGCGGAATGCGCTTCCGGCGCATTTGCGCCACAACGACAGCGTCGGTCCTTGCCCCATTGCCACGAAGGCAACAAAGGCCTCGCACGCAAAGCGAATGAAGCACGCCAAGAAGGCCAAGAAGGCCAAGAAGGCGAATCGGTCCGCTGAAAGCTCGCACAGGCACAGCGGCCCCGCCGCTCGCCACGCTGCGACCCCTCCGGGGCACTCCGGAAGCGCACCCGGTCGCTCGGGAAGCGCGCCTGGCAAAAGCACCAATCGGCCCGCCCACGTTACGAGGGCGCCGAGCCATCCGATCCACCCGAGTACGCCATCGAGCCAGACTGGCAACCCGTCCGACTCCAACGGTACAGCGCCCGGCCACAGCGGCAGCGCGCCTGGTCATAACGGCACAGCGCCCGGCCACAGCGGCACGGCACCGGGTCATAGCGACACCGCGTCGAGCCAGGCCGGGAGCCCGCCCGGACACTCCGGAAGCGCCCCCGGTCACGGCGGCGCTCCACCCGGACAGGGCAAGAAGTAGGCGGGTGAGGCCCCCGCTGAGGCGGGGGTCTCCACGCTTGCATTGGGTGAGCTTCCAGCGTCTACCTCAACGCGTCCTGAGGGACCTGGTCGGACCCGATCACGGTGAGCAAGTACCTGCCGGGGTTCGTGAGCGACCCCGACGACGGCACGCCGCTCCGAACCGGCGACATCATTCCGGACATCGACGCTGGGCCGAACGGTGAGCTCTCGTCGTCTGGCAGGACGCTTCGCTTGCCCCGTCCGGGTCCGCGATTGCGTTCTCGAAGTCGCTCGACGGCGGCGTCACCTGGTCGGCGCCGGTCCGGATCAACACACGACCCGACGTGCAGGCGTTCACGCCTGCGGTCGAGGCGCTGGCCGACGGCACGATCGGCGTGACGCACTACGACCTGCGTTTCAACACGCCTGATCCAGCCACGCTGCCGACGGACTACTGGTTCCTCCACTCGCATGACGGCGGGGCAACGTGGACGGAGACGCGGGCAACAGACGCGTCGTTCGACCAGAAGCTGGCGCCCGATGCCGGAGGCCTGTTCCTTGGCGACTACATCGGCCTCTCGAAGGCCGGCAGTCAGTTCCTCTCGTTGTTCACGAAGACCGAGGCGACCGACCCGGCTTCCGAGTTCGTTGTCTCTCTGACACCGTAGTGCGTGGATGAGCGGGACCCCACACGGGGTCCCGCTCATCAGTTAGGCGTACGCGGCGCCTGATACGAGCCCGCGCTCGTGCGCGACTTTCGTCGCCTGCGTGCGGTTGGCGACGCGGAGCTTCCGATAGATCTTGTGCAGGTGGAACTTCACGGTCTGGTCGGAGAGGAAGAGCTCCTTGCCGACCGCCCGATTGGACAGGCCTCGCGCAACGGCTGACAGGATCTCGGCCTCGCGAGGGGTCAGGCCCAGCTCCTGCCGGATCTGCTCCTGGTGGTTCTCTCGCATGACGCGCGCCACGGTCTCGTGGCTCACCTGAGGCGTCGTGCAGTAGACGTTCCCCCCGAGCGCCTGGCGAACGACAGCAGGCAGGTCGCGCGGGTCGATCGACTTCTTGACGTACGCGACGGCGCCTCCACGCAATGCCGCCTCGATCGTCTCGCGGTCATCGCGGCCCGAGAAGACGACGACCGGAACATTCGGGTGTCGCTCGCGCAGAAGCGCCAGGCACACCAGGCCGTCGATGCCCGGAAGCTGGATGTCGATAAGGACGACGTCCGGTCTCGTCCTCGAGACGAGCGGCTCGACCTGGTGCCCCGTCGTCGCCTTGCCGACGACGTCGAACCCGTCTGCGTCTTCGAAGACCTGGCTCGTCGCGTTGAGCATCAGCGGATGGTCATCGGCGATGACTACACGCGTGCTCGAAACTGCGGCGTCCATTTGCTACTGAGCGTGCCAGTTGGGACCCATCACGCCGTTGACGCGTTCGGGTCAACTTTTCCGCCGGAATTACGGAACGGATGAGCTGCTCGTTAAGAAACGGTAAAGGAGCCCGAATTACGGGGCAGGGATCCCCAGGCGAGTTGGTCGCCGACCTGTAGCGCGAGCGCTGCTGATTCCCCGGCTGCCAGCTTGAGCACGCAGTGGGCACGAAGGTGCCCGGCGGCACGCCAAGGCTGCACGTGGCCTCTCACCGCGAGCACCTGCAGGTCGCGGTCGAGGAAGATGAGGTCGACCGGGAAGCGCATGAATGCGGTGTGCACGAACCATGTGGGCTGGATCAGCATGCCGCGACCACGGGGCAGCCTCGTGCGCCCGATCAAACCTTGCATCCGGCTGAGGGGGCGGTCGGCGACCTCGCAGCGTTCGCAGACGATCTGGCCTTCCGGTCCGACGAGGACAAGCGTGCTCATAAGGGCCGCCAGTATCGCGGCGCGACCTGGCAACCGCGTCTACCGGACGGGTAGTGCGAACCACCCGATGGACCGCCCGCTCAGGTGATTCGACTGAGCTGCCGATACCGATAGCAATACGGCTGGCAAACGCGACGGCGATCGCTTCCGGAAAACCGCGTTCGGTGTCGGGGCCTCCCCTGCGGCGGAGGCTCTGACCGGGCCGGTCTAATGCCAATCGACCGAGACGACGTCGACGGGCTGCTCGAAGCCCTTCAGCTGCTCCGCCCGCGGCTCTGAGATGCGGAACGCCATCGGCACCCCGTCGAGGGTCTCACGGCTGACGAGGATCTCAGCGGCGCCGGCCGCGGCCCCGATGCGCGCGGCGACATGCACGCCCTGCCCGCCGTAGTCCCTGCGGTCGCCCTCCGTGTGGAACGCGCCGCCGGTGTGGGCTCCGATCCTTATGTCCGGCGCGACGAGCTCCGCGGCCAGCGCGCGCTGGATCCCAACGGCTGCCTCGATGGCTGCGTTGGGATTGTCGAACGCGGCGAAGAAGCCGTCGCCGGTCTGCTTGATGACCTCGCCACCGTGCTTGCCGATCTGCGACCGCAGCAGCTCGTCGTGCCGGGCCAGCAGCTTCTTCCACTTCGCTTCGCCGAGGGCGTCGAGCAGCTTCGTCGAATCGACAATGTCGGTGAAGACAAAAGTGCGTCGTGCCTGGAGCCTTCCGAGGAGCTCCTTCGCCCGCTCCTCGTCGAGCTTCGCTCCCAGGCGCTCGAACGTCGCGAGAGCAGCCTCGAGCTCCGCCGTCGCCGCGTGCTCGTCCCCCTGACGCCGGAAGGCGATGCCGAGGAGCATCCGACTCTGCGCGGTTTCGTATGGCGCGCCCACGTCTTGCCACTCTTTCCGTGCTTGCTGGAGACAGCGGGCTGCCGCATTCGCGTCGTTCTCCGCAATCTTGATCTGGCCCGTCGCGACATGAATCGTTGCGTCGAAGGCGGGGGTCCGTCGACCGCCGATCTTGTAGGAGTCGACAAGCTGCTCGAGCTCGGCCAGAGCGGCACGGGCGGTGTTCACGTCGGCCGCTGCCACGGCAATCTCCACCTGCGCCGGGAGACGCTGTAGCCGGGGCAGAGGCCCCTTCGTTTCCCGGAGCGTCCGGGTAATGCCTGCAACCGCGACATCGATCTTCCCTTCGGCGAGTCGAAGGAGCGCGAGACCGGGCTGCGGGTCCCGCCCGAGCTCGTCGGCCTTCCGATACGCCTCTTCGGCCGCGGCGAAGTCGCCGAGCCGGCGGCGGATCTCTCCGATCTCGTAGTAGCCGCTTGCCGTGATCGAGCGCTGGAAGTCGTGGAGCTCCTCGCATGCTTCCATAGCCTGTTTCTCGGCTCCGACAAGGTCACCGCGCAGCCGCATGATCTCGGCGCGGTGGATGCGGCAGGCGCCCGGGAAGCCGGTCACGTCGAGCTGGTCGCACCATCGATTCGCTACTTCGGTCCACTCGGCGGCCCGGCGATAGTCGCCGAGGTCCTGGCACGAGCTGATCGTGATGCAGTAGACAAGACCCGTCGAATAAGGCTGGAGCTCGCCGCATACCGCTGCGGCGCTGGCCTCGTCCATGAGCGCGAGCCCCTGCTCCACGTCGCCGCCCTTGACGAGCGCACGGCCCTTGCCGACCAGGGACATCACTTGCGTGTCGCGGTCGCCGAAGCGTCCGGCGAGCTCGTAGGCAACGTCGAAATTCGCGATCGCCTCGGAGAGGCTCTCCCCGGCGAACATCATGTCGATCCCGCGGGTGAGCGAGAGGACGCCGTTCACCGCCGACTCAGGCTGTCCATTGAGCAGCCGCTCGGCAGTCGCGAACCACCCCTGCGCGACGGCGAACGCCCCGCGGCCGGAGTGGTCCCAGGACAGGACGAGCGCGAGCCGGGCAGCGTTGAACGTGTCGCCCGCACCCGCGAAGCCCCCGTAGGCGCGCTCCCGCAGGTTGATCGCCTGTTCGAGTCTTCCCATCCACCAGGCCGCTTCCGCGAAGCGCTCGAGGTCCTCCGCGGTCAGATCCTTCCTGTCGGCGCCCGAGTAGGCGTCGTAGGCCTCGCGCCAGGCGTGGCGCGCGGCGGC
>JBKPGE010000091.1:0-10666 GCA_046729215.1 Actinomycetota bacterium | reverse complement strand
CCCGAGCACCGTCGGGAAGCATCTCGAGAACGTCTACGCCAAGCTGGGTGTCAGCACCCGGACCGCGGCGGTCGCTCGCTTCCTCGGCCTCATCGACGCCGCTTCCTGAGTACGCTCCCGGTCCGTGGAAGCGACGCTCCTAGCCTGGCACGAGACGCATCGCCTTGATCTTCCCTGGCGCCGGCGCCGCGATCCGTATGCGGTGCTCGTGTCGGAGGTGATGCTCCAGCAGACGCAGGTTGCGCGGGTCGTGCCGCGGTTCGAGGCCTGGATGGAGCGTTGGCCGACCGTGGAGACGCTCGCCGGCGCCAGTTCCGGCGACGTCATTCGAGCCTGGCAGGGGTTGGGTTACAACCGGCGGGTCGTCAAGCTCCACCGGGCGGCTCAGCGCGTTGCTGGTGAGGGGTGGCCGGACGACCTGACGGAGCTCCCAGGGGTCGGCGAGTACACAGCCGCGGCTGTGCGCCGCTTTGCATTCGGGGAGCCCGTGCTTCCTCTCGATACCAACGTCCGGCGGGTGATGGAGCGGACAGGCGGCTCGTTCGGGCCGGAGTCGGCCGAGGCGCTGATGGATCTCGGCCGCGAGGTCTGCCTTGCACGTGTTCCGCGCTGCCGGGTCTGTCCGCTGGCTGCGGGCTGCCCCTCGCGCGGCCGGCGGTATGAGCCGCTTCGGAAGCAGTCGCGCTTCGAAGGATCGTTCCGCCAGCGCCGGGCGGAGACGCTCCGACTCGTCGCAGCCGAGCGTTCCGCAGACCTCGACCCGGAGGCGCTGGCGTCGCTCGAACGGGACGGGCTCGTGGAGGTCCACGCCGGAATCGCCCAACTGCCGCGCTGAGCGGGGTCGGCGTGCCGCCGGCCGATCGGGACCAGGCTCAGCGGGTCAGGAGGGCGACGGCTTGCGCGGCCAGTCCCTCGCGGCGGCCGGTGAAACCGAGCCGGTCGGTTGTCGTCGCATGGACGGCGATGCGATCCGCCTCCACTCCGAGCGTGTCGCCCAGCCGCGCGCGCATGTCATCGCGGCGGTCCGCGATCCGAGGCTCTTCGCCGATGAGCACGCAGTCGGCGTTCACGAGCTCGCAACCGGCGGCCGTCACCTTGCCGTAGGCGTTCCGCAACAGAAGGAGCGAAGACACGCCGCGCAGAGAGTCGTCGTCAGAGGGGAAGAGCGTCCCGATGTCGCCGAGCCCGGCTCCGCCGAGCAAAGCGTCGATCAACGCGTGCGTCAGGACGTCGCCGTCGGAATGGCCCGCGAGCCCGCGATCGTCGTCGAACTGGATGCCGGCAAGGACGAGCGGGATCCCATCGGCGAAGGCATGCGCGTCGACCCCCAGCCCGATCCGAAGCTCGCTCACTCGAGCGGCTCCTGACGGGCGCGGCTCTCGAAGACGGTGACCGACTCATAGCCGGCGGCCCTCGCATGCTCGATCGCCCGATTGAGATCACGACCGACGTTCTGAGGCACATGTGCATCCGAGGCGAGCGTGATCGGCACGCCCCGCGCGTTCGCCTCGGCGAGCAACTCCACGTTGGGATACAGCTTGCCGTGACGCTTGTGTAGGCCCGCGCTCGAGACCTCGAGGTAGACGCCGTCAAGCCCACCCACGACCGAGCTCCAGTCCCAGTGAAGCTCGTCCCCGTACATCTTCACGAGGTCGGGATGGGCGAGCGTGTCGAAGAGGCCGCTCCGAGCGGCATGCTCGAGCGAGTCCCAGTACCGCCGCCACGCCTCTTTTACGCCGACCGCGGCGACGAGGCTGGGCTCGCCGTCGACCCCGTGACCGCCGATGAAGTGGATCGAGCCGGTGAGGTAATCCCACGGATACGGAGCGAGGAGGTCGCGCGTCTCCTCCTCGCGGCCCTGAACGTAATCGACCTCGAGACCGAGCTTTACGGGCAGCCCCTGGCGCTTCACGTCGACGATTGCCTCGACATACGTCTCGATCGGATGCCGGCAGCGCTCGAGCTGGTACGGCACTGACCACAGCGAGCGCGTCTCCTGGAAGTAGTAGACGTGCACGGTGAAGCCGATCTCTTCGATCCCGCGCTCGGACGCCATCTCCACGAAGCGCTCGACCGCCTCGACCGAGTGGTCGAGCGACTCGTCCGGCGCGCGCAGGTGCATGTGGTAGTCGACGATCACTCGGCGGGTGTGAGCCAGCCCTCGACCAGCTCCAGGTCGGACCGGTCGGTGATCTTGACGAGGTGCCGGTCGCCGGGAACGACCTTGATGCGGCCTCCGCTTGCTTCCACCAGGGCAGCGCAGTCGGTGGCATCGTCTCCGCCGCGCGCGGCCTCCCGAAGCGCCGGCCAGACGAATGCCTGCGGCGTCTGGGCGACGACGAGACCATCCCGGTCGAGCGTCTCGACGACCTGGTCGCGATCAACGCGCTTGACGGTATCGGCGATCGGTACGCCCGGGATGACTCCGTCCCAGCCTTCGGGCAGCGTCGTGAGCAGGCGTTCGATCACCTCCTCTGCGAGCAACGGACGGGCCGCGTCGTGAACGAGTACGACTGCTGCATCGTCCGGAACCTCGGCCAGTCCCGCACGAACCGAGGCGGCGCGGGTCTCTTCCCCGGCAACGGCCGCGTTCACCTTGCTACACCCCAGCTCCTCGGCCAGCAGGATCACGGGCTCCTCCCAATCGGGCGGCGCGACGACGACGATGGTGTCGATCCAATCCGACGTGTCGAGCCGTTCCAGGCTCTCGGCCAAGAGCGGACGGCCGCCAAGGTTGGCAAACGCCTTTGGACGGTCCAGGCCGAGTCGCTCGCCGCGGCCCGCCGCGACGATGACGGCCCAGACTGACATCAAGCGGAAGCCGGCGTTAGGCGGCCGCGCCGGCCTTCGCGTGCTGCTTCTTCTTCGAGTCCGCGTCCGAGACGAGGACCTCGTCCAGCCACTCGGCTGTCTCCTCCTCGTCGAGGCCCTTCGCGTACATGAGCTCGCTGATCAGGATTTTCTTGGCCTTGACGAACATCTGCTTCTCGCCGGTGGACAGTCCCTTGTCCCGGTCGCGCAGGGACAGGTTTCGTACGACCTCGGCGAGCTCGAAGATGTCGCCAGTCTTCATCTTGTCCCGGTTGTGCTTGAAACGTCGATTCCAGTTCTTCGGCATGGTCGTCCCGTTGCCCGTGAGCGCCTTGACGACCTCCTTGACGGTTTCCTCGTTGATGACCTTGCGCAACCCGACCGTCTCGCAGTTGTCGGCCGGCACGTTGACCGTCATGTCGTTGTGGATGATCTGAATCGTGAGGTATTCACGTTTCTCTCCGAGCACCTCGCGCGATTCCTTCTTCACGACAGTGCCTGCTCCGTGGTGTGGATACACCACCTTGTCGCCGACCTTGTACAACCCAACCTCCCAGTCCTTGCCGATTACACGACAAACCGCCGGCGGGTGAGGAGACCGCCGGCGAACACAAACCAGTATAGCGAAAGACGGCCAAAAAAGCGACGGTTTCCAGGGATTTTGCGGAAAATCCCTGCTAGCGGCGGGGTTCGAGCGCCGCACCGATCGCCTCACGAAGCGTCTCCACCGCCTTGGCCTCGACACCTCGGTGTGTCTTCGTCGCCGCGGGAACGATCGCCGTCGCCAGACCCAGCTTCGCGCACTCCTCGAGCCTCCGCTCCGCCTGCGCCGCCGGCCGGAGGCGCCCGGTCAGACCAAGCTCCCCGAATGCCGCCGTCCCGGCCGGAATCGGCGATCCTCGGGCCGCCGAGGCGATGGCGAGCGCGACCGCGAGGTCGGCGCCCGGCTCGTCGACCCGCACGCCTCCCGCCACGTTGACGAACACGTCGGCCTGTCCGAGCGCGATGCCGCCGTGGCGTGTGAGGACGGCTACGAGCATGGCGAGCCGCTTCGGATCGACACCTGTGCCGACCCGCCGGGGCATGGCCAGATCCGTCGGAGAGACCAGAGCCTGAACCTCCAGCAGCAGCGGTCTCGTGCCCTCGAGCGCGCATGCTACGGCCGATCCGATTTCTTCTTCCCTCGCAGCGCCGAAGATCTGGGATGGATCCGGAACCCCCACCAGCCCTCCGCCGGTCATCTCGAAGACCCCCAGCTCGTTCGTCGAGCCGAAGCGGTTCTTGGCCGCGCGGAGGACGCGATGCGCGTGGTAGCGATCCCCTTCGAACTGGAGCACGCAGTCGACCAGATGTTCGAGGACGCGCGGGCCTGCGACCGCGCCGTCCTTCGTCACGTGACCGACGAGAAAGAGCGCAACGCCTGCCTCCTTGGCGACGCGCAGCAGGCGGGCTGACGCCTCGCGGACCTGGGCGACCGAGCCCGGAGCCGACCCGACTTCGGCCGAATACAGGGTCTGGACCGAGTCGA
This sequence comes from Actinomycetota bacterium, assembly GCA_046729215.1. Lineage (GTDB taxonomy): Bacteria > Actinomycetota > Thermoleophilia > Gaiellales > Gaiellaceae > JACDAN01. Next base: position 6,327 of record JBKPGE010000091.1, on the reverse strand, counting down.
TCACGCCGACCGCGGGCTTCTCGGTCTCGAGCGTCGCGCAAATGGCATCGAGATCGGTGTCGGCCAGGATCTCGATCGCGCCCGCCCCGCCGAGCCGTTCGGCTCGCATCCGAACCTGTGCGGCCGACTCCTCCCCGGTGACGAGGAGCGCCCGGTGCTGCTTGCTCATCGCCTGCAAGGCCATGAGGAGCAGGGTGGACTTGCCCACGCCGGGCTCGCCGCCGACGAGCACGAGCGACGCGGGAACGAGACCACCTCCGAGCACTCGGTCAAGCTCCGACACGCCGGTTGGAATCCGCTTGGCCTCCTCGGCCTCGACGTCGACGAGTCGAAGCAGCGGCCGCGGGGCCGCTCCGTTTGCGCGCGTCGGCTCGCGCGACTCCTCGTTGAGCGTCCCGAAGCTCCCACAGCCCGGGCAGCGGCCGAGCCAGCGTCCGGTGGACTGCCCGCACTCGGAGCAGGCGTATTTGAGAGCGCGCTGAGCCACGCGAAGCACTCTAGGCCGCGATACGGACGATCTTCGTGCCGATTCGGAACCAAAGGCGTGTAGGCGGTGTAACGGTGTCGATGCTGCGAATCGCAGCCGCCTCGCTCGTGGCGCTCCCGGTCGGGTCCGCGGTCACCGCAGCGCCTGCCAAAAGGATCGCTGCCATCCTGAAAACGAACGCCAGCGGTGTCACCGCCGGCCGCCCCTGGACGGCGACGATCTCGATCCGCGCTGGGCAGCGCCCGTTCAGTGGTCGCGCCACCCTCCTCGCGACCGGTCAGATCGGACCGCGAACGTTCACGACCCGTCGGGCACGGCCGGGGCTCTTTCGTGCCCGAATCGTCTTTCCGGGCGGAGGCCGCTGGACGCTCAGCGTGCGCGCCGCCGGCCGCACGGCACGCCTGGCATCACTCGACGTCCGCGGTGCGGGGCCGCGAATTTCGCGGCCCCATGGTTTGGAGATCGCAGAGGAGCACGGCGACCTCATCGTCCCGGACCTGGACGGCACGAGCTTCTTCGAGGTCAACCTGCGTACATTGGCCCGCACCGTCGTCGGCCGCGGCTTCGATCACCCGCTGTTCTTGAACTTCGGGCCGGGCGGGTATCTGTACGTCGCCGACGCGACGCGGATCTACCGGTTCGAGCCGGACGGCTCGAAGACGCAAATCGCCGGCAATGGGAGACGGGGCACGGCAGGCGACGGCGGCCTGGCGACTGCCGCGCAGCTCGGCGGGCCGGGCGATTTCGCCTTCGACGCAGCTGGCAACCTCTACATCGCCGAGTACGACAACGGCGTCCGCATCGTCACGCCTGACGGCCACATCGACACGCTCGCCGGGGTCGGCCGAGAGGGGTACTCCGGCGACGGCGGGCCGGCACGCAACGCGGCGTTCGGCGCGCCGCACGGTCTGGACGTCTTGCCCGATGGGACCGTGCTGGTCGCGGACAGCCACAACGGCGTCATCAGGAGAATCGACGGCTCCACCAGGGTCGTGACCACGATCGCGTCCGGATTCGGCGCGCCCGTCTGCATCGAGGCAGGGCCGAATGGATCGTTCTATGTCGCCGACGCTAGCGTCGATCACATCGTCCGCATCGCAGCGAACGGCACACGCACCAACCTCGGTCGCGGACTGAGGGTCCCGAGTTCGGTGGACGTCGACCGATCGGGCAACGCGTACGTCAGCGAGTTCGAGGGGCGGAGCATTCGGAGGATCGACGCCCCCACGGGCCGGATGACCAGGATCGTCGGCTAGAAACGGCGGAAATCGGGTCACCCGCCGGCCCGATCAGGCTCGCCCGATTCGTTCGTCTCCCGCGCCCGCGATGATCGGAACATGAGAACCGTCTCGCTGCTCGCAGCCGGGCTGGTGGCCCTGTCCGGCTGCATGCTGAGCGCCGGCGCGGCGACGGACACCCACCAGCCCTCGATCGTCTACCGCAGCGTGCGGCTGGCAAGCCCGCAGCGGCCGCCTGACCTCTACGTGGTCTCCCCTGTCGGCGCCGGGCATAGGCTGCTCGCGCAAGCTGCCGACCAGCCGGCATGGTCGCCGCGCCGCAAGCGGATCGCGTTCGCGGGCGCGAGCCCCGGCCGGCAGGGCATCTGGGTGATGAACGCCGACGGCCGAGGCAAGCGCCGTCTGACGCGACTGGCCGGGGACGGCGAACCGACGTGGTCACCCGACGGCAGGTGGATCGCGTTCCGGCGCGGGCGCGCAGGGGCGTTCGACCTGTTCGTAGTGCTCGCCGCAGGCGGCCCTGTGCAACGCCTGTTCGGCGGCCCCGAGACGAGCGAGTTGGCCCCCGACTGGTCACCGGACGGAAGGTGGATCGCCTTCCAGAGCACCCGAGGCGGCTCGATCCAGATCTGGATCCTGAACCTGAGGACCCGCGGCGTCCGCCGGGTCACGCGGGGCTACGCGTCCTTCTCGCCGGACTGGTCGCCCGACGGCCGTCGGATCGCCTACTCCACGCGCGGACGGATCGCCATCGTCGGCGCGAACGGCCGAGGGGCTCGCCTGCTCCGGTCGAGCCTTCCCGCGAGCGCAGGCAATCCGGCGTGGTCACCAGACGGCCGGCGGATTGCCTTCCAGCGGGGCGGGCAGGTGCTGACCATGCGCACCGACGGCAGCGACCGGCGGTACGCCACTCGCGCTGCCTGGGGAACGAACGGCGCCCCCGACTGGTAGCGGCTACTACTCTCCCGACTGTGGAGCTGACGCACGATCCTCTGAACGTCTGGGACTACGAACGGCTCGCTGAGGAGGCCCTCGACGACGCGTCTTTCGGCTACTTCGCCGGGGGCGCCGGCGACGAGCACGCGGTCCGGGGGAACCTGGAGGCCTTCGATCGCTGGCGGCTCCGTCCACGCGTTCTCGTCGACGTCGAAGAGGTGACGGCGGCGACGACCGTTCTCGGTTCCGACCTCTCAATGCCGATCATCGCCGCCCCGGTCGCCTACCAGCGGATGGCTCATCCGGAGGGCGAGCTCGCAGCCGCTCGCGGTGCCGCAGCGGCCGGCACGATGATGTGCCTCTCGACCTTCGCGACGGCGAGCCCCGCCGACGTCGCCCAGGCAGCTTCCGAGGGGGCGCGCTGGTTCCAGCTCTACTGGCACCCGGACCGGGAGCTGACGAAGCAGATGCTCGACCAGGCCAGGGAGTCCGGGTACTCGGCGGTCATGTTCACCGTCGATCTGCCGGTACTCGGGCACAGAGAGCGCGATCTCCGCTCTGGTTTCGCGCTTCATCCGGACTACCGGTTGGAGGTCTATGCGTCGGCGCTGGGAGATCTCGGCGTCGTGACGCCGGCCTCGGCTGCTCAGCTGATCGATCCGAAACTGACGTGGCGCGACCTTGAGTGGCTCCACGAGCACGCCGGCCTCCCCGTCGTTGCCAAGGGCATACTCACCGCCGAGGACGCCGTCCTCGCAGCCGACCACGGCTGCGACGCCGTCGTTGTGTCGAACCACGGCGGGCGCCAGCTCGACAGGGCTGTCGCCTCGCTCGATGCGCTTCCCGAGGTCGTCGACGCCGTGGGCGACCGCATGGAGATCCTCATGGACGGCGGGATACGGCGTGGAGCCGATGTCGCGATTGCGCTGGCGCTGGGCGCCAAGGCCGTGCTCATCGGCCGTCCGGTGATCTGGGGGCTCGCGACGCGCGGGGCGGACGGCGTCCAGCACGTGTTCGAGCTGCTACGCGACGAGCTCCTGCTCGCGCTGGCCCTGCTTGGCTGCCCGTCGCCCGACGCTCTCGGTCTCAGCCATGTCGCGGCCGCGCCGCGCAGCTGAGGCCAGCAGCAGCCCGAACAGGATCGCAGCGACGCCGGCGAGCTGCAGCGACGAGGGGCTCTCGCCGAGCAAGACCCCGGCGAAGAGCACCGACAACACCGGCTGGAGCGTGAGGAGCACGGACGTGAGCACTGCGGGCAGCCGCGGCAGTGAGACGGTGATCAGCAGCCAGCCGAGCACCTGCGAGGACAGGGCGAGGACGATCAGCCACCCCTGCGCCGATGCCGACGGAAGGAAGTCGAGGTCGCCGACGACGAGTCCGACCGGGATCGTCAGCAACGCGGAGGCGACGGTGGCGTCGCAGAGCGGGCCGGCAACGCGCCGCAGGTCGCGCGAGCCGTGTCGCAGCGTGAGCAAGAAGCCGGTGTACGCGACGCCGGTGAGCACTCCGTAGACAACGCCCCGCAGCGGGTCATCGCCGTAGGCCCCGTCGTCCACCACGCCCGAGATGAGCACGATGCCGCCCATCGCGACCGGAATCGCCGCCAGCAGCGGTGCGGCTGGGCGCTCGCGGTAGATCAGCCAGGCGAGCACTCCCACGAGCACGACCTGTGTGTTTCCGAGCACCGTTGCGAGACCCGCGCCGACGTACTCGATCGAGCGGTGCCACATGATCAGGTCGGCCGCGAAGAACGCGCCGGCGAGCCACGCCCAGGCGCGCATGCGCCAGGGTCGCCGCCCGAGCCGGCGGTCCTCCCACCAGGCGAGCATCAGGAGCGGCGGGATGGCGTAGGCGCAGCGGAAGAACGCGCCGGTCGACGGAGAGACGTCGGCGTAGCGATAGAGGATCCCGGAGAACGCGATCGCCACGGCTCCGGCGAGCGCAGGCAGCGTCGGACGCCCGCCTGCCAGGCGGCCGGGACTCACGGGGCCGACCTAATTGCTAGTCCTGGGAGTGGTCGTGCGACTCGTCGTCGCCGTCCTCGCCCTTGGGCTCGTCGGCGGGGACGGTGACCTTCTCCTCGGGCGCCGGGAGAGCACCCGGGATGACTGTGATGTCGACCTCGTCGTCCGTATCGGGCTTCCGGTTGATCAGGATCGTCGAACCGGGTTGGATCGTTCGCCCGAGGACGAAGTCGGCCAGTGGGTCCTCGATGAAGCGCTGGATTGCGCGGCGCAGAGGCCTGGCCCCCATCGTCGGGTCGTATCCCTTCTCGACGAGTAGCTCCTTGGCGTCCTCGGTGAGCTCGATGTCGGCTTGGTGCTCGCCCATCTGATCCTCGAGCCGCTTCATCAGCAGGTCGACGATCGACATGATCTCCTCGCGCGAGAGCTTGTGGAAGACGATGACCTCGTCGATGCGGTTGAGGAGCTCGGGCCGGAACACCTTCTTGAGCTCGCCCATGATCCGGTCCTTCATCTCCTCGTAGGAGAGGCCCGTGTCGTCGCCGAGCGAGAAGCCGAGGGTCTGGTTCTTCGAGATCGTCCCGGCGCCGATGTTCGAGGTCATGATCACGATCGTGTTGCGGAAGTCGACCTTGCGGCCCTGGGCGTCGGTGAGCTTCCCGTCCTCGAGGATCTGCAGCAGGATGTTGAAGACGTCCGGGTGAGCCTTCTCGATCTCGTCCAGCAGGACAACCGAGTAGGGCTTTCGGCGCACGGCCTCGGTGAGCTGACCGCCCTCGTCATAGCCGATGTAGCCGGGGGGCGAGCCGACGAGGCGGGACACGGAGTGCTTCTCCATGTACTCGGACATGTCGACCTGGATCATGGCCTCCTCGTCGCCGAACAGGAACTCGGCAAGCGTCCGCGCCAGCTCGGTCTTCCCGACGCCTGACGGGCCGAGGAAGATGAACGACCCGGTGGGGCGCTTCGGGTCCTTGATCCCGGCGCGGGCGCGGCGGATCGACTTGGAGACGGCGACGATCGCCTCCTCCTGGCCGATCACGCGCTTGTGGAGCTCGTCCTCCATGCGGATCAGCTTCGCGGTCTCGGCCTCGGTGAGCTTGAACACCGGGATGCCCGTCCACATCGAGACGATGTCGGCGATCTCGTCCTCGCCGATGACGGGCTTGTCGCCGCCTTCCTCGTTCTGCCAGGTCTCCTCGAGCTCGCGGCGCTTCTGGGTCAGCTTGCGCTCCTTGTCGCGAAGCGACGCGGCCTTCTCGAACTCCTGAGCCTCGATCGAAGCTTCCTTCTCGCTGCGGACCTTCTCGATCTCCTCTTCGAGCTCGCGATGCCGCGGCGGCGCGCTCATGTTCTTGATGCGCATGCGCGAGGCGGCCTCGTCGATCAGGTCGATCGCCTTGTCCGGCAGGTGGCGGTCCTGGATGTAGCGGTCGGCGAGGACGGCTGCAGCGCGGAGCGCGTCGTCAGAGATCGTGCAGCGATGGTGCGCCTCGTAGCGATCGCGGAGCCCGCGCAGGATCTCGACCGTGTCGTCCACGGCCGGCTCGTCGACGCGAATCTGCTGGAAGCGACGCTCCAGCGCGGCGTCGCGCTCGAGGTACTTCCGGTACTCGTCAAGCGTCGTCGCGCCGATCGTCTGGAGCTCTCCGCGGGCCAGGGCCGGCTTGAGGATCGAGGCGGCGTCGATCGCACCCTCGGC
>JBKPGE010000090.1:0-10772 GCA_046729215.1 Actinomycetota bacterium | reverse complement strand
AGTGATTCGCGAAGAAGATGCGCTGACGGGCGTCGTCGATCCGCTCGAGGAAGCGAACGGACTTCCTCGTGATCGTCCGAGCGACGAGGACCATGAACCACGCGGCGGCTCGGCGCCGAAGCGTCCAGCCCGAGCCGCGCCGTCGCCCGGTTCGACCCGCTGCGAGGTCGGAACTGGGCGCGAGCTGCTTGGCCATCGATTGCGAGGCTAACGCCCACCGCGGCTCGACGAAAGTCCGCGAGGATCTGAGCGTCGTTCTGCAATGGGGTCTGACCTCATGCCGGGTCGCGACCGGTTCGTCGCGGGCGGCATCCGTGGGTCTGACCCCGCACCGGGGTCTGGCCGATCCGCTCTCTACCGTTTGGTTCACGCCGTCGCGCAGGAGAGGAGTCGGCGATGGACATCGGCCTCCCGGAGACCGAGCAGGAAATCGAGATCACGCCGCTCGAGGAGCCTGTGCCCACGCCGACGCCGGTCGAAGAGCCTCGCGAGGAGCCGGTTCCCGCATGACACATCGCTTGCGATGTCTCTTTCAGGCCGTACGGGCTCTGCCCGTGCGGCCGTCTGAAATGATCGGTCGAGACGTCGGAAGTCAGAAGGTTCGGCTATGAGCGCCCGCGACGTTCTGGATCGAGCGCTCGACGGCCAGCGGATTACCGACGCGCACGCGTTGGAGCTGCTGGAGTCCCGTGACCTCGTGCGGGTCGGCCGCACCGCGGAGGAACTCCGCGCGCGCCGAACGGACCCGTCGCGGATCACCTTCATCGTCGACCGAAACGTCAACTACACCAACGTCTGTTACACCGACTGCGACTTCTGCGCCTTCTACCGGCGCCCCGGGGACAAGAACGAGGGCTATCTGCTTCCGAAGCCGGTGATCTTCAAGAAGATCGAGGAGACGCTGGCGATCGGCGGCACCGGCGTCCTCATGCAGGGCGGTCACCATCCCGATCTCGGGATCGAGTACTACGAGGACCTCTTCAGCTCCATCAAGTCGCGCTACAAGGTTCACCTCCACGTGCTCTCGCCGCCGGAGGTCCAGCACATTGCGCGGCGCTCGAAGCTCACGATCCCGCAGACGCTGACTCGGCTGCGCGACGCCGGGATGGACTCGCTGCCCGGCGGCGGCGCCGAGATCCTGGTCGATCGCGTCCGAAGGATCATCGCGCCGAAGAAGACGACCTCCTCCGAGTGGATCGGCGTCATGCGCCACGCGCAGCGCCTCGGGATTTCCACGACGGCGACGATGATGTACGGGCACGTCGAGACCCTGTCCGACCGCGTCGAGCACATGCGCCGCATCCGCGATCTGCAGGACGAGACGCACGGCTTCCGCGCTTTCATCTCGTGGACGTTCCAGTCGGATGGAAACCGCCTCGCGGCGAAGGTGCCGTCGGACTCGATGCCGACCTCGTTCGACTACCTCCTGACGCAGGCGGTCAGCCGGATCTACCTGGACAACGTCGACCACATCCAGTCGTCGTGGGTGACGCAGGGAATGAAGATCGGCCAGGTTGCGCTCGAATTCGGCGCCGACGATCTCGGCTCGGTGATGATCGAGGAGAACGTCGTCTCGGCCGCCGGGACGACGCACAGCGCGACGACCGACGATTTCGTGCGAGCGATCCGTGCGCTTGGCAAGACCCCAGTTCAGCGCGACACGCTGTACCGGGATGTCAAGGTCTGGAACTAAGGCGCCGACTCGGCGGCGCCGTGCCGGCTTTGCCGGTGCGGCCGGCTTACGAGTCGCCGCGCTCGGCGGCTTCCTCCTCGAGGCGCCGCGCCTCGAGTTCGGCCCAGCCTTTCGCGGCGAGTGCGCGCAGTAGGCGAACGCTCGGCGTGTTCTCCGCCTCCTGGCGAATCCGCTCAAGCTCCTCCTTACTCCTCTTCCTCTTCGCCATCTTCCTCGAGAACTCGTTGGATCGCGCGTACGGCGACAACTAGATCGGCCAATGCCCCGAGGATACCCAGCACCTCGTCGCGGTAAATGAGTTGCTGCACGTCGCCGCTGTTCACCAGAGAAGCATCGTGTCGGCCAGAACGAGTCCCGGCAAGATGTCCTGAATGAACACGATCCCCTGGGACTGGTACCGGGATCCGGCGGTGCTCGCGCGCGAGGAGAAAGCGATCTTCCGAAGCGCCTGGCACTACGTCGGCTGCTTCGGTCAGGGCAACGTCGAGCCGGGCTGGGCGGGCCAAGTGCCGGTTGTCTTGGTCAAGGGCGCCGACGGGGAGGAGCGCGCCTTCGTCAACGTCTGCCGGCACCGCGGATCGGTCGTCGTCGCGGAGGCCGGCGACCGGAAGACACTGCAATGCGGCTACCACGCCTGGACGTACGACCTCGACGGCTCCCTCCGGTCGGCGCCGCGAGGCGAGGAGCTCGACGGGCAGGAGGAGCTTTCCCTCGTGCCCGTGCGGATGGAAGCGTGGGGGCCGTTCCGCTTCGTGAATCTCGACGATGACGCGCCCCAGCTGTCGGAGCTGCTCGGAGACATTCCGGAGCGCCTCGCCGACGGCGGGATCGATGTCGATGCGCTCCCGTTCCACCACCGAACGGACTGGGAGGTCGGCGCCAACTGGAAGATCGCCTGCGAGAACTTCCTCGAGTGCTACCACTGCCCGGTCGCCCATCCCGGCTTCTCGAGCGTGGTCGACGTCTCGCCAGACAAGTACGAGCTGGTTGTCGGCGACCGCCACTGGAGTCAGTTCGGACAGCTGCGAAGCCGCGAGGACGCGGAGCTCCCCGTCGGGCAGTTCCACTTCATCTGGCCGAACACCGGCATCAACGTCTTCCCCGGCCGGCCGAACCTCTCGATCGGCCCCATCCTGCCGCTGGCGCCAGCCCGGAGTCGTCGAGTCCTCGACTACTTCTTCGCGCCCGACGCTTCGGAGGAGTGGATCGCCGAGTTCCTCGAATTCGACGACCAGGTCGGGCGGGAGGACGCGCGGCTCGTCGAGCTCGTGCAGCGCGGCGCGGGCTCAGGTGTCATCCCCGAGGGCCGGCTGCTCCCCCAGAGCGAGCGCCTCGTCGTGGGCTTCCAGGCCCGCGTCCGAGAGGCGCTGACCTAAGGCGCCGACTGGGCGGCGCCGACCAGAAAAGGCCGTGCTGGCTTTGCCAGTGCGGCCGACTAAGGCGCCGACTGGGCGGCGCCGACTTAGCCACCGGCGGCCTCGGCCTTCCGGAGGCCCCTGAGTGCCCAGATGGAGAAGAGGCCGACGAGCGCGAGCGCCGTCGCGAACGCGGCCGCAACGTGGGTCGCGTCGCCGGCGATCAGGCTTCGCCCGGTTTCCAGCAGCAGCGTGACCGGGTTCAGGTGGGCGATCACCCGCAACCAGTCGGCCAGCAGCGCGACGGGAACGAAGACCGGCGCGAAGAAGAGGCAGAGGAAGACTGGCAGCTGCATCAGCGGGCCGGCTTGCACCGACCGCAGCCGCATGGCTACGCCGGACGCCCACAGCAGACCGCAGAAGTTCACGAGGACGGCGAGACCGTAGAGCGCGAAGAGGTCGACGCCGTTGCCTCCTACCTGCATCCCCACCGCGACCGCGACGAGCGTCAACACGGCCGCTGTGGCCATCCAGCGCCCGAGCGCGCCGAACAGGTAGCCGAGGACGATGCCTCGGCGATCAGGCGCCGCCAGCATCAGCCGACGGATGAAGCCGCTTTCGAAGTCTCGGACGATCCCGAAGCCGGTGAAGACGCCGGCGAAGGCGGCGGACTGGAGCAGGACGAACACGAACTGGAACGCCGTGTAGCCGACCGGGAACTGGAAGCCGGGCACGTCGTTCACGCGCGACAGTCCGCCGGCGAACGCCGTGAAGAAGAACAGCGGAAAGACGAGCCCGGGGATGAGAAGCGAGGGCGTGGAGAAGTTGTTGTGAAGCATCCTCCAGGCCACGGCGCCCGCGACGGACAGGATCGCCCTCACGTCCGCGCCATCCTTCCGCGCAGCGCGAGCGACGACAGCGTCAGTCCGACGATCGACAGCGCGATCGCGATCCCAAAACCGAGCGCCAGCGCCTCTGCGTTCCAGCCCTCGATCACCAGGCTCCTGATCGCCTCGATCAGGTAGGAGACCGGGTTCAGTGACGCTGCGACCCGGAACCACTCCGTCTCGATCAGGTTCCGAGGCAGGTTCATCGACGAGATGAACAGAAAGACGAAGAAGAGCGGGAAGAGACTGTGCACCGCCTCGGTCGAGCCGGTTCGCAGCGCGGCCAGGGCTCCAAAGGACCCGAAGGCGAAGACGATCAGAACGGCGAGCACGAAGATCACGAATACGCCGGCGGCCCCCGACTCGAACCTCACACCGATGACGAGTCCCACGGTGAGGTACCACAGCGCCTGGAGTGCACCGATCACGATCACTCCGCCGAGGTGCCCCGCGAGCAACGCAGCGTTCTGCATCGGCGTCAGTGCCAGCCGGTTGAGGAAGCCGGTCTGGATGTCGCGGGCGAGGTCGACTCCGGCGTTGACGGTCGCGAAGAGTGCTCCCTGGATGAACGGAAAGGCGAGGAAGAATGCGACGAACGAGTCGCTCGGGAAGCCGGGGAGATTCGTGGCCGCATGGAGGCCGCCGGTGTTCACGGCCATCAGGGCGAGCGGGAAGATGAGCGGGAAGATCCAGTTCGCCGGCTGGCGCAGGATTCGGATGAGCGATCGACGCCCGAGATAGAAGATCTGTGAAGCGAGGCTCATTCGGGCTCCGGTTCCACCTCCTCTGAGCCCTCGAGCGAGCGCCCGGTCTTGGCGAGGAAGACGTCGTCGAGCGTCGGGGCGTGAAGATGGAGGTCGGCGACGCGGACGTGGGCTGCGTCGAGCGCCCGGACGACATCGGCGAGATCTCCCTGGCCGTCGAGTCGGACGGCCACGCCGGCAGTGGACAGCTGTAGCGCCCCGAAGCGGCCGAGAACCTGCTCGAGCGTCCCGCTGTCGGTTCCGTCCGCAGGCAGCGCTTCGATCGTCGGCCGGCCGATCTCGTTCTTCAGGGCCCCCGGTGTGCCCTCCGCCACGATCCGCCCGTGGTCGATGATCCCGACGCGATCGGCGAGGACGTCCGCCTCCTCCAGGTACTGGGTCGTCAGGAAGACGGTCACGCCGTCCTCCCGCTTCAGCCGCACGACCTCGTCCCAGAGCGCACTTCGGCTCTGGACGTCGAGCCCGGTTGTCGGCTCGTCGAGGAAGAGGATCCGCGGATAGTGGGCAAGCGCAAGGGCCAGGTCGAGTCGTCGCTTCATGCCGCCGGAGTAGCCGCCGATCTTGCGGTCGGCAGCCAAGCGCAGGCCGACGCGCTCGAGCAGTTCGTCGGTCCGGGCCGCACGCCGGTCGCGCGGAACTCCGTGCAGCGCGAGCTGGAGCTTCAGATGCTCGCGGCCCGTGAGGAGTGGATCGAGCGCTGCCTCCTGGAGGGCAGCGCCGATGGTCTTCCGCACCTCGGGGCCCTGCTTGACGATGTCGAATCCGCCCACCCGCGCCGAGCCGGCGGTCTGAGGCAGCGGAGTGGTCAGCGTGTGCACGGTCGTCGACTTCCCGGCGCCGTTCGGGCCTAGGAACCCGTAGATCTCGCCGGGCGCGACATCGAGGTCGATGCCCGCGACGGCCTTGATGCCGCCCTTGAACTCCCGAACGAGCCCGCGAACTTCGATCGCACGGTCCACGGGGCCAGAGTAGATGGTTGATGCCACGAGATCGCAGGGTCGGGGCGCGAGCCGGCCCAGACGCGTCAGATCGCGCATCCGGACGCGCGAGGTCGTGGCGTCAGCCGTCTAACAACCGATGCAAGGATCCTGTAAAGGCGCGGCCTTTTGGGTAGCCTGGCGCGCGGGTCGTGCTGCGCAAGATCCTCATTTCATGCCTGCTTGCAGGCATTTTCGTTTCGCCGGCGACAGGTGCGATCGAGACGCTCATGCCCGGCGTGACGTACGAGAAGCGCCTCCAGTTCACGCGCTTCGGTCCGATGCGCCTGCACATCCTCAGCGCGCCGAAGCCGGACGGCGTCCTTTACAAGCTCCAGCCGGTGCTCTCGAACGGCTCGGTGCTCGGCCGCGAGCGCGTGACGACGATGCAGCGCCGCGCCGAGCAGAGCTCGACCGTCGCGGGAGTCAACGGCGATCTCTTCACGTGGGCTGACGGCATCCCGAGCAGCGGGCTGATCCAGGACGGGGTGGTGAAGACGACGCCGCATCCGAAACGCTCGATGGTCGGGGTCGACCTGACCGGCGCACTCCGCGTCGAGAAGGTCGCCATGCTCGCGACCTGGCAGGGCTCCGGCCCGCGTCGGCCGATCCATCTGGTCAACCGGCCGCCGGGGCCGAACGGAACAACGCTGTACACGCCTGCCTACGGACCCACGACGCCGGCGACGAGCGGCGTGACCGAGGCCGTGCTCTCACCCTTCCCTGCCGCGACGCCGAACGCCGACCTCGTCGGCTTCGTGACCGAGAACCGCCGCGGCGGTACGCCGATCCCGCCGGGCGGCGCCGTAATCGCGTCGAAAGGCTCGCAGGCACAGCGCTTGGCGATCGAGGCGACTCCCGGCCAGCTCGTCACGGCCCGACTCATCCTCCGTCCTTCCTGGAGCGACGTGCCAGAAGCGCTCGGAGGCGGGCCGCTGCTCGTCCGCAACGGCAAGCCGATCTTCAATGCGCTGGAGGACTTCAGCAGCTACCACCTGAACCGACGGCACCCGCGGACGGCGGTCGGCCAGCGGGCGGACGGGCGGATCATCATGGTCGTCGTCGACGGCCGGCGTCCGGGATACTCGGCCGGCATGACGAACTTCGAGTTGGCGCAGACGATGATCCGGCTGGGGGCAGTGACTGCCTCGGCACTGGACGCCGGCGGCTCGTCGACAATGGCCTTCGACGGCCAGCTCCTCAGCCGGCCCTCTGACACGGGCGGCGAGCGCATGGTCGCCGAGTCCTTGAACGTCATGTACTACGGGGTCTACGCCCCGGAGCCTGAACTGTCGTTCTCGCCGAACGGCGACGGAGCCGGCGACCGGCAGACGCTCAGCTACAAGATCGTCCGCCCTTCGACAGTTACGATGACCCTGACCGGCCCAGGCGGCGTCACTCGCACGATCGACGCCGGCCAGCGGCGCCCCGGCCTCTACAAGTTCGACTGGACGGGCAAGCTGAGCGGCGCGCCGGAGCCCGAGGGGCGCTGGCGCTTCTCGGTGACCGCCGTGGACGACCAGGGCAAGAGCTCGACAGCCGAGCGCAGCTTCAGCCTCAACAATACGCTCGGGTACATCACGACCCGGCCCGGAATCGTCCGGGTCCGCAAGAAGGGCGGCGGCCGCCTCGTGATCGGCTTCCAGCTCACGCGCCCGGCTCAGGTCACCATCGCGATCACCTCGAAGACCGGACAGCTCGTGCGAACCCTGCGCACTGTGCGGCTGCCCGCCGGGAAGGGCACTGCCGTGTGGGACGGGCGCTACGCGAATCGCCGCGCGGTCTTCTGGGGCACGTACGTCGCCAAGGTGACGGCCGTCTCCAGCGCGGGAAGCACCGAGCTCGCGCGTTCCTTCCGCGTCAGGCGCTCCCGGTAACGCTCCTACACTCTTCGCTGTGCTGAGTGCCATCACGGACGCTTTGACGGCGCTCGTCGGCGACCACGGCGTCTACGCGGTCTTCGCTCTGATGTTCATCGACGCCGTCTTTCCGGCGGCCAGCGAGCTCGTCATGGTCTATGCCGGCGCGGTTGCCGCAGGGGCCTTCGCCGGTCAGGACGTCGTGCTCTTCGGAGAGAAGATCGACTCGCACTTCTGGGCCTACGTGGCGATGGCGACGGCCGGGACGCTCGGGTACCTCCTCGGTTCGATCGCCGGCTGGGCGGTCGGGCTTTACGGCGGGCGGCCGTTCCTCGAACGCCGCGGACGATTCCTGCATCTCACGCCCGAGAACCTCCACCGCGCCGAGAACTGGTTCGAACGTTTCGGGGATCTCGCCGTGCTGATCAGCCGCGTGACGCCGGTGGTCCGCTCGTTCATCTCGATCCCGGCCGGCGTCGTGCGGATGCCGTTCGGGCGCTACACGCTGCTGACGATCCCGGGATCGGCCGTCTGGTGCTTCGGTCTCGCCGCGATCGGCTGGGGTCTCGGATCGAAGTGGGAAGAGTTCCACCACGCGTTCCGCTACGCCGACTACCTGGTCATCGGCGCGATCCTCGCCCTCGTCGTGGCCGCGATAGTCCGTCATCGTCGGACTACTAGACTGAGCCGCCGTGCCGAAGATCCCGCTCGTTGACGTTCAGGCGCAGTACGGCCCACTGAGAGACGAGCTGCGGGAGCGGTTCGACGCCGTCCTAGACTCGTCGAGCTTCATCCGCGGCCCGAACGTGCACGCCTTCGAGGAGGAGGCGGCTGCCTACCTGGGCGTGACGCGGACGGTCGGCGTCGCCAACGGGACCGACGCGCTGGTCCTCGTGCTGGATGCGCTCGGGATCGGCCCAGGCGACGAGGTCATCTGCCCGGCGTTCACCTACTACGCGACGGCCGAGTCCATTGCCCGCCGCGGCGCGACACCGGTTTTCGCGGACATCGACCCCAGGACCCTGAACCTTGACGTGGAGGACGTAGCGGGCCGGGTCACCGCGCGAACGCGAGCGATCATGCCCGTGCACTTGTTCGGCCGGCCGGCGGCCGTTGCCGAGCTCGCGGAGATCGGCCCGCCGCTGATCGAGGATGCGGCGCAGGCGTTCGGGTCGCCCGGGATCGCGGGCTCGCCGGTCTCGACATTCAGCTTCTACCCGACGAAGAACCTCTTCTGCCTCGGCGACGGAGGGCTTGTGGCCGCCAACGACGAAGTCCTCGCCGAGAAGATCCGGATGCTCGCCTTCCACGGCTCACGCGACAAGACCGACTTCCAGTTCGTGGGCTACAACTCTCGACTCGACGAGCTCCAGGCCGCCTTCCTGCGCCTCTTCCTCGGCCATCTCGACGGCTGGGCGCGCGGCCGCCGGGAGGCTGCGGCGCGCTACGCCGACCTCGGGCTCGGCGAGCTCGTCCAGGTTCCCGAAGACGAACCGGGCCACGTCTACCACTTGTTCGTGTGCCGGTCGCCCGAGCGCGACCGCATCCGCGAGGCGCTCAACGAAGCCGAGATCGCCTCGGCGGTCTACTACACGACGCCGCTCCATCTGCAGCCCGCGCTGCGCTTCCTCGGGTGGGAGCCCGGATCTCTGCCCGAGACCGAACGTGCCGGGCAAGAGAACTTTTCGGTGCCCCTCTGGCCGGGCATTTCCGTTGAGGTTCAGGAGCGCGTCGTCGAGACGGTTCGCTCTGCCGTCGGAGTCGGGGTCCCATGAGACGCCGCTTGCGGTGGCTCATTTCAGGCCGTCCGGGCTTTGCCCGGTCGGCCGTCTGCAATGACCAGTCGACCCGTGGGCCGAAGCGGGTTCGCCGATGAACATTCCGGTGAACCGCCACCGGCTCTGGCAGCTGGGCGCGGATGCGGTGCTCATTGCTGTCGCGTGGCTGCTCGCCTTCCAGCTGCGCTTCGACTTCAACGTGCCGCCGACCTTCGAGAAGGGCCTTGCCGAGACGACGATCATCGTCGTCGCGATCAAGCTCGCGGTCTTCGTCGCCTTCGGGTTCTACAACCGCTGGTGGCGCTACGTGTCCACGAAGGACATGTGGCGTGCCGCGCTCGGCGTGCTCGTCGCCTCTGTTGTCGCTGCCCTCGCCGTGTACTTCGGCGATCCCTTCGAGCGGCGGCTCCCACGCGGCGTCGTCCTGATGGACTTCGTGCTTCTGCTCGGCCTCGTCGCGGGAACTCGCCTCGCGGCGCGGTCGATCTTCGAGCGTCCCGCCGCCTCGAGGCTCGTCGCGCGGGGCAAGGAAGTGATTGTCGTCGGAGCCGGCGACGCAGGCCAACTCGTGATCCGGGAGATGCAGCGTTCCCGCCAGCTCGGCTACACGCCGATCGGCCTCGTCGACGACGACCCTCGCAAGAAGAACCTGCGCGTCCACGGCGTACGCGTCCTCGGAACGACGGAAGAGCTGCCGCACATCCTCCGGGACAACAGGCCGGACGAGCTGCTGATCGCGATCCCGTCCGCCTCCGGTGAGGAGCGCCAAAAGGTCGTCGAAGTAGCGAGGCGCATCCGGATTCCCGTCAAGACGCTGCCGGGGCTCTACGAGCTGATCGCGGACGAGGACAACCTGGCGGCCCAGATCCGGCCGGTTCAGGTCGAGGACGTCCTGGGACGCGAGCCGGTCGAGGTCGATCTCGAGGCGATCTCGTCCTATCTCGAGCGCCAGACGGTGCTCGTGACGGGCGCCGGCGGCTCGATCGGCGCGGAGCTCTGCCGCCAGATCGCCAGGGCGCGGCCCGGGCGCCTCATCCTGCTCGACCAGGGCGAGACTCCGCTCTTCGAGATCGAACGCGAGCTGGTCGACGAGCGTGACTTCACCGCCAGCATCCCCGTGCTCGCCGACGTCTCGAACCGGCAGAAGATCCGCCAGGTTTTCGAGCGCTACCAGCCGAGCGTCGTCTTCCACGCCGCCGCGTACAAGCACGTCCCACTGATGGAGGCGAACCCGCTCGAGTCGATCCGAAACAACGTGCTCGGCACGAAGATCGTCTCCGACGCCGCCGTCGAGTTCGGCGCGAACCGGTTCGTTCTTGTCTCGACGGACAAGGCGCTGAACCCGAAGGCGGTCTACGGGCAGTGCAAGGCGCTGTGCGAGTGGATCGTCGAGGCGTACGGAAGCCGCGGAGACATCCCGACGCGGTTCATGGCAGTTCGCTTCGGCAACGTGCTCGGG
>JBKPGE010000089.1:0-3381 GCA_046729215.1 Actinomycetota bacterium | reverse complement strand
TCGGTGAGCCGGTAGTCATAGCGCCGGGGCCGTTCCTGGTAAGGGACGCGCTCGAAGATGCCGGCGTCGACGAGGCGGGCGAGCCGGTCGCTCAGGATGTTGCGCGCGACGCCGAGGCTTTCGTGGAACTGATCGAAGCGGCTGAGGCCGAGAAAGGCATCCCGAAGGATCAGCAGGCTCCAGCGCTCGCCGACAACCTCGAGCGTGCGCGCAACCGAACAGTTCTGGTTGGCGTAGGTGCGCGGAAGCATGCTCGCGAAGTCTAGCGCCATGAGTTGCGTGACAAAACTCGGGCGTGTAGAGTCGGTTGCGTCACGCAACTCAAGAGGTTTCTGAAATGCCTGCTTGCTTGCGAAGGAGACGCTGATGGCACATCGCTGGCAGGTGCTGCTCGTGACCTCGGTCGGCGTCTTCATGACGTTCCTCGACGTCACGATCGTCAACATCGCGTTCCCGGATATTGAGGCTTCCTTTCCGGGGACCTCGCTCAGCAGCCTCTCGTGGATCCTGAACGCGTACGCAATCGTCTTCGCCGCGGCGCTGGTGCCCGCCGGCCGGCTCGCCGACCGGTTCGGCCGCCGTCGGTTCTTCTTCGGCGGTCTGCTGTTGTTTCTCGGCGCTTCCGTCGCATGCGGGGCGGCGAGTTCCGTGGATGTGCTCGTCGCGGCGCGCGTCGTGCAGGCACTCGGCGGCGCGATGCTCGTCCCCTCTTCGCTCGCGCTCGTGCTGCCTGAGTTTCCGCTCGAACGCCGTGCGACCGCAACTGCGCTCTGGGGCGCCACCGGCGCCGTCGCCGCAGCTGCCGGGCCGTCGCTCGGCGGGGTACTCGTCGACTGGCAGGGCTGGCGAGCCGTCTTCTACGTCAACCTGCTGATCGGTCTCCCCGTCCTCGTCCCCGCTCGTCGCCTGCTGCATGAGAGTCGCCAACCCCAAACCGCGCTTCCCGACGCCTTTGGGGCCGTCCTGCTCGCAGCCGGCGTCGGCGCGCTCGCGCTCGCGATCGTCGAGGGCCCGGACTGGGGCTGGAGCTCGCCTCGTGTACTCGGCGCCTTCGCGGGCAGCGCCCTGTTGCTCGTCGCCTTCGTCTGGCGCTCGAGCCGACATCCCGCACCGGTGATAGAGCTCTCGCTCTTCCGGGTGCGGTCGTTTGCGGTTGCCAACGCGGGAGGGTTCGTATTCGCGCTCGGCTTCTACGCCCTCTTGCTGTGCAACGTCCTCTTCCTCACAGGCGTCTGGCGCTATTCGATCCTCGAGGCGGGCGTCGCGCTCACACCGGGACCGCTGATGGCCGCCGTCGCGGCGCCGATCGGCGGGCGTCTCTCCGACCGCTTCGGGCAGCGCTTGGTGGCGATCCCAGGCGGGCTCCTTTTCGCGGCCGGCGCCGTCCTGTTCACGCTCGGAATGGGCGACCAACCTTCGTACCTGGACGAGTTCCTACCGGCGACGCTCCTCACGGGGGCCGGAGTCGGACTCAGCTTCGCGGCCTTCGGGAGCGCCGCCGTCGCCGAGCTCCCCCGTAACCGCTACGCGACGGGCGGCGCAATCTCGAACTGCTTCCGGCAGATCGGTGCCGCGCTCGGGATTTCCGCCCTCATCGTCGTTCTCGGGACCTCGCCCTCAACCGACGGGCTGGACGACTACCAGCGCGCGTGGGCGCTGATGGCACTCACTGGTGGGCTCGCAGCGCTCACCGGAATGGCGCTGGGGCGTGTTCGCGCCCGTCATGCGGGCGAGGAAGCACTCGGGGCGGCCGGGGGTGCGAGCATCGCGCCTACCCTCGCGGACGAGGAGGTGAGCGCCCGATGAAGCTCGATCAAAGCAAACACAGGAGGTCAAGATGTGGGCGAATGAGCACAGCGCTGAGACCAGCGCAGCACCTGAGAACATCTGGCAGCTTTGGGCCGACGTCGCCGGATGGCCAACGTGGAACGGCGACATCGAGCGGATCGAGTTGGTTGGACCGTTCACCACCGGCAGCACGATCCTGATGACCCCGATCGGAGACGAACCGGTCGAGCTTCGCATCGCCGAGGCCGTCGAGCCGGAGCTCTTCGTCGACGAGGCGAACATCGGCCAGATCGTCGTGCGGACGATCCACCGGGCCCAGCAAATCGACCCCACGCGCACGCGTGTCACCTATCGGATGGAAATCACGGGTCCCGACGCAGACACTCTGGGACCCGAGATCGGACCCGAGATAAGCGCCGATTTCCCAGAGACGCTCGCCGCACTCGTCGCGCGTGCCGAGTCGTGAGCGGAACCGAGCTCCTCTACCTGACCGACGCGTATCTGCGCGAGTTCGACGGCGAAGTCGTTGCTGTCGACGAGGAGACGAACGCTGTTGCCCTCGACGGCACGGCCTTCTTCCCAACCGGAGGCGGACAGCCTCACGACACCGGTGACCTCGCGTTCGAGGACACATCGGCCGCCGTCACCGACGTCGTCAAGGACAAGGAGAACCTCGCCTGGCACACCCTCGCGCAAGACAGCGCGCTTCCAGCGCCGGGAACGCAGGTGCACGGCATCGTCGATTGGGGCCGTCGCTACTTGACCATGCGCGTGCACACCGCCCAACACATCATGAACGGGATCATCTGGCGCGACCACGGCGCCCATGTCACCGGGGCCCAGATCACGCCGCCAGAAGGCAGGCTCGACTTCGAGCTCGAAGCAATGTCCCAGGAGTTCGCACGCTCGCTCGAGGCTGCGATCAACGAGGTCGTGGATCAGGACCTGCCGGTGCGTGTGCTCTGGCTCCCGCGCGCCGAGGCCGACCTCGATCCGTCCCTGATCCGCCTGAAGGCGAACCTCATCCCCAGGTCGATCGACCCCCTCAGGGTGATCGACATCGTCGGCCTCGACCGCCAGGCGGATGGGGGGACACACGTGGCGTCGACAAGCGAGGTCGGCCGAGTACGGGTTGTCAAGACCGAGTCCAAGGGCAAGGCGAACAAACGAGTGCGCATCAGCGTCGAGCCAGAAGCCACTCCGCGACCAGCCCAGCCGTGACGAGCGCCGCCGTCGCGCCGACCTGAGCCGCCGCACCCAGCTCCGTCCCGAGCGGGATGACCGCAAGCACGGCGACAGCGGCAACGAGCCGCGCGTCGTTCCGCGCGATTCCGAACGTCCGTCGAAATCCAACTTCGCAGACGATGAAAAGCGCGGTCCCTCCTGCGAGTGCCACGGCGATCCAGCCGTCGAGCGGGTCGTACGGGTCGCCGATCGCCTTCTTGAGGCCGGCTGCGAGGGCGACGATGCCGAGCAGGATCCCGTAGTGCCAGTACCCGAACGCGGTCAAAGCAAGTTGGGGCCGTCGCTCCGCCGCCGCGTCGTGGAACGCACGCTCCACTGCCTCCTCGTCGCTGAAGTAGACCCACCAGA
>JBKPGE010000088.1:0-2216 GCA_046729215.1 Actinomycetota bacterium | reverse complement strand
GCGCACACGCCGCCTCTAAACGTGTTAGGACTAGGGCGTGGCGGCTCCGGACTTAGCGTCCACGGTCGCGGTCGCCGGAAGGACGCGACCGACCCTTGCAACCGCGGCCGGACATGTGGCGCCGTTCGTCGTGACCGTCCTCTCGATCGCCGCCGGGCTGGTGGTCTGGGAGTTCGTCTCCCGGTCGGGTCTCATCTCCGAAGACGACCTACCGGCGATGACGACGACCTTCAACGAGCTCTGGTCGATGGTGCATACCAGGGAGTTCTGGGTCGCCTTCGGTGAGACCGTCCGAGGCTGGGCGCTCGGCCTCGGGATCGCGACTACGCTGGCCGTGCCCATCGGGATCCTCCTGGGCTCGAGCGACTTCGCCAACAGAGCATTTCGAGTTCCGGTCGAGTTCCTCCGGCCAATTCCCTCGGCGGCGCTGATCCCTTTGCTCTTCCTGACGCTCGGGACGACGCTCAAGAGCGAGGTGTTCCTCGCCGCGTTCGGCGCCTTCTGGCCGCTTCTCGTGCAGACGATCTACGGGGTTCGCGACGTCGACCCGGTTGCGCTGGACACGGCGCGCTCCTTCGGCGTCGGCCGGTTCGAGCGCCTCTACCGGATCAAGCTTCCGAGCGCGGTTCCGTACATCGCCACGGGGCTGCGGATCTCCTCCGCGGTCTCGCTGATCCTCGCCTTCACCGCCGAGCTCTTCATGGGCACCGGAGGATTGGGCCAGATCATGAATGTGGCCGAGTCATTCGGCCTGACCGTCCAGGTCTATGCGCTCGCGCTCGCCACGGGCTTCCTCGGGCTCGCGATCTACGTCCTCTTCTCGGCCTTCGAGCGCTGGGCGCTGCGCTGGCATCCGTCCCAGCGGGCGGTGGCCGGTTGAGCAGGCGGACATATCAGACCGCGGCCATCGCGGCGGAGATCGCAGTGCCGCTGGCGATCCTCGTCGCGTGGCAGGCGTGGACCGTTCACGCCCAGGATCCGAAGTTTCCTCGACTCTCGACGATCCTCGTCCAGTTCCGTGAGCTGTGGCTCTTCTCGCAGTTCGAGCTGCACGTCGTCCCGAGCCTGACCAGGATCGCCGCCGGTTTCGGGATCGCCCTCGTCCTCGGAATCCTCCTCGGCATCCCGCTCGGCCTGTCCCGCTGGGGCCGCATCATCGCCATGCCGCACATCGAGTGGTGGCGCGCGATGCCGCCACCGGCACTGCTGCCGATCTCGGTCGTCCTCCTCCACTCGATCGAGAACCGGCAGAAGATCGCCTTCATCGCCTTCTTCTGCCTGTTCCCGATCCTGCTGAACACGATCGACGGTGTCCGCGGCATCGATCCGACGCTGATCGAGACCGCACGCTCCTATGGGATGCGCGGCTTCGAACGCACCCGGCGCATCGTCTTTCCCGCGGCCCTGCCCCAGATCTTCGCCGGGATGAGGACAAGTCTCTCGCTGGCGGTGATCATGATGGTCCTGACCGAGTACTTCTCCAGCACGAGCGGCGTCGGCTACGTCCTGCTGATCTCGAAGAACACGCTCCAGCTTGCGCCGATGTGGGCGGCGATCGTCCTGATCGGTGTCCTCGGCTACCTGCTGAACCTGTTGCTGATCCTCGTAGAGCGCCGCGTCCTTGCCTGGCATCGCGGCTGGCGGGCGGCGGCGGCCCAATGAGCACACACGCCGGTCAGCTGCTCGAGGTGAGGAACCTCGCCAAGACGTACGGCACTGGCGCGAAGGCGACACAGGCGATCGCCGACGTCGCGTTCGCCGTCGACGATCGCGAGTTCGTCTGCGTCGTCGGCCCGTCCGGCTGCGGGAAGACGACGCTGCTCAAGTGCGTCGGCGGCCTGCTGCGTCCGACCAGCGGCCAGGTTCTCTTGCGCGGCAAGCCGGTGACGTCGCCGCCCGAGGAGATGGCGCTCGTCTTCCAGGAGTACGGCCGGTCGCTGATGCCGTGGGCCTCCGTGCGGAACAACGTGCTCCTGCCGCTTCGTCACAAGAAGCTCGCGCGAGCCGAGCGGAAAGCGCTTGTGGAGGAGGCCCTCGAGGCCGTCGGGCTCACGCGCTTCATCGACCACTATCCCTGGCAGCTTTCGGGCGGGATGCAGCAGCGCGTCGCCATCGCGCGAGCGCTTGCCTATCAGCCGTCGATCCTGCTCATGGACGAGCCGTTCGCCTCGGTCGACGCCCAGACTCGCGGCGATCTGGAGGATCTCGTCCTGCGC
>JBKPGE010000087.1:0-5769 GCA_046729215.1 Actinomycetota bacterium | reverse complement strand
TTCGCGATTCCGGGCGCCTACGTGGTTGCCAGAGTGACGCGCCGGCGAGGCGGGCTCGGGACCGCGCCGGCGGTGCCTCTGACGCTCCTCACGCTCACGGTGCTCCAGCTGGCGCTGCTTCCCGTGGCGAACGCGATCTCGAGGCGCTACGAAGCCGAGGCGGATTGGCGGGCGCTCCAGGCGACGCGCGATCCGCGGGCCTTCGAGGGTCTGATGCGGGAGCTCTCGACCGCCTCGCTCTCGCAGCCTGGCCCTCCGGAATGGGCGCAAATCGTCCTCGACACGCACCCGACCCCGCTTCAGCGGATCGCTATGGCTCGGAGCGCGGCGGCGTCTCGGGCAGGTTCTTGATCCCCTCGCGCGTCGTCCACTTCGAATAGGAGTCCTGCATCGCGTCCAGGAGCTCCTTCATGAACCGCTGGGAGACGTTGACGCGTGAGACCACGACGCCGGGGATGTCGCCCTCCTCGACCTCGTGGTCGATCCGCGCGAAGGTCAGCGTGAACTCGTAGTCCGAGAAGCTGATGTTCGCGAAGTTCGCGTAGACCCCGGCCATGTCTTCCGGATCCAGGTGGATGTTGAGATGGCGCTCGGAGCCGCCGTCTTCCATGTGGCGATACTACCCCCGTGCCTCCGGAAGCGATCCACCGACTCGAATCCGAGCTCGAGCGCCTAGCCGGCGCTCCAGTGACGCTGGACCGGCCGAGCCGGGCCGAGCACGGTGATTACGCGACGAACGTCGCCCTCCAACAGGCGCCGCGAGACGGCAGGCAGCCCCGCGACCTGGCGGAGAACCTGGCGCGCGAAGCTGCGGGCTTGCCGGAGATCGAGCGCGCCGAGGTCGCCGGGCCGGGGTTCGTCAACCTCTTCCTTGCCCCTGCGTGGTACGGCGACACTCTCGCCGAGATGCTCACGGCGGAGGGCTCCTACGGGGGCGGCTCGGCGGCGGTAGGAGAGCGTGTTCAAGTGGAGCTCGTTTCCGCGAATCCGACCGGGCCGCTGACTGTCGGGTCGGCGCGCAATGCGGCGTATGGGGACTCAGTCGCGCGGTTGCTGGAGTTCGCCGGTCACGCCGTTGAGCGGGAGTACTACGTCAACGACGTCGGACGGCAGATCGAGCTCTTCCGCGATTCGGTTGAAGCCCGCAGGCGCGGGGAGCAGCCGCCCGTGGAGGGATACACGGGGGAGTACGTGCGCGACCTCGCGGCCCAGGAGGGTGACCCTGTCGAGCGCATGTTGCTCCTCATCAAGGAGGAGCTCGCCGAGTTCCGGGTGCCGGTCGACACCTGGGTCTTGCAGGGAGAGGTCGAGCGTGAGATCCCCGAAGCTGTGGCTCACGTCGACACCTACGAGGCGGAAGGAACGACCTGGGCGCGCACGAGCGCCCATGGGGACGACAAGGATCGCCCGCTTCGGCGTTCGTCGGACGGGAGCTATCTCTACTACGCCGGTGACGTGGCCTACGTGCGCAACAAGTTCGCGCGCGGGTTCGATCGGCTCATCTACGTCCTTGGCGCCGACCACCACGGTTACATCGCTCGTCTCAAGGCTGCGGCCTCGATGCTGGGACACGATCCCGAAAAGCTCGAGGTGCTCATCTACCAGCTCGTCCACCTCGTCGAGGGTGGCGAGGCGAGGCAAGCGTCGAAGCGGCGCGGGGACGTGGTCTTTCTGCGTGAGCTCGTGGAGAAGATCGGGATCGACGCATCGCGCTGGTACCTCGTCTCGCGGGGACACGACCAGCCGATCGACATCGACGTCGACCTCGCGAGGGAGCGGAGCGAGAAGAACCCTGTCTACTACGTCCAGTACGCGCACGCGCGAATCGCGGGGATCCTGAGGAACGCCGGCGCCCGGCAGGCGTCGCCCGAGGCGCCGGACGACGTCGCTGCGGAAGAAAGGGACCTGGTCAAGCGGCTGGCCGAGTTTCCGGAGGTCGTGCGAGAGGCGACCGAGCGGCGGGGCCCGCACGCGATTCCGACGTACGCGATCCGCGTGGCCGACGATTTCCACCGCTTCTACCACCAGCACCGCGTGCTCGACAGCGAGCAGGAGGCCTTTCGCCTGGGACTCGTGATCGCGACGAGGAACGTCCTCGCGCGCTCGCTCGACCTGATCGGCGTCGAAGCTCCGGAGCGCATGTAGCGGTGTTCGTCGCGGGTAACGGGGTCTGACCCCGGCTCGAAGCGGCGTACAATCCGCGTGTGGGGGAGACCGTGGAGCGGACGGCGGCGCCGGTTCCGAGCCCGCCGGACAAGGCGCCCGACCGGAACCTCGCGCTCGAGCTGGTCCGCGTGACCGAGGCCGCAGCTATGAACGCAGGCCGGTGGATCGGGCGCGGCGACAAGAACGCCGCCGACCAGGCCGCGGTCGACGCGATGCGCATCATGCTGGACACAGCCGAGATGGCCGGGGTCGTAGTCATCGGCGAGGGCGAGAAGGACGAGGCGCCCATGCTCTTCAACGGCGAAGATGTCGGAAGCGGCCATGGTCCGGAAGTTGACGTCGCCGTCGATCCGCTCGAGGGAACCCGGCTGACGGCCCTCGGAATGCCCAACGCGATCGCCACGATCGCGCTCGCGGAACGGGGGACGATGTTCTTCCCGGGCGCCGCCGTCTACATGGACAAGATCGCCTGCGGGCCCGAGTCTGCTGATGCGATCGACATCGAGGCGCCGGCCGCCGACAACGTCCGGGCGGTCGCGAAAGCTCGCGGCGTCACTCCGACCGAGATCTCCGTCGTCGTGCTCGACCGTCCTCGTCATGAGCAGCTGATCAAAGACCTCCGCGAGGTGGGCGCGAAGGTGCTGCTGATCACCGACGGCGACGTCGCGCCTGCGATCGCCGCTGCGCAACCCGGCACGGGGGTCGACCTGCTGATGGGAATCGGCGGAACCCCCGAAGGCGTCCTCTCGGCCGCAGCGCTGAAGTGCGTCGGCGGCGCGATCCAGGGAAAGCTCTGGCCGCGCAACGCCGAGGAGCGCCAGAGCCTCATCGACGACGGTTACGACCTCGACCGCGTGCTAACCACGGACGATCTCGTCGGCGGGCGCGACGTGTTCTTCGCAGCCACGGGCGTGACGACCGGGGCGCTTCTGCGCGGTGTCCGCTACACCCGCGAGGGCGGGATCACGGACTCGATCGTCATGCGCTCACGCTCCGGCACGGTCCGCCGCATCGAGGCGAGCCACGCCTTCGAGAAGCTCGAGCAGATCTCGAACCTGGCGCTGCGCTAGGCCGCTCTAGGCCGGAACCTCTTCCTTCTCCCACTCCGGCGCGTACGACCCGCACCGCGCCGCGCCGTTGAACTTTGCGCGCCGGTAGAACGCCTTCTGGCCGGCCTCGACATTCGCCGGATCGCCGCCCCAGGCCTTGAGCGCCGGAGCCTGCAGTGCGCGCCCGTACGAGAATGACAGCTGCCAGGGGTGCGGCCCGCGCGCGTTCATCGCGTTCAGGTGGGCAGTCGCGTTCTCGTCGGTCTGGCCGCCGGAAAGGAAGACGATCCCTGGGACCGCCGCCGGCACGGTGTTCTTCAGGCATTTGATCGTCATCTCCGCGACGCTCTGCACGTCAGCCCGATCTGACGCGTCGTAGCCGGAAAGCACCATGTTCGGCTTCAGGAGCATCCCCTCACGGTGCACGCGCTGGTCGAAGAGCTCCGTGAAGACGGCGCGCTGCGTCCGCTCGGTCACGTGGTACGCCTCGTCGATCATGTGGTCGCCGTCCATGAGGACCTCGGGCTCGACGATCGGGACGAGCCCCGCCTCTTGGCTCAGCGCCGCGTAGCGGGCGAGCGCGTGTGCGTTCGTCCAAATCGCGTACTCGCTCGGACGGTCGTCGCCGATCGAAATCACCGCGCGCCACTTCGTGAACTTGGCACCGAGGTCGCGATACTCGGCGAGGCGCTCACGCAGTCCGTCGAGGCCCTCCGTAATGGTTTCGTCCGGCGCGCCGGCCAGCGGCTTCGCTCCGGTGTCGACCTTGATCCCCGGGATGATGCCTTTGCTTTCGAGGAGCTTCGGAAACGGAGTTCCGTCCGCCGAGCTCTGACGGATCGTCTCGTCGTAGAGGATCACGCCGCTGATGAACTCCTCCGCGCCCTCGGTGAGGAAGAGAAGATCCCGGTAGGCGCGGCGGTTCTCCTCCGTCGACTCGACGCCGATCGAGTCGAACCGCTTCTTGATCGTCCCCGAGCTCTCGTCCGCGGCGAGGATCCCTTTGCCCTCGGCGACGAGTGCCGTTGCGATCTCGTGCAAGTCAGTCATTCCAGCCCTCCTGTGGTCTCTGGAGGAATTATCCCCGCTATCGTTCGGCCCGAACGCGGACGTAGCTCAGCTGGTAGAGCATCGGCTTCCCAAGCCGAGGGTCGTGGGTTCGAGTCCCATCGTCCGCTTGGCTCAACGGTGCGGGGTTGCGGGTTAGTGCCCGCCGCTCGGGTCAGGCGCCGACGCCACCTCAACGCCACCTCGCCCGTTTCTCGCGTTCAGCTTCGCCCGAATCGCCTGCTCGGAGTGGCGTGCCAGGTGGCCGTAGCGCTCGTCGATCATCGCTACGGACGTTCCCATCAAGCGGGCAAGCTCGAAGATCGACACTCCCGCGGCAAGAGCTTCGGTCGCAAACGTATGGCGGAGGTGGTACGGGCCGCGCTTGTCGATCCCGGCCGCTTCAAGCGCCGGATACCAACGCCGTTGGCGCCAGTTGTGAAGCTCGATCCATCCGCCCTCCGAAGCCGGGAATACGAACGGTGTATCCAGGCGGGGCGGCAACTGATCGAGCGCGTCGATCGCGCGGACGCTCAGCGGCACCCGCCGCCGTGACCGAACCGTTTTCGGATATGGCGTCGAAACGCCACTGGCATAGCGGCGCTGAACCGTCACCGCTTGCTCGATTCGATCAACGTCGCGCCGCTCGAGCGCAACCCATTCGTTTGTCCTTAGCCCCGTTTCGGCCGCGAAGACAACCATCGGCCCATGAACCGGCCCAAGCTCGACCGCAAGCGCGTCGACTTCGGCAGGCGTGAACGGGTGCAACTCGGCCGAGCGTGGTTGCGGGTTGCGGCCGGCATCGGCAACGGGATTGCAGGCAACAAAGCCCCACCGCCTCGCCGCGCCGAACGCTTGCCAGAAAGCGGAAGTGAGCCGATAGCGGGACCCGGCGCCGAGCGATGCGCGCCACGCGGCGATATCGGCCGCGGCGCCCTCAAGCTCGCGCAGCGTCCAACTCCCGAAGCGGTCGCGGCTTGCGCCTAGCCGCTCTTCAAGCGAATCCCGCGACCGGGGCGCGATCGTCGCGCCGTGCCGTTCGAGGAATACGCCGCAGAAAGCGTCATAGGTGATCTCGCCGGACGGCGCGCCGCGGCGCAGTCGCGGTGCCACGTTGTCCACGAACCATCGCCGCGCTTCCGTCTTCGTGGCGAAGCCGGAGCAGAATTGGCGCTTGCCGTCCTCCGGCCAGCGGATTCCATAGCCGGTGCGCGTCTTGTAGACGCTTCCTCTCGTCTCAGCAGGCATCTAGTCCTCCCTCGGTCGGTTCTCGGTGGTTGGCGATCGGGGAGACTAGCGTGTGGCGGGCGGCGCGTCGGGTGGTTGGCGCTTCCCGGTCCGCGCCGTCTGCCATCGCATGCTCATCTAGCCACGCGTCGATCTGGTCGAGCCGATAGCGAACAGCGCCACTCGGCAGCTTCACCGCCGGGACCTTGCCGGCCCGCGTCCAGCGCAGCAACGCGCCGGTCGAGACACCGAGCTGGTCGGCGAGCTCGCGGGCGGTAAG
>JBKPGE010000086.1:0-9021 GCA_046729215.1 Actinomycetota bacterium | reverse complement strand
TAGGTCAGCGGTTGGCCTTCGCGGTCACTCCCCGACGCCCGAAGCACGATGCGTCCACCCTCGGGGACCCTGCGCTGCGGCCCAGCATCGACCGTCGGCGACCAGTTCACATTGACAACCTGCCGAACGAACTGGCTATCGCCGGGGGCGCTAAAAGCCTCGAGTCCCACGGTATGGGGCCCACCGTCCGCAAAAACCCAGCTCGTTGCGGCTCCGGCCCCATCGCGGTAGACGCCGTCGCCGTTGAAATCCCACATGAACGACACCAATCCATTGGGTTCGGGATGGAACGACGTCGACGTGAAGGTAGTGGGCGCCCCTGAGTGCGCGGCGCCGACAGTGAACGAGGCGTGGGGGTAGTGGGCCGCGACCCAAGCGTTCAGGGCGAGGGACCCGAGCCGCGTGTAGACGCCGGGAAACTCCGGTCGGGCACAGCCCTCGCCCCAGGAAGTGATGCCGGCTAGAACCCAGTTCCCGGCGGCGTCGCGGACCATGAGCGGACCGCCGCTGTCCCCTTGGCACGTGTCATGGACGCCGTCGCCGGCGCAGACCATCGTGTTCGGGTCCACCGGGGGAGCGTGCAGGACGTACGCGGTCGCGCACGTGGAATCGGCGACGATGGGGACGTCTGCCTTCAGCAGCACGTCGGACGTATTTCCGCCCTCTTCCGTCGTGCCCCACCCGATGATCCTGGCAACGGTGCCCGCGGACCAGCTCGATGACTCGTTCGGCCCGATCACACGCAGTGGCTGGTAGGGCGCGGGTCGACTCAGCTTCAGCATTGCGACGTCGTTCTGCTGGGTGATTTCGTTGTAGGCGCTGTTGACCTCGGCGCCGACGACGCCGTACCAATCGGTGTTCGGTTCGGTTACATCGGCGTCGCCGAGGAGAACGGTGAACGCAGTGGCGCCGACGACGCAATGCGCAGCGGTCAGGAACCAACGACTCGCGACGAGGGTGCCGCCGCACTGGGCGTCGAAGCCCGGAGTCGGATCGATGTCGACCAGAAGCCAGCCTTGCGCCGGATATTCACCCGGGCTCACCGGCGTTCCGCTGACGATCGCAGGTCCCGCCGGAACCGCCGAGATCCCCGTGCTCGGCACGGCGAGCAGAGCGACGACGACCGCGGAGGCGGTCAGCACGCGATGTGAGTTCAAACTGACAGCGACGAAACGAGAAAAGCAGGTTTCCGAGCGAAACTCAATAGCCGCTGCCGTAGCCGCCGTCGTCCGTCGTCGTCCCCATCTCGCCGCCGCCGCCGGACCCGATGTCGCCGCAGGAGACGTACGTCTTCAGGTCGGCGCCCGACTTGTGAACGTTGACGGCGTATTCGTCGTTCTGCAGTTCGTCGAGCGGCTCATCGACCTCGCTCGTCGACTTCCCATCCACGACGTTCTGCAGCCCGTAGGCCGGGTTCGGGTCGAGTTCCTTGCAGCTGCCCTTGTGGATATGCGCCGGTTGGGAAATCCCCGACGGCGCGTTGTCCAGGGAGATGACGACCTTCGTCTTCTCGCCGTCGGCGGTGAGCGTCACTGTCCCCGACTCGTTGGAACCGTTCTGCGCGGAGAGGTCGACGGTCGCCTCGTCCGAGCCGCCTCCGTTGTCGCTGCCGCAGCCCGCGAGGAGCGCGAGTGCGACGACGCCGAGAGCGAGGAGCTTCACATGCGTTTCTACGAGCCGCGCACGACGCCGGTTTTCTCACACCCGGCCGCGCAGTGCGAGCACGTTCGAAACGAAGTGGCGCGTCCGACGAGTCAACCCTCGCTTCAGCACTGCCGCGGGGCCCGAGTAGTACGCGCCCAGCGCGAGCCGAGCGTCCAGCCCGAACCGGTGGAGCAGATGGTGCAGGTAGGCGACGCCGATCCGAACGTTGCCGTCCATTGTCCGAGGGACGGCGTGGCCGAACAGGACCTTTTCGACGAACGCGCGCGTCTCCGGAATGACCTGCATGACGCCGACGGCGCCTGCGCGTGAACGCACGTGGTTCTGAAAACCGGACTCCTGCCAGGCGAGTGCCCGGACGAGGTCGAGGCTGACGCCGTAGTGGGCAGCCCAGCGGGCGAGCGACGCCTCGACCGCCGTGCGGGGTGCCGGCGCGCTTGCCCGGGGTCTAGTGCCGGTGAGCGCCGCGCGGGTCTGTCTCCCCACGATGCCGTCGGGCGAGAGCCCCGCGCGCCGCTGGAAGCGGCGCACGAGCCGGTCGGTCACCGGGCCGAAGCCTCCGTCCAGTGAAGGCGGTGAGAGCCCGCGCCGGGCGAGGAGGAACTGAAGCACCGACACGTCGAAGCCGACCTTCCCCTGCTGGAGCAGGCGCGAGCCGAAGAGAGGACGGCCGAGCCGGCCGAATGCTGCGCGCGTTCGCCTGCCGACGATCCCGTCGGGCTCGAGCCCTTTCGACCGCTGGAATCGCTGCGTCGCGCGCCGCGTCATCGGCCCTGCGATTCCATCGATCGGCCCTTTGTAGAAGCCGTGTCGATTGAGCGCTACCTGAGCGCCGGGAACCTGCAGGGGCGAGAGGGCCGCCGCCTCGCCCGACGAGGCGCCTGCGGCCACGGCGACGAGCGCGAACAACGCAATGCGGTGCACGGGTCCAACGGCTACGCCCCGCGCTCATGA
The DNA here is from genome assembly GCA_046729215.1 of Actinomycetota bacterium. Taxonomy (GTDB): domain Bacteria; phylum Actinomycetota; class Thermoleophilia; order Gaiellales; family Gaiellaceae; genus JACDAN01. The sequence goes on along the minus strand of JBKPGE010000086.1, from coordinate 6,405 downwards.
TCTCCTCCCAGATGGCGCACCATGGGGTCCGACGCATTCCAAAGACGGAGCTCACGCGATAGCCGCAGCCACCGGCACAGGTGAACCACGCCGGAGTCGGCGCCCTTGCCGTGCACTTCGTGACGCCAGGCATCGGGTGTCTGCTCCTCGGCTACGAGGTGGAAGGCGTGGTTCTCGCAGAAGTTGGTGTAGGTGGACTCGAAGTCGGGCAGTTCTCGCACGATGCGAGCTCGCGTGACGCCGGTCTCCTCGGCCAGCTCGCGCTGTACGCCGTTTTCCAGCGACTCGCCGTGGTCGAGACGGCCGGCTGGGACCTGGATTCCCTCCTCCGGATACTTCTCCGCCTCGATGGTCAGCAGCTCGGTGTGCGCGTCGCGCTCGCGGGTGACGTAGGCGACGACGCGACGGCGGATCAGCGCATGGACCAACGCGCCGCGTTCGCCCCAGAGCTCGAGGTCTGGGCGGACCTGAACCCAGCGACAGCGCACGAGCTCCTCACCTGGCGTCTTCACGTGCTCCCACTCGTCGGGACTCGCGCCGACCGGCTCCGCCTGCACGAAGTGGCTCCCGGCGTCCTCGGCTAGCTTGCGGACGGTCGCAACCCGGATCCCCGTCTCCTCGAGCGCCTCGCGCTTGGCCGCCTCCTCGACGGTCTCGCCGTCTTCGATCCCGCCGCCGGGTACGACGGCCTGGAACGCGTGCTTGTCGACGATGTCGAAGACGAGCAGCTGGTCGACGGCGGTCTGCGGATGCTCACGAGTGACGTAGACCACGACCGGCGGTCGGCTCCTCACAGGCCCTCCGCGATGCGTTCGGCGACGGCGATCGTGCTCAGGTGCGTGTTGGCGCGGGGGATCGTCGGCATTACCGAGGCGTCGCCGACGTAGAGCCCGTCGAGGCCGCGCACGCGACCGTCCGGCTCGACGACGCGTCCGATTCCGCACGTTCCCACCGGATGGAAGAAGCCGCGGACCTCCGCGTCCACGTAGGCGCCGATGTCGGCGGAGGGGCCAGGCCTGACCTCCGCCTCGACGTAGTCTCCCAGCGTGGACGCGAGCTCGCGCACGAGCTCCGCCCCCCCGAGGAGTGTCTCGCGGTCACGTGCATCGCTGAGCCAGCAGTGATCGATGCGGAGCGGATCTTCCGGCCCCGCTGCGTTCGGCGAGACCCGTCCTCGGGAATGCGGCTTCATCGAGAAGACGACGCCCGTGAAGCTGAGCTCGTCCTCGGCCCACTCGTTCCACAAGATCACGAACGTCTCCTGGTCTTCCGTCCAGAGGCTCTCCTGCGGGCCGAAGAGTGGGTGCTCGGCCTCGAACGACCGTGTATCGGCCATGAGTCGCTGGGTGGGTGCCCAACCGAAACCGATTCCGACATGGTCGGTCAGCTCTTCGCCGACCGGAAGGTCATGCCCGAGCCCAGGACCGATGCCGCTGCGGAGCAGGATTCCCGGCGAGCCGTACGCTCCGGCCGCGAGCACGATCAGGTCCGCCTCCACTGAGCCATCGGCGGTCAGCACGCGGCCGCGATCCGGCTCGACGCGATCGACGAGCGTATCCGGGCGAATCGTGAGGTTCGGCCGCCTCCGGGCCGGATCGAGATACGCAAACGCGGCGTGCCAGCGAAGGGATCCGCGGGCACTGACGGGATGGGCACCGCCGCCGAGCCCGGCCGCCCTGGCGGAATCGATCCATGCTCGGTGCCACGGCGAGATCTCCTCGTCGGCAAACTCCCGCACCTCGAGCATCTCTTCTGCGCGTTGCAGGTATCGCTCGATCTGCGCGTGCGACCAGCCGGGCCACTCGTCGTAGTCGGCCGGAATGCCCCGAAGCGCGATGCAGACGTTGTGGGCGGAGCAGCCCCCGACAACTCTAGCCCGTAGCTGCGAGCGATCCTCGCGATCGCTCGGCCAAGAATGTGAGAGCGCAACGGTGCGCGCGTCGAGCAGCTCTGCCGGCCACAGGCCGTCGTCGTAGTGGCCGTAGTCCGGCCCTGCCTCGACGAGGCAGACCCGCCGGTCGGGATGCTCGCTCAGCCGTGCGGCCAAGACACACCCGGCCGCGCCGGCTCCGAGCACGGCGACGTCGTAGCGGTCGCTAGACGATCTCGTCGGCATGCGGCAGCAGCCCGCGGTGCCCGAGGGCCTTCACGAGTACCGCCCAGCGAGGTTCCTCGGCCAGGAGCGGCGCCAGGAGCGCTCGCGCGCGCTCCACGTCGCCGGCGTGGGCCGCATCGAGCAGATCCGCGAGGCCCACGTCATTCTCGGCCATTCCGAACGCGCGCGCCGACTCGCCTCGCGGCGCCTCGCCTTCGTAGATCGCCGCATAGCCATCCTGCAGGTCGAGCAGGCGGCGGAGCTCCTTCACCGGCTCGGGATGGTCGTCGACCCGCAGGTCGGCCACGACCTCCCAGGGATTGCCCTCCGGAGGAACGACGAGTAGGCCCGCAGCCTGCATGCCGCGCCAATCGCCGCCCGCCTCCTGGGCCGCTTCCAGCGCCGCGAGCATCCGGCGGGCGAGCGACCCCACTGCGGACTCGAATGCCTCGGCCATCGCCGGCCAGACCTCGCGGCTGCGCATGATGTTCGCCTGGACGCTGTACCCGTCGCCGGTCCGGTGCCCGGCGTCGGGGATGCAGGCTTCGCCCGTATGTGCTGCGACGGCGCCGTCCGCGTTCACCATCGCCACCTGCCGGACTTCAGATTGCGAATCGGCGGTGACGAGCGCGGCAACCGCCTGGTCCGGTGTTTTCCCAGCTGCGAGCAGGTCGAGGCCGAGTGGCCCGTAGCTGCGCTCGCCGAACGCCTGCGTTGCAACCGCGCCGACACTCGGCCGGGCCCACATGACCGGCGCGCCGCAGGCGAAGGCCCGCGACTGGACGGCGACGCCCAGTTCGCCCGAATCGGCGTCCCTGGCGACGATCGAGTAGGTCAGGGCGACTCGGCGCGCATCTTCGCCTTCCACTCGCGCTTCAGCGCCTGATAGTGCTCCAGCGCCTCGCGCGAGTCGACATCGCCCAGCGTCGGATGCGACGGCGCGAGCTCCTGCGCCGTCTGGACGCCGAAGCGCTTCGCGAGAACGGCGCTCAGCGCCTTCACCTTCATCTCGCCAAAGCCAGGCAGCGCTTCCATACGGCGGCGGAGCTCCGCTGCGTCATCCGCCTCCAGCCAGAGGCGCGCCGCGTTCCCGCCGTACTCGGCCTCCACATGAGCGCTGAGATCGCGCACCCGAGTGGCCATCGAGCCCGGGAAGCGATGGACGGCAGGTCGCTCGCGGAACACCGCCTCGAGCCGGCCGGGATCCGTCGATGCGATCTCGCCGGCGTCGAGCGTCCCCAGTCGCTCCTTGATCTTGAGTGGTCCGCTGAACGCCATCTGCACCGACACCTGCTGATCGAGGGCGAAGCCGATCAGCAACGCGAGCGGTTCGTGGGCGATGAGCGCGTTGGCCTCGTCGCTGTCCGTGAAGTACAACCGCTCTGGGGCCGACACCGCCACGCTTCGATCCTACGTGACAACATGCCGGCCTCGCGACCGCACGCGTCGGAAACGCTGTCGCCTACTGGGAGCCGCCCCGCGTCCGCGCTAGGCCGATCCGAAGGGTCTGCCTAGACTGATTCCAGGCCCATGGCGATCTGGACATGTGAATCGTGCGGCGGAGAGAACCCCGAAGGGACACGCTTCTGCGGTCACTGCGGGGCGCCGGCTGAGGCAGCCCCGGCAGCGCCTATTCTCGACGAGCCCGAACAGGACGTCACCGAAACGCTCCGTAGCTTCGTCTCGGGACCTGTGGCCGAGCGGCTCATCGAGGCCGGCGGCGAGATCCCCGAGGAGCGGCGTCTGATCACCGCCCTCTTCGCAGACGTCTCCGGCTTTACGGCGCTGGCGGATCGCCTCGACCCTGAGGAGCTGCTCGAGGTGATCGACCCAGTCATCTCTGGCCTGAGCAGCATCGTCGGTCGCTACGAGGGCTACGTGGAGAAGTTCGCAGGGGATGCCCTGCTAGCCCTCTTCGGAGCCCCGGTGACGCACGAGGACGATGCAGCCCGGGCGCTCCTCGCCGCGCTCGACATGCACGCGGAGTTGGAGCGGATCTGCAGCGAGCTCCCGTACGACGCGGAGCTGACGCTGCACGCAGGCATCAACTCGGGCCACGGGGTCGCCCGCATCCTCGGCAGTGAGGCGCGAATGGACTACTCAGTCCTCGGCGACTCGGTGATTCTCGCGCAACGGCTCGAGTCGGCCGCGCCCACCGGGGAGACTTACGTCGGCGAGCTGACCAAGCGGCTGACCGAAGAGATGTTCGCGTTCGATCCTGTCGGCGAGCTCACCCTCAAGGGAAAGGCCGAGCCCGTGCCGGCCTGGCGGCTCCTTGGCAGACGGACTGTGCCGGCGCTCCGGGCGAGCCATCGTGGAGCGACCCTAGTCGGCCGCGACCGAGAGCTGGCTGCGATCAGCGATGTGCTCGAAGCGCTCAGCGACGGGCGCGGCGGGATCGTCACCGTCACCGGCGAGCCTGGGGTCGGGAAGTCTCGTCTGAGCGAGGCCGTCGAAGCGCGGGCGGACGAGCTCGGGCTGCGTTGGCTCCAGACCCGGTGCCTGTCCTATGGCGCCTCGCTTGCGTACTGGCCGTACGCCGAGCTTGTCCGCTCCCTCGCCGACGTCCGCAGCGAGGATGAGCCAGACGAGTCACAGCGCCGCCTCGCCGGGGCGCTCGAGCGCGCAGGAGCCGGGACAGCGGTCTCGTTCTTCGCCCGCTTGCTCGACTTGCCAGGCGTGTCGGATCAGGTCGCAGGGCTGGAGCCGGAGGCGTTCCGCCGCGGCCTGCACGGGGCCTTTGCGACAACGTTCGTCGCACTGGCGAAGGACCGTCCGCTCGTGCTCGCGGTCGAGGACGTGCACTGGCTTGACGGCTCTTCGGCCGACCTAACACGGGAGCTGGCGCGGCTGTGCGAGCGGGAGCCGGTCGCGTTCTATCTGATCGCCCGCCCTGAGGCGGGTCCGGTGCTCGCCGAGCTTGCGGGCGACTCGCCGCGGCGGGGGATCGCCCTCGAGCCACTCGACGAGGAAGGGGTCGCGGCGCTCGTCCGCGGTCTGCTCGCGGGGGACGTTCAGAAGGGGTTCCCCGCTCTCGTTCGCGACCGCACGGCCGGCAACCCGCTCTTCGTCGAGGAGCTCTTGCGCTCGCTCCAGGAGACCGGTGCACTGACCCGGAAGAACGGCTTCTGGCGGACGCAGCCGGGCTGGGACGCCGAAGCGGTGCCGCCGACAATCGAGGAGCTGCTCGCCTCGCGAATCGACTCACTCTCCCGCTCGGACGCGTCGACCCTACAGACCGCCTCCGTGATCGGCCGTCGGGTGCAAGTCGCGCTGCTCGAGGCAGTCATGAACGTGCCCGAGCTCCAAGTTTCTCTCGAACGGCTCGTCGAGGCAGGGTTTCTTGACTCCCTCGACGGGAACGACGGCGACCGGCGCTTGCTGTTCCACCATGCGCTCATCCAGGATGTGGCCTACTCGCGCCTGCTGCGCCGGAAGCGGCGCGATCTGCATCGACGGGTCGCCGAAGTGGCCGAGGCGATGTACGGCGCCGGCGACGAGATCATCGACCTCCTCGCCCGCCACCTCTACCTGGGTAAAGCAGGGGCGAAGGCAATCGATTACATAGTCCGCGCCGGTGAGCGGGCGCGACGCCTCTTCGCAAACGAGGAGGCGATCCTTCATTTCCAGCGTGCGGCCGAGGTCGCGGCGGCCGAACCGATGGTTGCCGAGCGCCTTCCGGAGATCCAGCTCAGCCTCGCCGACCTCCACGACTTCGTCGGAGCGTACGACGAAGCGATGAAGCTGTACGCCGCTGTCCGCGATGCCACGAGCGACGTGCGCGCGTGGAGCGGAATGGTCTCCACGCTGCAGAAGCAGGGCCGCTACGAGGAGGCGCTCGGGATCGCGAACGAGGCCTTCACCCACGATGAGCTCAAGGGGGCCGACCTGACGCCTCTCTGGCTCGAGCAGGGTCGCTGCCTCGCCGTCTCCGGGCGCGTGAACCAGGCGATCGACGTGCTGGAGGCGGGCCTCGAGGCCGCGCCTGCGCGGACGCCGGTCGTCGGCTTGCTGCTCCTCCAGCTCGCGCGAGCGCAGACCGTGAAGGGCGATTTCGAAGAGGCTTTGGCCAACGCCCTCCAGGCTCGCGAGATCCTCGAGGAGCACGACGATCAGCGCGGATTGACGACGACGATGCGCATCATCGGAGACGCCTATCGGCAGCTGGGTCGCCTGGACGAGGCAGCGGAGGCCCTCGAGCGTGGCCTCGAGCTCGCCGAGCGGATCGGAAACATCGAGGAGATCGGCGGCTGCCTGATCAACCTCGGGATCGTCAACATGCACCGGGAGCTGCTCGTCGAGGCGACGAC
>JBKPGE010000085.1:0-10859 GCA_046729215.1 Actinomycetota bacterium | reverse complement strand
GATCTCGTGGACGGCCGCGTCCGGTACGCCGCGCTCCCGCCCGACCAGCCCGTGGAGACTGGGCGGTACGTCGACGCGCTTCGACGCAGCAAGCTGATGATTGCGTTCATCGTCGTGTCGCTGACCGGCGCCGTCCTGCTGGTCTCGATGGCACTCCCCAAGACCTACCGGGCGACGGCCAAGATCCTGGTCGAATCGAGCGCGGATCCGTCCACAGGCGACGCGGCTTCGATGGAGCGTAGCCTCGCGACCACCAACGCCCTCCTCACGACCCGGAGGACACTGAGGCAGGCAAGGAGACGACTCCCCAGGGAAACGGTCGCGACGCTCCAGGACAAGGTCCAGGCCTCCGTCGACCCGACGGCGAACATCATCAACGTCGTCGCCACCGACGACACGGCGAAAGGCGCGGCCCGCACGGCGAACGCCGTCGCCGCCACATTTCTCGCCGAGCAGCGCAGAGTCGAGCGTCGACGGATGGCGGACGCATTGGCGACGCTGCAAGCCGCGCTGAACGCCCTCGAAGGCAAGCGAGGCATCCCCGCGGCGACCGAACGAGCCCAGATCCGAGAGCAAATCACGAACCTCAAGGTCCAATCCGCCAGCTCGGGTCCGGAGGTCTCGCTCGCCGAGGCCGCCCAGGCGCCCAAGGCCGCGTACTCGCCGCGCCCACTGCGCAACACCCTTTTTGCGTTCTTCGGCGCGGTGTTCATCGCCGCCCTGGTCGTCCTCGCTCGCGCGCAGCTGAAGCCGCGGATCAGCGGCTCCCGTGAGCTGAGCCGACTGCTGGAGCTCCCAGTGCTCTCGGAGGTTCCCTACGTCCGCCGCGGGATCGGTCACCGACCGCACTCCGTGAGCTCGCACGAATACGAGGCGTACCAGACGCTGCAGGCGTCGCTCCGCCGGCAGCTGCCGGCCACGAACCAGCGCATCGTCCTCGTCACGAGCGCGCTTCCCGGTGAGGGGAAGACCGAGGTCACCGCGGCGCTGGGGCTCGTCCTGTCCCAGGCCGGCCAGCGAACCTGGCTCGTCTCCGCGGACATGCGCTGGCCGAAGCTCCACGAGCTGTTCGATGTGGAGCAAACCCCCGGGCTCGCTGAGGTCCTGGCCGGAAACATGAACGGGGACAGCGAGGGCATCTTCGAGCTCAGCGCCGCGCGCTCCGGCTCCGGCCGTCTGCACGTCCTCGCGAGCGGCCGCACTCCTCCGGATCCGGCTCAGCTGCTGGCCGGCAATGCCCTCGACTCCTTCTTCGACGAGATTCGGCGCTCCGACTACGACTACGTCCTCCTCGACGGCCCGCCGCTCCTCGGCCTGGTCGACAGCCAGCTGCTCGCGCAACGGGTCGACGGCGTGCTCGTAGTTTGCCGGCCCGACAGGCTGACTCCCGAGACGGCGCTCGCGACGCGCGAGCTGCTGGATCGCCTCGACGCCAAGCCGCTCGGGCTCGCGATCGTGGGCGCGCGGAGCTCGATCCAAGCCTATCTCCCCGGATAACGCGTCCTGAGCGCAGTCGCCGCCCAGATGAGCGCGGCAACCAGCCAGAGATGACGCCAGTGGAGAGTGTCGACGAAAACGCTGTTGGCGAGGATCCCGCACCACGCGCCGAAGAGCGCGGCCGAGCCGATGCCGTAGCTGTCCACCCCGAGAGCCGCGTTCCGTGCGGCGAAGCCGAGGGTCAGAAGCATGATCGCGAGGACGACCAGCAAGCCGATGACGCCCTCCTCGGCGAGCGCCCGAACATAGGTGCTGTGGGCGGAGATCTCCGAGACCCGTTCGAACTGCCCAGGCCCGATTCCGAGCGGATATTCGGCCGCGAGCTCGAGCCCGGAGAGCTGCGCGCCGAACCGTTGGGTGTCGTAGACCTGGATCGCCGCTCGCTCCTGGAGGAAGGTGAGCGACGACGTCGTCGCGAGGACGGCGAAGAGGGCGCCCCCGGCCGTCAGCGCGACGACGAGGAGGCTGAGGGCCTTTCGGGCTCCTCCGCGGCGCAGTGCGAGCACGACGAGCAGCGCAGCGGTGCCGACGGCCAGGTTCAGCCAGGCCGCTCGCGAAAAGGAGAAGACGACCCCGACGGTGACCACCGAGAGAAGGGCGAGCTTTGGCAGGAGCCGCAGCCTGAGCAGGCGCGGAGCGACCGTCTCCTCCATCAGGATGAGTGCGGCGGGGACGAGGAACGGGCCGAAGACGTTCGGATCCTTGAACAGCCCCTGCGCGCGCGGGCCACGGACGAAGAGGTCGCTTCCGGGGAACGACGTGAACAGGGCGAGGCACGCAACGGTGGCCGAAACCACCGCCGCGGCCAGGTAGCCAAGCAGCACGAGGCGAGCGCGTTGGACCGAGTGGACGTAGCCGGCGAACCAGAGCCCGAAGACGCCGAGGTAGAGGGTGATCGCAAAGAACGTCAGGGCCCTGCCGGGATCGATCAAGTCGATCGAGGCCATGAGGTTAAGGCCAAGGAAGGCGCTGACGAGGAGCGTGATGCTCAGGGGGAGGCGCTGGAGGTCGAACCTCCAGGTGGCGAACGCGACGGCGATGACGACGCCGAACACGAGGTCCGAGGGCGCGGGCTCGACACGGACGGCGGCCAGGAGGAAGACGCCCAGTACGACGGCGGCGTCGTAGCGAGCGAGCGCCAGCGCAAGGGTGCCGAGCAGGCCCACTCCGAAGCCGAGGACGAGCGGCATTGGCAGCGGGTTGCGACCGAGGACGACGCCGAGCGCGAGGAAGACCGCGAGCAGCGCCGCGCCGGCAGTCGCGAGAACCACCAGCCACGCCGTGTCGGGCCGACTGCGTACGGTGAGCGAATGAGCGCCCTCCAACCCGCCTCCTCAGCTCCCGCCGAGCGGCGCCCGCGCGTGTTCATGCTGATCACGCTCGCCGAGGTCGGGGGAGCTCAGACTTACGTCGCCTCGCTGCTTCCAGCGCTCACCCGCGATTTCGATGTCGTCGTCGCGGCCCACGGGATGGGCCCCCTTCGTGAGGCTGCGGCTCCTCTGGGGGCCCCCTACATCCCGCTTGAACATGTCCGCCGCCGGATCAATCCGTGGCGAGATCTGGTGGGTCTGGTCGAGTTGGTCCGCGTCCTTCGCCGCGAACGGCCCGACATCCTGCACGCGAACAGCTCGAAAGCCGGCGCGCTCGGCCGCCTGGCCGCGGCACTGACCGGCGTTCCGATCCGGATCTTCACCGTTCACGGCTGGGCGTTCTCTGCTTATTCGGGCCTCAAGGGGCGGCTCTACTACTGGAGCGATCGCCTCGTCGAGCCGCTGACGACGGTCACGATCTGCGTATCGGAGGGCGAGCGGAGGGCCGGAATCGCAGCAGGCACCTGCGATCCGGAGCGAACGGTCGTAATCCCCAACGCCGTCGACGTCACCGGCGCCCCACGGGCGAGCCATCAGCGGCACGAGCCGCGGATCATCGCGGTGGGCAGGCTCAAGGCGCCGAAGGACTTCCTGACCCTCGTTCGCGCAGTGAGCGCACTGCCCGAAGGCGCCGAGACCCTGATCGTGGGAGAGGGCCCGGACCGCCCGCGGCTGGAGCAGGAGATCCGCGCGCTCGGCCTCACCGAACAGGTGCGGCTCCTTGGCGAGCGCAACGACGTTCGCGAGCTGCTCGCCAATGCGGACGTCTTCGTGCTCTCCAGCGCCTCGGAGGGAATGCCGGTCTCTGTGCTCGAAGCGATGGCGGCGGGCCTCCCGGTGGTCTCCTCTCGCGTAGGAGGCCTGGGCGAGCTGGTCGTCGACGGTGAGACGGGCATCCTCGTTCCACCAGGCGATGCGAGCGCCCTCGCTTCTGCGCTCTCTAGGCTGATAGCCGATCCAGCCGAGCGGCGCCGGCTTGGCGCTGCGGCCCGAGCCCGCGCAGAGGAGCGCTTCGATCTCGAGCCGTTCCGGCGCGCACACGTCGAGCTCTACTCGCGTGAGCTTGCGAGACGCGGCCTAGCCGTCCCGGCACCGTAGCGGCGCCGGCGATAGACGCCGCGCAGCGGCAGTGGGGAGTCGTGCCCTCCCCCGACCTTGGCCAGGAAGTCGAGGAGGCTGTCGCGCGCGTCGACCTGGCGCCGCCGGAGGGCGAGTCGGTCAGTGCTGCGTGTGTTGAGGCCCGGCTCGCACGAGACGGCGACGTCGAATCCTGATTCCGCAACGAATGCGCGCTCCCTAGGGCCGAAGAGCCCGGCCGGATAGGAAAACGCGCGCACCGGGCGGCCGAGGCGAGCCTCGAGCGCCACCTTGGAGCCGATGATCTCCTCGCGCGACCCTTCGTCTCGGAGGCGGAGGAGATTCGGGTGTGTGAGCGAGTGGGCTTCGAAGCGAAGCGTCCCCTCCGCGTCGAGCTCGGCGATCTCGTCCCAGCCGAGGATGGGAGGCTGGCGCTTGTACCAGTCGAAGCGCGACCACCCGTCGATCACTCCGGGGGAGACGAACACCGTCGCCCGGAAGCCGCGCTCGGCAAGGATGGGCAGCGCCTCCTCCGCGACGTCGAGGAAGCCGTCGTCGAAGCTCAGCCCCACCGTCTTGCTGGACACCGCGCCGTTGTCGAGGAGCTCGACGGCCTCCATGACGTCCACAACGCGGTAGCTCTGGGCGGCGAGGTAGTCCATCTGGCGCCGGAAGGTGCGCGGCCTGACCGCCAGCTCGTCGCGCTGGTCGGAGACCCGGTGGTAGAAGAGAATCCGCAGCCCGACGCCTTCCGGCCGGCCCTGAGTCCGGAGAAACCAGAGGGCTGAGCGGGTGCGCGTCGCCGCGGCCTTCAGCCCATAGATGCTCACGAGAACCGCCCGATGAGCCGTCGAGCCGGAGCGAGGCTCTCCATGTAGAAGTGGCGGAGGGCCTTTGACCGCTTGAGCGTCTTGCGCAGGCGGATCGCGTTGACACGTCCGGACACGGCAAGCGACCCGCGCATGCTCTTCGCTAGGCCAAAGCCCTGACAGAGAGGCTCGAAGCGATCGGCGAGTTCCAGCTTGTACCGGTCGGCGCCACCGAGAAACTCGACGCGCGTCGCGCCTTCATCGGAAGCGGCCTGGATCGCGTCGAGAGTGTTAACCATGCCCGGCGACCAGCGGCTCAGTCCCGGGTCGAACGCGATTCGGTGCACGTACATCCGCCGCTCGAGGAGAAAGTAGTAGTGGAAAGCGATTGGGCGCCCGTCGACCTTCAATGTCACGATCCGGGCTACGTCGACATCTGCAAGCGCCTGGATCGCGTCGCGGTGGAAACGCATGCCCTCGGGCGTCGCGAACAGTGAGCCGTCCGGCCGCCCGTGCCAGCGCAGGTCGTGCAGCCTGAAGGCGTCTTCCAGGGCGCCGGCAAGCTCTTCATGCGTCCGTGCGACCACATTCTCGACCCGGCCGAGCTCGCTGAGCTGGCGCCTCCGCCGCCGGTGGTGCGCACGCTTCTTTGAGGAGAGTCGGCGCGCGTAGAAGTCCGCCCAAGGCTCGTCCAGGTCGAGCACCGGCGCTTCCACCCGCTCGATCAGCCGCAACCCGGCGGGACCAATTGCCGCGGCTAGGCGGCTGCCCACGGGTAGGCCGAAGAGATCTGCATAGTCGTGGTCCGTGCTGGCAGCGCGTTGCGCCAACCCGGCCGGAATGGACACGCCCTCGTCCGGGTCGACCAACACGTCGGCAAGGGGCGACTCGTTGCCGCCGAAGAAGGTCAGCACCCGCAGTCCGTGCTTCGGACGGATGCAAGTCGGCAGCGCTCCGACGAGCTTTCCGTCGCGGTAGGCGACATGCACGGCCATCTCACCGTCCTTCCCGTAGTGACGCCACCATTGACGCAGCCAGCCGTGGAGCAAAATCGGGCTGGGGCGCGGCATCGCCTGGACGAGGTGGTCCCATTCCCGGGCCAGCCGGACGAAGGCGGCTTCGGTCGCGACCGTGTCGAACGTCAGCCCGCCAGGAGCAGCGGTGGAGCCCACGTGAAAAACGATTCCCCAGTCGGGGAACGGTGAGCCATATCTCTTTAGGTTCTGGAGAGGAAGTTCTGCAAATCGGTCACCGAGCGGATGATCACGACTCGCTGTCCGTTACGCCGGCGCGCGAGATCGGCAACGACCTCGGGTCGCACCTTCCGCCGGTACTCCCACTGATTGCGTGCGAACTTCCTGAGCGCGTGGTGAACCGGGCTCGGCTCGGAGCCTGTGGGGGCGCCTATCGCACGATCCAGGTTCAGCCGGCGGCGGGTAGCGCGCCAGAAGCACTGCAGTGGCGACGCGTCCATGAAGACGATCGTGTCGGCGGCGTCGATCCAATCCGTGAGCATGTCTTCGTACTGGGCGTCAACAATCCAGGACGCGGTCCCGAGCTCCCGGCGCTGCGTGGCGACCCACTCGTCGTGCGGCGTCTCCACCCAGCCGGGTTTCCAGAACAGCATGTCGAGATGCACGACGCGGATGCCCAACTTGGCGCCGAGCTGACCGGCGAGCTGTGACTTGCCGGCCCCGGCCGGCCCGGTGATGACGATGCGCTTGACCATGCGGGCACAACCCTAGGGACTTGCCGCCCCCAGCGTGGGGAACCGTTCTTGATGTGAGCTCGAGGGCCCACACGGGCGGGCTGCCGGCCGCGAATCCGTGGTCGGGCGATCTCTCGCCCACCCTGGTCGCCGCCGCGCGGATCGGCGCGACGATCAAGGCCGGCCAGGCGAAGTGGATCACGGCGGGAGGCCGGGCGATTCTCGTTTGGCTGCCCTGCTACGTGCTCACCGGCTACCGGTTCGGCTCGAGCGGGGTGGCACTCGCTGCCTCGCTGCTGCTTGCGTCCGTCTGGCTGATCTGCCTCCGCAGCGCGCGCGCCGCGGTGCACTTCACGCTCGGGATCCCGGTGCGCACCGCAGTCGGAACCGTGACGGGCCTCATCGGCGTGTCGGCCGTCGCGTTGTGGGTGCCCGGACTGGGGATGTCCACTGCGACCCTGCTCGCGCTCGCCCTCTGCGTCTTCATGCTCACATCCATCTGGGAGGGCCTCGTCCAGCGTCTCGTCGGCAAGCGGCGGGTGCTCGTGGTCGGCGCGTCCGGGGCGGCCGATGCCGTTGCCGAAGCGGTTGCGTTCGAGGGCCACACGCATTTCACGGTCCTCGGTGCAGTGAACGATGGGCCCGACGAACACTTTCACCTGGGCTCCGTCTCCGAGCTCTCGCGAATCGTTGACCATCAGCATCCGGACCTCATCGTGATCGGCGACGGAGAGGCATCATCGGCGGCGATCGATCGCCTGCTGGCGACCTCGTCGCGCGACTTCAAGGTCGTCGGCCTCCCGCACTTCTTCGACTACGCATTCGGTCGTGTGCCGCTCGACAACCTGAAACCGAGCTGGTTCATGAGCATCCTCCACATCTGGCAGCGGCCCTACACGCGGTTCGCGAAGCGGACCTTCGACGTAGTCTGGGCTTCGATCGGCCTCATCCTCGCCGCGCCGGTGATGCTCGTGATCGCGTTCTTCGTGCGCTTGACTGGAAGGCCGGTCATCTACCGCCAGATCCGTGTGGGCGAGGGCGGCCGGCCGTTCACGATCTACAAGTTCAGGACGATGCGGCCCGACGCGGAGGAGCCGGGAGAGCCGGCCTACGCCCAGGAAGACGACCCTCGCGCGACGTCCGTGGGACGCTTCCTGCGGAAAACCCATCTCGACGAGCTGCCACAGTTGTGGGTCGTGCTCAAGGGCGACATGTCCGTTGTAGGGCCCCGGCCCGAGCGCCCCGAGTTCATCCCGATGCTCGAAGAAGCCGTGCCGTTCTTCACGCGGCGCCTGCTCGTCAAGCCCGGCATCACCGGCTGGGCTCAGCTGCGCCGCGACTATGCCTCCGATCTCGAAGGGGCCGCGGACAAGCTTTCGTACGACCTCTGGTACGTCCGCCACCGGAACGTGGTCGTCGACCTGGCGATCTGTGCCAAGACGTTGTCGACCCTCTTCCTGAGGCCAGGACGTTGACGCGAGCCTTAGACAGGGCCTGAGGCGTGCTGCGGGCCGAGACCATTTCGGAGGGGTCCGGCCTCGAGGCCCTCGGCGGCGCTTGGGACGACCTCGTCCGGTCGATGGCCCGCCCAAGTCCGTACCTCCTCCACGGGTGGTTGGTCGAGTGGTGGCGCCACTACGGCAGGAAGTCGACCCTCGCCGTCCACGCGGCCTTCGAGGGCGACCGCCTCGTCGGAGCGCTTCCGCTCCTCCTCCGCCGGCGCTTGGGGCTCAAGGTGAGCGAGTTCCTCGGTGGGAAGAAGGCGCAGCTCGCTGACCTCATGCTCTCGTCGGACGCGGACGGTTTCGCCGCGGCCGAACTGGCCGACCGCGTCATCGCTTCGGGTCACGACTACGCGGACCTCTTCGGCATGCCGCGGAACAGTCGTCTGGCTGCTGCTTTGCCGTCGGGCTCGCTTCGGCTGATCGAGCGGATCGAAGCGCCCGTGCTCGACCTCTCCGAGGGCTGGGACGCGGTCTACAAAGAGAAGGTCTCGTCCAAGGCACGGTCGAACCGGCGCCGGCGCCGGCGGCTACTCGAATCCGAAGGACCCGTCGAGGTCTCCGTCGCGCGCACGCCGCAAGAGCTGGACGCGGCCCTCGACGAAGCGTTCCGAGTGCATGCGAGCCGCTGGCATGGGCGCCGCGATACCTCCGACTTCGGGACCCAGACTGGGATGGCGTTCCACCGCGCCGCCGTCCTGCGCCTTGCGGAGCAGGACGTGCCGCGGCTGGTCACGTTGCGCCTTCGGGGGCGAGCGATCGCGTTCTCGCTCTACTTCCAGCTAATGGACACGGTCTACGGCCTGATGATGGCCTACGAGCCTGACTTCGCACGCTTCGCTCCCGGCTCGGAGGCGATGCTCTCAGCGTTCGAGGCCGCGGCCGCCGAGGGCGCCCAGCGCGTCGAGTTCCTCGGCGCGGCCGCCGACCACAAGGACAAGTTCACCGACCGTATGGAGCCGATCTACGAGGGCATCGGTCTCGCCTCGACCGTGCGCGGGCGTGCGGCGGTCGAGACGCTCGCCGGCGGGATCCACGTCCGGCGACAGCTGAAGCGCTCGCAGACGGCCCAGAGGCTGTACTACCGCGTTCCTAAGCTCGGCCGCGGCTAGAAGGGACCGCGGAAGAACAGCGCCTTTATTCTCGGCGCCGCCCACTTGCGGAGCCTCAGGAGCACCCCGAATCTCTGCGTCGCCTGGTACGCCCGGTAGTACAGCGGCGGCGGAACCCGCGGAAGCAACGGAGACCGGCGCTCCCTCAGGAGAGCAAAGAACGGCATGGGATCCAGAGCGGCGTAGCGCTCAATGTTCTCAAACCAGAGCCGGCTGAATCGCGCGTCACTCTGAGCCGCTCGGAGAGCGGTCCGCCGCTCGGTCTCGTACGCCGTCAGCGCCCGCTGCAGATCGTCGCAATCGTTCAGCTTGTCTGCGAGCGTGATCGCGTCCTCGAGCGCCAGCTTCGTCCCCGACCCGATCGTGAAGTGCGTCGTATGGGCCGCGTCCCCCATCAGCACCGTGTTGTCGTGGTGCCAGGTCTCGTTGGTCAACGTCCGGAAGCTGAGCCATCGCGCTGCGCCGCTCGCACGCGAGTGACTTCGAAGTGGATGGCCGTCGAGAGCCGATTCGAAAAGATGCTCGAGGAGCCTGATCGTTTCTTCCTCGCCCATACGGTCGAAACCGAGCGCCTGCCAGGTCTCCGGCGGGACCTCGACGATGAAGGTGCTGGTCCTGTCGTCGAAGCCGTACGCGTGACACCAAATCCAACCGGCGTCGGTTTCGACGAATGCGAAGGTGAAGGCGTCGAAGACCTTGCTCGTCCCGAGCCAGATGTACTTGTTGCGACCGGCCCGGATGCTGGTCCTGAACTCGTGTTCGTGGAGTTTCCGGACACGGCTGTTGACCCCGTCGGAGCCGACGATCACGTCCGCGCCGGCGAGCTGGGAGAAGTGCTCGACCTCGAACTCGAACTGAACGCGCACGCCGAGGTCGAGCGCGCGCCCGACGAGGAGGTCGAGCAGGCGCTGGCGACCGATCGCATACCCGTCTCCGTCGGCTTCGACCTGATGCTTGCCCTCGACCGCGAGACGCTCTCCGCTCCACTGGAAGGAGCTCTCGCTGATCTGGCGCGCAGTCGTCGGATCGGTGGCGCGCAGCTGATCGAGGAGATCGTCCCAGAAGACGACGCCCCATCCGTAGGTGACGCCGACTGGATTCCGCTCGAGAACCGTGATGTCGCGGCTCTCGTCGCGCTGCTTCATCAAGATCGCGAAATAGAGCCCGGCAGGACCGCCGCCGACGCAAACGACTCGGTCGTTCCGGCGTCGGTTTCTCGCTAACGACGGGCGAGCCTGGCCACGGACACGCGGAATACGACTACCTTCCACGCCGCGTCGGACGACGCCAGGCGCAGCGCTCAGACGTAGACTCATCCGGAAGGACGTCATTCGTCTCTGGGAGGTGAGAGCGCCATGCCCAAGGTGCTCATCCTGACCGACGACGCCGCCGAGTCACTCGAGGTCATGTACCCCTACCAACGCCTGCTCGAGGAGGGATACGACGTCGAGATCACCGTGCCGTCGAAGAAGAAGCTTCAGTTCGTCGTTCACGACTTCGTCGATGGCTACGACACGTACACGGAGAAGCCCGGCTATACGTGGGATGCCGACCTGGCGTTCTCCGAGGTCGACCCATCGGCGTACGCCGCCGTCGTCATCCCCGGTGGGCGCGCGCCGGAGTACATCCGCAACAGCCCTGATTTCCCGCGGATCATCGACGTGGATGGTGCGGGTGTCGTCGACGGCGTCATGGTCTCGGCGCGGGCGTGGCCCGATCATCCGGCCTGGATGCGCGAGTTCGTCCGGCTGCTGAGAGAGCGGGCGCCCGTCGAGGAACGCGAG
>JBKPGE010000084.1:0-3810 GCA_046729215.1 Actinomycetota bacterium | reverse complement strand
GGCGGTCGACAGCACGCTCGAGGTGCTCCATGGAAAGTGGAAGGTGCACCTCCTCTTCGTCATGGCACGGGGTATTCACCGTCACAGCAGATTGCTCGAGTGCTTGCCCGGTGTCTCGAAGAAGGTGATGACCGAGTCCCTACGCGCGCTGGAGCGCGACGGTCTCGTCGCCCGGAAGATCTTCGCCGAGGTGCCGGTGCGCGTCGAGTATTCGCTCACGCCGCTCGGTTGGTCGATCACTGAACCGCTCATCGCGCTCTCCGAATGGGGCACCACCTACGCGGATGAGGTCGAGGCGGCTCGATCCCGGTATGAGTTCGACGGCTCCGGCAACGGGCTTCCCGCCAAGGACTCGAACCCACTCGCTGCGGCCTAGCAATAGTCTCCTAGGGTGACCCTGGAGACGGAGCACAGCGCCTATCACTACGAGATCGTCGCCCCTCATCCAACGGGCCGGGAGCACGTGCATCGGTATGCCAGCGACGAGCCGCTCGAGGTCGGCGACGTGGTGCAGCTCGAGGGCCGTTACTGGCTGATCGAGAGCCTCGAAGCGGCAAGAGCCTTTGCGAAACCGGGGCGTTACCGCCTCACGCTGCGGCATCCGGAGGGATCGGATGAAACGGGTGCGTTTCGTCGCCTTCGTCCCGACGCGCCCAGCCTCGGGCACACGTTCTCGACGCTGGAGGACGGGCGGCCGGTCGGCTGGGAGGTCCGTGGCCGGCGGCTCGCCCGTGATGACCAGGGCGAGATCTACCTCGAGCTGATCGCCGAACGGAACTTCGAAGAGCTCGATGAGCTTCCCGACCACGAGCTCGAGCATGCGCTCGCCAGGCGCCGGAACGATGAGCTTCCGGACACTGCGGCTGCGACGCTCGATCGCGCCGAGCAGGCGGGCCTCTCCATCGAGCTGGTTTCTCTCGAGCCGGGCGAGGAACCGGACTGGGAGGAGGCCGATCGCTACATCGACGCGCTCGTCATCGAGGAGATCAACGACGATCTCGTGGTGCTCTGTGGCGTCGATCCCGAACGGGACTCGCCCGAGACGTGGATCACTACCGTCAAGGAACGACTCCGGTCCGACCTGGAGAGTTTCCGGACCGATGTGGAGGACGACCACGACCAGATCGAGGAGTGGAGCTTCCAGGGCGGCTCGATCTTCGTGTCGCTAGGGACCGAGGACGACGAGGCCGACCCGAACAAGGGACACGGGTGGATGGCACGGCTCGTCGACGGCAGCGTCCTCGGAGCCGCGAACTTGAGGCGCGTCCGCAAGGCTGACATCCAGTAGCTTCGGCCGGTGGCCGCCGAGCGCGTTCTCTCCGAGCGTGAGCTCAACCGCGCGCTTCTGGCGCGCCAGCTGCTTTTGAAGCGTACGCGGCTCTCGATTCCGAAGGCGCTCGAACGCATCGGAGGGCTCCAGGCCCAGTACGCGCCGTCGATGTACGTCGGCCTCTGGGTGCGGGTGGACGGGTTCCAGCGAGACGCGTTGACGCGGGCGCTCGAGCGCCGCTCGGTGATCCAGGCGACGATGATGCGCGCGACCATCCATCTGGTGTCGGAGGCTGATTTCTGGCCGCTAATGACCGCGATCCGCGACGAGCGGCTGAAGTGGTGGGAGCGCGTGCACCCGGCATCCGATCCGCGGGAGATGCGGGCCGCGGCAAGGCGCCTTCGTCGCTTCCTCGCCCACGGCCCGCGCCGGCGGAAGGAGGTCGAGGAGCTGCTCGGGCGGCAGGCGGCGCTCGGGATCGGCGCCTACCTCGATCTTGTCCGCGTGCCACCTTCGGGCACATGGGAGCAGCGCCGCGCCGACCTGTATGCGCTCGCCGAGGACTGGCTTCCTTCCCCCAGGCTGGAGCGCGACCAGGCCGTCGACCACCTGATCCGGCGCTATCTCGCCGCCTTCGGGCCCGCTGCGAAGAAGGACATCGCCGACTGGGCCATGCTCTCGGTGAGCGACATCGACCGCGGCCTCGGGCGCATCCAGCTCCGCCGCTTTCGCGACGAGGCCGGCAAGGAGCTGCTCGACCTGCCCCGAGCGCCGCTTCCCGACGGTGACACACCCGCGCCGCCGCGCTTCCTCCCCGTCTGGGACGCGACGCTGCTCGTGCACGCACGCCGGACCGGGATCCTTCCCGAGGAGCACCGGCCGCTCGTCTTCAACGTCAAGACGCCGCACTCCGTGAACACATTCCTAGTCGACGGGCGGGTGGCTGGGACGTGGCGCAACGACGGTGGTCGCGTGAAGCTCGATCCGTTCGAGCCCGTTCCTCGCGGCGCGCGGCGCGAGTTGGAGGAGGAGGCCAAGCGTCTCGCCGCGTTCTACGCCTAGGACGCTGACGCAGAAGGAGTTGAACCGGGCGACGCTCGCCCGTCAGCTGCTGCTCCGGCGCTCCGGACTCGCCGTTTCCCGAGCGGTCGAGCGGCTGAGCGCGATGCAGGCACAGTCGGCGCGGGAGGCGTACATCGGCCTCTGGTCGCGGTTGAAGAGATTCGAGCGAGACGCCTTGACGCGTGCGCTCGAGCGGCGTCGGGTCGTGCGGGCGTCGCTCTTCCGGATCACTCTGCATTACGTCTCGGCGACGAACCATCCGGCGTTCGCGGCGTTGACTCACCAGCGCTGGCGCGAGGAGTTCCTCCGCGAGGGCCACCCCGTGGATGACATGGTCGCGCGGATCGAGCGCCTCGCGGCGCGGGGGACGTTCACCTATGCGGACGCCGCCGCCGTGGTGCCCGAGCTCGAGAGCCGGCCATTCCGAGTGCGATGCCTTACCCCGCTCGTTCACGTCCCACCCTCTGGCACCTGGGGCGGGATTCGTGTACGGCTCACGACAGCAGAGCGCTGGCTCGGCGCTGCGATGCCGTCGCAGCCTGAGGCGGCAGCACTCCTGGTCAAGTCCTACCTCGGCGCCTTCGGTCCCGCGACGCGGCAGGATCTCGTGAAGTTCTCCGGTCTGCGCGGCGTGGACGTCAAGCCCGGCCTCGACGCGCTGGACGAGCAGCTGCTCCGGTTTCGCGACGAGCAGGATCGCGAGCTCTTCGACCTCCGGCGGGCGCCGCGACCCGGGGCGGAGACTCCCGTGCCGGTGCGGTTCCTGCCCAAGTGGGATGCGCTCCTGCTTTCGCACGCGGACCGGACGCGCGTCCTGCCTCCCGAGTACCACCGCGAGGTGATCAAGGCCGGATACGTGTTCTCCAGCTTCCTTGTCGACGGAATGGTCGCCGGCCTCTGGAAGGCCGAGCGGCGGCGGGTGAAGCTCGAGCCGTTCGCTCCTCTCCCCCGCTCGATCAGACGCGAAGCCGAGGACGAGGCGAGCCGGCTACACGCGTTCCTGGCTTAGCTCAGAGTAAAAGCTGGCGGCGGCGCGCGGGATCGCAGCGGGCCATCCGATCTCTGCGCAGGTGTCCGCGACCTCGTGCATCTCAGGCGCCCAACGCCAGGCGCGATCGGCCATTCGCGAAAGCCGGTCCTCGAATACGCCTTCCGCCGCGAGGCGGTCGTCGACGCCGTACGCCCTTGCTATCGCGTGTGCCTGAGCGGTCAGGGCAATCCCGATCTTGTTCCAGCCTCCGAAGGCCATCTTCAGCGCCGAGGCGGCGCCGATGTCCGCGTCGAGCGGGATCGCCTCAACTTCACTGCCCTCGAACAGCCCCGCCACATCGTTCGCCCGTGGCCCGGCGAGGTAGAGGTGGATGCCTGTCGAGGCGATGATCGAGCCGTCCACGACGCTGTCCCCGAGCGTCGCGATCCGGCGCATGCGCTCGGGCGTAAGCGCATTCGCTTCCACGAACGTGCCGTCGAAGCCGAGC
>JBKPGE010000083.1:0-3354 GCA_046729215.1 Actinomycetota bacterium | reverse complement strand
GAGCTCGAGGCCGAAGGTCTGCCCCTCCTCGACGTTCACGACGCCGTCCTTTCCGACCTTCTCGATCGCGTTCGCGATGACGTCGCCGATCTCGCGCTCACGCGCCGAGATCGTGGCCACCCGGGCGATGTCCTCCTTGCCGGAGATCTCCTTCGACTGAGACTTCAGGTTCTCGACGATCTCTTCGACGGAGCGCTCGATCCCGCGCTTGACCGCCATCGGATTGGCACCGGCGGCGACGTTGCGGAGACCGTCCTTGACGATCGCCTGCGCGAGGACGGTCGCGGTCGTCGTGCCGTCGCCGGCGACGTCGTTCGTCGACGTGGCGACCTCACGGACGAGCTGCGCGCCCTGGTTCTCGAAGACGTCCTCGACCTCGATCTCACGAGCGATGGTGACGCCGTCATTGGTGATCGTCGGAGCCCCGAACTTCTTGTCGAGGACGACGTAGCGGCCCTTCGGGCCGAGCGTCACCTTGACAGCGTCGGCGAGGGTGTTCACGCCCCGCTCGAGTGCGCGGCGCGCCTCCTCGTCGAACTTCAGTTCCTTGTGTGGCATTCAAATACCTCCGTAGCGAGTGTTCCTAGGCGGTGGTCTCCGCCATCTCCTTCTCCTTCTTCTTGCTGCCGGCCTTCGAGCCGGTGCTCACAACCTTGGCGAGCACATCCGCCTCTCTGAGGATCAAGTAGTCCTCGCTGCCGATCTTGATCTCGGTCCCGCCGTACTTGGAGAACACCACCTCGTCACCAGCGCTGACCTCGAGCGGAATAAGCTCGCCGCTCTCGGAGCGGGTACCGGACCCGACCGCGAGCACTCGCCCGCGCTGTGGCTTCTCCTTGGCCGTGTCTGGAAGGACGATCCCGCTCGACGTCGTTTCCTCCTCTTCGAGGATCTCGACGATCAAGCGGTCGCCCAGCGGCTGAAGATCCATTAACCGACCTCCTCTTTTCAAAGGGACTTTGTGACAGTGATTGGCACTCCTGGGGTCCGAGTGCCAGCCTAGTTTAACGGGTTCTAGTGGTCCACGGCAAATCCGTGCGGCTCGGTTTGTTACAAAGCCCAAGGTGCGTAGGGAGTTCTCGGCAGGGGCGCTGATCGTCCGCCGGTTGCGTGGCCGTTGGTGGCTGGCCGCGATCAGGCCCGGCGGCAAGCCCGAGGGGCTCTGGGCGCTCCCGAAGGGCAACATCGCCCGCGGTGAGGCCCCTGATGTCACTGCTCTGCGAGAGGCCATCGAGGAAACCGGGCTCGAGGGCGTCTTACAGGGGAAGCTCGGCGACGTAAAGTACGTCTACACGCTGCGCGGAGAACGGATCTTCAAGGTGGTCAGCTTCTACCTCATGCGCTACCGGCGTGGGCGCATAGACGACGTCCCGGCCACGTTCCGTCACGAGGTCGAGGAGGCTCGCTGGTTGCCGCTCGAGGACGCTCCGCGCCTTCTCGCTTACGGGGGCGAAAAGGAGATGGCCCGAAAGGCTCTGGCTTCCCTGGAGGAAGACCCCGTATGATCTGCCGGCCTCGGTGGGCCAAAACAATCTGAGCACGCGGAAACGTGTACGCCCTGAACTTCTACTCACCCACGGTCGCCGACCAGCTGCGGAGCCGTCGGAAGACGGCGACGATCCGCCTCGGCGACAAATCCCGGAAGTACAAGAAGGGCATGGTCGTCCAGGTTCTGGTCGGAGCGCGATACGGCCCGCGCAAGAGGATCTTCGATGCGGTGATCGACAAGGTGGAGGTCAAGCCGCTCGCCGATGTCTCACCGCGGGAGATCGAACATGACAATCCGGAGATCAGGCGGCCCGACGAGATGGCCAACTGGCTCGGACAGCTCTACAACCGGCCGGTCGGAGCGGAAGACATCGTCACGGTCATCCGCTTCTCCGAAATCCGCGACTCCTAGCGCGATCGTCTGAGCGTGATCGACCAGGTGGTCGTAAGCGTGCCGCTCAAGACTGGTCCCCTCCGGCCCGGCTCGCTTGCGCCGCAGGTCGAAGCGAGAACGATGTCGACGTCGCTCGACTCGGCCGGATCGACGCAGTAGCGCGCGGCGATCGAGACATGGAGCGTCTTCGCGCGGCCACCCTCGAATGTCCCTCCGCGGATTGGCTTGTATGTACGCAGCCCGAAGACCGCGCTGAGGAAGTAGTTCCGGAGGTCGAAGAGCATGAGGTCGCAGGCCGCGGGCCTCCGCTCGATCCACGGCGTGTCGACAGCGACATGCAGTGCGAGCTTCTCGCCGAGCCTCATCAGCACGACGCCAGGGCGCGGAAGCAGCGGGTTCGATCCACGGCAGTCGCTCCTGAACTCGACTCCCACGGCGCCGCATGCGCCCGTCGGCCTCTGCACGACTTCGTAGTTGCGCGTCTCGCGGCGGGTGAGCGGAACGACGCGCCGCACCCGCCGCGGGAGAAGGCCTGGAACTCGTACGAGCCGGCCTTGCCGCGAGGAGCGATCACCTTCACCGGCCGTGCGGTCCGGAAGGTCTCGTCCTGTACGCCCTTCCCCTGGAACGAACACTGCAAGTCGGATTGCTCCAGCGTCCACGCGAAGTGCTGCGTGCCGGTGACGGTGGCTAGGAACCGCGGCATCCGCGCCGGCGCGCTCTCGACCGAGCTTGCCGCCACCAGCGCCGCGGCGGCCACTACCACAAGGCCAACCACGCGGTGCATGGTCGGTGCTTTCCCGCTTCCGGCGCTTCGGAATCGCGGCTTAGGGATTGTCCCTGGACGCGGCTCTAGCGGCCGTGTCTGCGGATCGGCGTCCCGAAAAGCTCGCGTGGCCGGAGCTCGCCGCCGCACGCCTCGCACTCGACCGCAAACGCGGAGCTGAAGCGCGCGTCGCACGAGGGACAGCGCGATCGCATCTCTCCTCCGCAGCTGGGGCAAGCCGACGGCAGATCGGCCTCCCACTGCTCGAAGTAGCGCTGGGCGAAGCCACAGTCAAGGCACACCGCGACCCAGTCGCCCAGTGTCTTGCGTCGCTCTTCTTTCAGCCAGTCGCCGGCCTTGGCCATGCCGACAATCTACGCGCCAGGCCGAACCGTCGGGCGTCGTTCATCGCCGCATCTGTCGTTAGAGTTCTCGCCCGATGGCGATCGTCCGCGAAGCCGAGCCGGTCGGCTCTCTGCACGAGATCCGCGAAGCAGGTCTCGACCGCGAGGACCTGTTCGGGATCTACCGCAACATGTCGATCACGCGCGGAATCGAGGAGCGCGGGCACATCCTCTACAAGCAGGGGAAGATCCCGGGCTCGTTCTACACCGGGCGCGGCAACGAAGCGTCGTCGGTCGGCGTCGCGACGGCCATGGGCCCGGAGGACGTGGGCACACCGCTCCACCGCGACATGGGCGTCCAC
>JBKPGE010000082.1:0-12244 GCA_046729215.1 Actinomycetota bacterium | reverse complement strand
ACCGCCCACGCGAAGCGGACGATCGTCTTCGATTTCACGCCCGGGGCCGTCGTCCTCGACGCCGCCGACCCCTCGAACGACGACAACGGCCCCGGGAACTACGCCTACCCGACATCCAGCAACTTCAAGCCGGGCGCCTTCGACCTAGAGCAGTTCCAGGTGATCGTCTCGCCCGATCAGCAGACGGTCACGTTCAAGGTGAAGATCCGCGACCTTTCCCCGACCTTCGGCAGCCCGCTCGGGGCGCAGCTCGTGGACGTCTACGTGCGCGTTCCCGGCGCCTCGCCGACGAGCACGGCGGCATCGTTCCCGCAGCGGAACTACCTGATCGACCCGGGCTCGGCCTGGAGCCGGCTGCTCGAGGTGCAGGGCTTCGGTCAGCGCTACGTGGACGCGACCGGCGCGACCCTCGGCACGATCACGATCAGCGCGAACGCGATCTCGCGCTACATCACCTTCAGCGTTCCGGCATCGAGCCTCGGCGGGGTGCCCGGTCCTGGCTGGGGCTTCACCGTCGTCCTCACCGGACAGGACGGCTTCTCACCCGACCAGGCGCGCGGCTTCGCGCCGACGCCGCAGGACTTCCTGTTCGGAGTCTGCGCTGCGCCCGGCGACGACCCGCACTGCACGTTCAACCCGGGCGCGGTTCCGAAAGCGCTCGACGTGATCACACCGACGGGAGTGGAGCAGTCGCAGGAGCTGGACTACACGCTCACGAGCCCCGTCACGCTGCAGGGCGTCTTCATCTCCTAGCGGTGCAGCTCCAGCTCCTCGTCCGCGTGCTCGATCACGAGCGGGTCGTGGGTGGCGCAGACAATCGTCGTCCCGCGCTCGTCTACGAGACGGGAGAGGAGCGCCCCAATCTCGACCGCGTTCGACGCGTCCAGGCGCGCCGTCGGCTCGTCCGCCAGCAGTAGCCCGGGCCCCGCGGCAACCGCTCTGGCGATTGCCACCCGCTGTCGCTCGCCCATCGAGAGTCGTGCGACCCGCTGGCCTGCCAGCTCGGCGAGACCGACGGAGCTCAGCGCGGCGTCGGCGTTCCCGTTTGCCGAGCCCCGCGCCGCGAGCGTCAGCTCGACGTTCTCGCGCGCCGTCAGGAACGGGACGAGATTCGTGTCCTGAGCGATCACCCCGAGCCGCGTCCGCCGCAGCTCCGCCCGGGCGGCGCGGTCGAGGCTCGAGACGACTTCTCCCAACACGACGACCTCTCCGTCGGACGGCAGCTCCAGGCCGGCGAGGAGATTGAGAAGGGTGCTCTTCCCCGACCCCGACGGACCGGTCACGACCGTGAACCGCCTTCCGCCCAGTCGCGCTGAGAAGTCGGCGAAGACGTCGGTGCTCCACCGGCCAGAGCCGAAGCGTTTCCCAACTCCCCGGAGCTCGGCGACCGCGCCGGCCGATGGCCGAGCTCGCGGCGCAACAACAGCAGCGGCCTCGGGCTCCGGAACGTCTTCGTCGCCGCTGATGACGATCTCGCGTCCTTCGACACGGGCCTGGGCGCGGGTGACGATGCGGCCGCGGTGGAGGAAGTCCTCGGGCAGGCGAATCCACCCGCCGCGCCCGACCACGATCGACTCACCGTCGGCGCCGTTCCGCCCGGTCTCGGCGCTGACCCGCCCATCGCGGACGTGGACGATCCGGTCGGCGATCGCCGCCGAGGCGGGATCGTGGCTGACGACGATCGCGCTGGCCGATTCGGCGCGGACGATCTGCTGGATGAGGCGGTAGACGCTCGCGGCGTTCTCGGAGTCGAGCTCGGCAGTCGGCTCGTCGGCGAGCAGAAGCTTCGGGCGGCGGCCGACCGCCGCGGCGACGGCGATCCGCTGCTGCTCGCCGCCGGAGAGCTCGAACGGACGCGCCTGCGCGCGGTCCGCCAGTCCCACGACGTCGAGGAGGGCGTCGGCGCGTTCCAGCTGACGCTTCCGAGGCACGCCGGCGAGACCCAGCGGGAACGCGACGAGCTCGCGGGCCGTCAGCTCGGGGGCGAGCGCGGCCGCGTAGTGCTGGTCGGCGTAGCCGAGGAAGCGCCCGCGAAACTCGTCGAGCCGCCTCCTCCCGAGGCGCCGAAGGTCGACCCCGAGCACGTCAACTCGCCCTGCGGAGGGTCTGTCGAAGCCGGCGAGAATGCGCAGCATGGTCGTCTTCCCCGAGCCGCTGGGCCCGAACACGACGACGATCTCTCCCTCGCGCACGGTGAATGTGAGCCCCTGGAGCGCGGCCGAGCCGCCGTCCTCCGTCGGGTAGACGCGGAACACGTGATCGAGCTCGACGACGTGCGTCATCGGGCGTCTCCGCTCCGGGCGGGGAGGGGGCCGGCGAAGGCGCGCCGCGTCGCCAGTATCAACATCACGCCGAGCGCGATCGCGAAGCAGAGCAGGCCGAGCACGACCTCGGGCCAGGCAATGTCCACCCGCAACGGCGGCATCGGCGCGGCGCGGCCGGCACCGACGGCCACCAGCTTCGTCACGACTGCCGTCAGCAGCGCTCCGGTCACAAGGCCGCAGAGAACGCCGAAAACGGCCACGCTTGCGATCCGCAGGACGAGCTGACGGCGCAGCGTCGACGGGGCGAATCCCTGCGATTCGAGGTCGAAGAAGTCGCCGGACTCGTCGCGCTGCTCGACCGACACGACCAGCAGGACGGCGAGCACGGCGAGCACGAGCGCGAGCAGGCTCCCGGCCGCCAGCACGGCAACGGTTCCGCGGGCGAGGGGGTCGTCGCGCAGTTCAGCCTCGATCGCCCGCCGCGAGGTCACGGCGACCGGGGTGGCTCCGGCCTCGCGCTCGAGGGTCGTCGAGAGGCCGGGCGGCCCGGCGATCCATGCTTCGTCGGCAACGGCGGCGCCGGGCGACGACGCGCTCACTGCGGTCTCGAGGGCGCCTTCGTCCGCGACGACGAAGGGGCAGCGGAGCGTCGGGAAGTGGGATGCGCGCGCGGCGATCCGGGCACTGACGGTGGCCGGCCCGAGTGAGAGGGGTACGACTCCGTCCTCACCGACGCGGTCCACGAGTGAGCCGCAGGCGATCACGGGAACCGGGTTGCTGTCGGTCGGCTGGCGCGGCCTCACTCTGAACGCACGCTCTCGGGTCAGCAGGTAGCGGATTCGAAGCCTGTCGGGCGCGGGCGAACCGGTCGGTGACGCCTCGGTCGCAGCGATCCAGTCCCGATAGTCGACCGGCACCGGCTTCGTTCCGCCCGGCGTGGAGACGTTCGGCTGCCCGAACGCGACACTGCCGACGCTGAAGACGTCCGGCGCCGAGCCCTCGGCGGCAGCATGGGCAGCGGAGAAGGCCTCCGCAGGAGGCATCTCAAGGGACAGGCCGACGACGGTTCCGTCCCGGGCCGGACGTGGAAGGCGTGCCCGCAAGACTGTTCGTCCGCGCCGCGCCTCGCCGAGGTCGAGCGTCAGGTACGTGCCGCGCTTCGTGCGGATGCTGGCTGTGGCGACGAACGAGTCGCCGCGCACGGTGACCGGGAGCGCGAGCGTCTGCGCGTCCGCGGGGAGCTGCGGGCCGCTGGGTCGCAGTGGATGCTCCGGCGCGATGCGGCGGGCTAGCTCGGCCGGCGAGGCCTCGGCGAAGTCGCTCCGCCAGCGGAGCCGCGGCAGCGCATCGCTCGGGACGCCGAGGACGTCGACCGTGCGCGCGAGATTGAGCGACGGTGCCTGGGCTTGCCTCCGGATAACCGGAACCGCGTTCCGGGCGGCGTACGCGGCGCCGATCGGCACCTGGTCCGGCGCTCGGCCTGCGGTCCCCTTCCGGACCGTGTAGTCCAGGGGTACGGCAAAGGCCGCTTCCGCCCGCTCCCCGTCCAGCAGCGTCGAGCGGTACGTGGCGGCGAACACCGCCAGCCCGACGCTGACGACGAGGAATCCGACCGTGACGAGCTGGATTCCTGGGTTGCGAGCGGCGGAGAGGAGCGCCAGCCGGAGCGAAGGGCGAGCGCGCGGCGCGAGTCGCTCGGCGAGGCGGAACGCCGGGGCTGTCAAGCGGGCGGCAAGGATCGCGGCGGCCACGATCAGCAGGCCCGGAACGAGCAGGACGACGATGCCGGTCCCGCGGTCGCGGGCGAGCGTCTCAGGATCCGTCTGCCCCGCGGCGAGTGCGACGGCGACGGCCAAGATCGCGGCGCCCGCCACTGCGTCGAGCAGCGAGAACCCTCGGCCGCGAACCAGCACCCGCCCCGAGCGCACCGTCGCGAACAGGATCAGGGCCCCGAGGCCGGCAAGCAGCGCTGCAAGGCCGATTCCAGTCGCCGAGAGCGTCGTCCGCCGCAGCAGCGGCCACACGGGCGTGTCCGTCGCTTGGGCGAGGACCGCGGCGGCGAGCGTCCCTACCAGCCAGCCGAGCGCGGTCGCCGGTACGACGATTGCGACCGCCTCTGCCGCGGCGAGTAGGTCCGTCTGCCAGCGCCTGGCTCCGAAGCGCCGCAGCCGCCGCGAGGCGGAGAGGGCGCCCGATCGGAGCGTCGAAGCGGCGACGATCGCGAAGACCAGGAAAAGCACCGCGCACTCGGCGCCGACGATGAGCAGGCGTCGGTAGGCGACGCGCGCATCGAGCGCGACATCGTCCAGCGAGGGGGCGCTCAAACCGAAGCGGATCGACGCCGCCTGGAGCCGGGTTCGGGCGCGCGTGAGATGCAGTTCGAAATCGTCGAGCGTCCAGGCCGTCGGCCGCGCTGAGGCCAGGGGCGCAGACCACGTGAAGCTGTGGAACGCCGATCCGAACGCTGGGAGCCGCGCCGCGCCCTCGACACCCTCCGCGACGAGCTGTCGAACGCCAGGCGTCGCCGTTCCGAGCACCCGACGGACCGGCGTTCCCGGACGGGGCTCGGCGACACCGACGATGGGCAGCCCGGAAATCCTGGGCGCGGCGCCACGACCGACCAGAACCGTCTCGCAACGCGCCGGGCTGCAAGGACGAGGAAGCCGGCCGCGCTCGACGACCAGCCACTTCGAGAGGTCGTCTGCGGCTGCCAGCCGAACAACCTGCCCCTCCAAGCGAGCATCGCGGTACGCGAGCGTTCTCGCGCTCGGCATGAGCCCGACGGCGCTCAGTGCGGCGCGTGCCTGCCGGTCGAGCTCGTCCGGCTGCTCCGAGGGCGCGCTGCCAACACCGACCCACGTGACCTCCACGTCGCGCGCATTCGCGGGGAGCTGGTCGACCGCGTCGGCCACGGCTCGGTTCTCGACGATCGCGCTCGCGGCGAACGCGACTGCGAGCGCGCAGCCCGCCAGCGCCACGCCCAACGCCGCAACGGACATCGGGCGCCACGCCGCGGTGACGCGCCGTGCGGCGAACCGCAGCGGGAAGCCGATGCGCCGGGCGAGCTCCGCCATCGTGCCGGCTATTTCAGCGGAAAGCTGCTGTCTAGCCGTCCCGAATGCGCGGATCGAGGGCAGCGAGCGCGATATCCGACAGCAGGTTGGCGAGGACGATCGCCGTCGTCAGAGCGACGGTAAGCCCGATCGTCAGCGGATAGTCGCCTGCACCCGCAGCCGCGATGAAGTAGCGCCCGATGCCGGGGATCGCGAACGCCCACTCGACCACAAACAGGCCGGTGACGAGGCTCCCGATCAGGGGGCCCGTCATCGACACCACGGGAATCAGGGCGGGGCGGAGCACGTGCACGCGAATAACCCGGGCGCGCCGCAGGCCTTTGGCCCGCGCCGCATGAACGTAGTCAGCCTCGAGCGCGTCGAGCATCGATGCCCTCAGCACGCGAGTGATGAGGCAGAGGGGAACCAGCGCCAAGACGAAGGACGGCAGCAGCTTCGAGCGCCAACCGTCCCACCCGAACACCGGGACGACCCCGGCCTTGACCGCGAGGAGGTAGCCGAGCAGGGCGGCGACGAAGAAGTTCGGGATTCCCATCGTCACGCCGATCACCCCAGTCACGACGCGATCGAAGAGGCTGCCGCTCCAAAGGGCTGAGAGGACGGCAAGCGGCACGCCGAAAAGGAACGCCCAGGTGAGGGCCAGCAGCACGAGCTCGAGCGTGACCATTCCTTGTTCGCGGACGATCGAGTTGACCGTCTGGTACTCATAGGTAAAGGTCGGACCGAGATCCAACCGCGCCAAGTTGCGCAGGTAGCGGCCGTACTGGACGTACCAGGGCTTGTCGAGCCCCATCTTCCGCTCCTTGTTTTGCTTGATCCCCTCCGGTTGGTAGTCGCCGTACTTGACCCAGGCAACGTTCGAGAGCCCGAGAGGCGGCCCATGCCGGAGCGGACTGGCGCTGATCGCCTTCATCAGCCCGAACAGGATCGTCACGCAGACGAACAGCACCGGAATCGTCCAGAGCGTGCGCTTGACGATGAAAACAAGCATCAAGGTCTCGCCTCGTCCCGCGCCCGCGCCGCATGCCGCCGCGCCTTCGCGCGGTTGCCGCACACGGCCATGGTGCACCAGCGCCTGCGGCCGCGGGTGTCGAGGAAGAGCCAGCCGCAGCCCTCACCGGGACACCGGCCGACCGCCTCGAGATCGGTGGAGGCGAGAAGCGCTCCCGCCGCGCGGGCGAGCTCGAGCGCCGGCAGATCGAGGCCTGCGCTTTCGGGGATCACCCACCGCCGCCCCGGCGGCGCGTCCTGGATGAGCACAGCGGCCGCCGAGGCAGTGCGCGCCTCGGCGGCCGCCGCGTCCCAGGCGGCGAGGGAGGAATCGGTGCAGGTCGCATAGAGGGAGTCGCGCAGCGCGAGGGTCCGCTCGAGCACGCGGTCGGCTTGCGCAGGCTCGCGCTTCGCGCCCCGGCGCAAGCGCTCTGCGACCGGCGCAGCGATCAACGCCGCCTCACACGCCCAAACGACGAGATGGTCGTAGCTCGTCAGGTACTCACGCGGCTTCGGCGCACCCCAGCCGGCGCGCGTGTTGCAGAAGTCGAGCGCGGGCTCGTCGGCGACCGCCGCAGGAAGCACGAGCCCGTCGACCAGGCGTTGATAGCGAGGAAGTTCACTAACCACTGAACGGCAGATTAGTGGTTAGTCAGCCAAGGCGCAAGAAACCCCGGCGAGGCCGCCCACCAAACCGGTTCGGTGGTTCGGCCGTCTTAAGAACAAACCCAGCGCCGCCTTACTCGATCTTCAAATCGGCTTCAACTTGGCTTGAAAGCACGTGGCTATGGTCGTTCGACAAAACGGGTCGCATCAGGCCCCATCTGGAGGGGAACCACCTCATGCCCATGAAAGAACTTTCCTCGATCTCCTCGGTCGCATTCTCGGTCGTCTTCCTCATGGTCATCGCAGCCTGCGGTGGCAGCAGCGACGAGGGGTCATCCGAGGGCAAGAAGGCCGCAAAGCAGGAGATCACGGTCAACTGGGGCGCCGAACCACCGTCCCTTGACCCGGGCCTGGCGACCGACACGACTTCGGCAAACATCCTCTTCAACATCATGGATCCGCTCGTGAAGCTCGATAAGAACCTGGATCCGACGCCGAGCCTTGCCGAAAGTTGGGACGTCAGCCCCAACGGCAAGACCATCACATTCCACCTACGCGGGGACGGCAAATGGACGAACGGCGACCCCGTGACCGCGCAGGACTTCGAGTTCTCGTGGAAACGGACGATTTCGCCTGAGCTCGGCGCCGACTACGCGTACCAGTTCTATGGGATCGTCGGCGCCCAGGACTACAACTCGTGCACGAAGAATTGCGCACGGCTCCGGGACAAGGTCGGCGTCAAGGCGCTCGACAAGTCCACGCTCCAGGTCCGGCTCACCTCGGCTCAGCCGTGGTTCCTGCAGCAGGTCGCGCACCATTCGTTCCTGGCCGTCAACCCGAAGACCGTGACCAAGTTCGGCAACAACTGGACGGCGCCGGCCAACATCGTCACGAACGGGCCGTTCAAGCTCGCGACGTGGCAGCACAACGCCCGCATCGATCTCGTGAAGTGGGACGGCTGGCGCGGCGCCGCGAACGTCTTGCTCCAGCGCGTGAACGGGCTGATGCTCACAGCGGCGACCACGGCGCTCCAGGCCTTCGACGCGGATGAGAGCGACGTCCAGTTGACCGTCCCGCCGACGGATCTCCCCCGGCTGAAGCAGACGCCCGAGTACCAGCAGTATCCCGGGCTCGGGACCTATTACTACGGCCTCAACGTCAAGAACATCAAGGACGTCAACGAGCGTCGGGCCATGGCCATGGCGGTGGACCGGCGGGTGATCGTGGACAACGTCTCCCAAGGTGGCCAGGTGCCCTCGACGGGATTCACGCCGAAGGGCATGCCGGGCTTCGAAACGATCAACCCGAATTCGGAGTGGCTCCCCCAGACAGCTGATCTCGAAAAGGCAAAGGAGGTCCTGGCCAAGGCCAAGAATCCGAAGAAGTCGATCACGCTCTACTACAACAACGACCCCGCGCACCAGCCGATCGCCGTTGCGCTCCAGGCTCAGTGGAAGAAGCTCGGCCTCGACGTGAAGCTCAGGGTGCAGGAGTGGAAGCAGTACCTCGAGTTCCTCGGGCCTCCGCCGAACGACAGCGTGGACACGTACCGGTTGGGCTGGATTGGCGACTACGTCGATGGGATCAACTTCCTCGAGCTCTGGACGTGCGACTCGGGGAACAACAACTCGAACTTCTGCGATCCCTCGTACGACAAGCTCGTCGCTCAGGCGCGCGAGACCCAGGACAATCAGAAGCGCTTCGAGCTCTACGCCCAGCTCGAGCAGAAGCTCTTCGGGCCCGACGGCTCGGTGCCGTTCATCCCGATCTACTGGTACACGTACCCGACGCTCGAGCGGCAGTCGATCAAGGGCACCTTCAACCTGAACCTGCTCAACCAGGTCGACCTCACGCAGGTCAAGGTCGTCGAGAAGTAGCCGAACAATTGACGGGTGAGGCCTTCGGGCCTCACCCGTCGCGGTTCGAGGTTAGGGATCTCCGGTCGCGGGTAGGCCCGGCTGCACCTACCTAGCGAAAGGAGCAGCCATGGCCGAGATGACCACACCCCGCGACCTCTTCCTGCACGAGCTCGGCGACATTCTCTACGTCGAGCGTGCGCTCGCCGACGAGACGCTTCCCAAGTTGAGCGGCGAGGTCGAGGACGAAGAGTTCAAGGCCGCACTCGAAAGCCACCTCGAAGAAACGCGCAAGCATGTGAAGAACATCGAACGGGTCTTCGAGATCTTCGGCGAGGAGCCGGAGGTCGAGGAATGCATCGGTTTCGAAGGGCTCAAGAAGGAGCATGAGGCCCTCCTGCAGGAGTCCTCGCCGGCTCTGCTCGACCTCATCGACCTAGGCGCGGCGGCCCGCACCGAGAACTACGAGATCGCCGCCTATGAGGGACTGCGGCGGATGGCGAAGTCGCTCGGAGAGGACAAGGCGGTCGACCTCCTCGACAAGAACCTCAAGCAAGAGAAGGACGCGCTCGGCAAGGTCGAGAAGATCGCGACGCGGCTGAGCAACGAGAGCGCAAAACAACACGCCGCCGCATGAGCTGATCAGCTCTGCTCTTCGGCTTCGCGTTGCTGCTCCGGCGCTGCTCTCACATCGACGCGGCCTGACCACAGCACATAGACGAGCGGCACCAGCGCGACCG
This sequence comes from Actinomycetota bacterium, assembly GCA_046729215.1. Lineage (GTDB taxonomy): Bacteria > Actinomycetota > Thermoleophilia > Gaiellales > Gaiellaceae > JACDAN01. Next base: position 2,714 of record JBKPGE010000082.1, on the reverse strand, counting down.
ACACGGCGACCGCGAGCAGCAACGCGCCCGGGGACGGCCCGATCTCCGGCTGATAGAGGATGGACGGCGGAAAGAGCTTTACGACCGGGATCGTCGTGATGCTGAGGAGGAACTGGAGGACCGAGGCGCCGATGCTGATGGGAGTGACTTCCCTCTCGCGCCCGCCCCATCGGACCACGAACTGAACGACGTCGAGGTCGGGGCGGGCGACTCCCGCACGCGCGAGAACGGAGGAGATCGCGAGTACCCACCAGGCAAGCGCGAGGACGAACGGCACGAGAGCCGCGGTGGCCGGACCGATCCCCTCCTGCCAGGCAGCGAGCGCAACACAGACGAGCCCCGCGGCCGAGCGCGCGAGACCGCCCCAATGCGGTAGCAGCAAGGCCGATGCGGCCAGCTGTACGTCGGTGCGCTTGCTCGTGTGCAGTTCGGCAATGGGGAGCCGCCAGATGTTCGGCGAGATGACGTTCGCCAGTCCGGAGGCTGCTTCGATGACGCCGAAGATGCCGATGAACTGCCAGCGCGACCAGGGCGCCAGTCCGCCGAGCGCGGCTGCCGTGACGATGACGCCGATGAGGTTGACGAACGTGAGCAGGAAGACGAGGGCGAGACCTCGAAAGGCTCGCCCCGATCCCTGCTTGGCCTCTGTGTCGCGTCGTGGTGGGTTCAGCGTGCGGCGCTCCCGCTGGTGCTCCGGAGTTTTCCCCACCGCAGGAGGCCGAAACGGAGCGGCGCCTACCTTGTCACCACGGGGGAACGAAATGTCTCATTAAGGGATCTTGCAAGGCGTGCGTAGCCGTAGCCGTCTACTCTCGCCTCGTTCATCGAGGCGAGGAGTGGGCTCGTTGTGAGCATGAGGTCTTCGGCGTCCGCTATTTGCGCAGTCCGGGCCGATCGGCGCGCTTGCGCCGCGGACGGGGAGCGAGCAGATGACGATGCGCAGCTTGTCGTTCGTGTCGGCGCTACTTCTCTCGGCGGCCGTGATCGGCTCGATCCTCGTGACGCCGCCGAGCGGTCTGGCCTCGGAGAGCTGCTCGGGCATGACCTGGCTCGTCAAGCTCGACGCTTTCGGCAACTCCGCAATGGCAAAAGCTCGTCTGCTGCTTCGGTGTTGCGTCCGGCGGCTTCGCCTACGGCGTCTCGCTGCAGCGGACGGCCGACGGCGGCTACGTCATCGGCGGGCAAGGGATTGCCAGTTCAACCCCATCTGCCCCTAACTGACCAGCCGGCAGTGCGGGCTGATCGTGAAGCTCGACGCGGCCGGAAACGTCGCCTGGACGCGCGTCTACTCGTCGTCTGCGACGGAGACCAGGTTCTGGGGACGTCAAGCAGGCGGGCGACGGCGGCTTCGTCGCCCGCGGGCACCCATTGCGACGCGAACCGCAGCACCGGTTCGTTGATCCTGAAGCTCGACGGCGGCGGAGCGGTGCAGTGGCAGACCTTGCTCCGCCCACTCGAGCGCACGTACGCCTACCTGTATGCCGTGCAGCCGACGGCCGACGGCGGCTACGTGGCCGCCGGCACCTTCTACCCCCTGTCGGATACCGGCACGGGCGCCGGCGTGGTGGCAGTCAAGGTCGACGCAAACGGGAAGGTCCACTGGCACGCGGCTTCAACAGCTTCGACTCGAGTGGCGCGCCGACCGCGGGCGAGAACGTCGAGTCGGTCATCCAGACCTCCGACGGCGGGCTACCTCCTCGCGGGCACCTGGGGTGGCGACGCCACCGTCCACGGGGAGTTTCGCCAGGGGCCGCTTCTGCTGAAGCTCGACGCGAACGGATCGAGCAAGTGGCAGAAGCCCTACAGCGCCGGAAACCTCCTCTGGCAGCACTTCTATTACGAGACGTACCCGTCGACGGGCAGAACGCTGAGCCAATACTTCGCCTCGTCGGCTGTGACGAGCGACGGCGGCCACCTGGCGGTGGGTTTCACCGAAAATCCCAGCGATTTCGCGGGAGAGCTCTTCGCCGTTCGAACGGACAGCGCCGGACTCGTCGGAGGCTGCAACCAGACCCATCCTGCGACCCCCGTCACGGTGGTCGATCCCGGCCTCGCAACGATCAACCCGGGTTTCCGTCCAGACGACGGTGCCGGAGCAGGCCAATCTGCCTGCCCAGACGCAAGCCACGTCGATCAGCACCACGACCGGCGAGGCTGCTGAGCGTCTCGGCCTTCGTAGTCGGCTAAGCCTTACGCAACGGCGACGATCGCGTTCCCGGGAGAGGCCGAAACCCGCCTAGTGGAGGCGTTCAGCTCAACGGAGCGGCGCAGGAGTCGAACCTACCCAGCCTGGGGCTGCCAGACCTCGCCGGTTTTGAAGTTCCGCTTTATTTAGCTTAACCGTAAGCCCTAAGCCGTCTGCGTGCCACGATGCGTGCCAGAAGAGGCAAGAAAGCGTAATGCTGGGGGCTAGGGGTGACCTGCCAGAATATGCCCCGCGATTTCGGCAAAGAGAGGAACCCTGGGCATTGTCACTAGCTGCCCCGACAGGGGAAGCTTTATCGGGTGGCTGTTCTATGAGACTCAAAGTAGAAGAGCCAGGGCTAACTCCGCTTAACGGGTGCCGAGCTTGCGGAGAAGACTTCACCTCTCTACGGGCTTTTCCTAGCCTACCGCTCCCGCCGCGTTTAATTTAGAAAGAGGTATGGATGGACATTAACGACAGACATAAAACCGCAGAGCTACTTTGGCAATGTGGTTACTTCCACCAACAG
>JBKPGE010000081.1:0-3743 GCA_046729215.1 Actinomycetota bacterium | reverse complement strand
GCGGTGGCGATCCTCGCCGAGCTCGTCGCCTGGCGCCATACGAGGCCGGCTTCGGCCACCGAGCTCGTCGAGGCCGTCGATCCGGTTTGCGGCATGACGGTCGCGATCGCCGGAGCACGCGAGACGGCCGTGCACGAGGGTCGCACCTACTACTTCTGCGGCGCAGGGTGTCGCGCGCGCTTCGAGGCCGATCCCGCGCGCTACCTCGCGCCGGCGTGAAGCTCGAGAACTCGTTCGACGTCCCCGCTTCGCCCGAGGCGGCGTGGGATCTGCTCATGGACGTCCCGCGCGTGATCCCGTGCATGCCAGGTGCCGAGCTCATCGAGACGATCGACGAGTCGCACTGGAAGGCGAGGATGAAGGTGAAGCTCGGCCCGATCTCGCTCTCGTTCCTCACCGACGTCGAGCGCCAGGAGGTCGACGAGGCGGAGCGTCGTGTCGTCCTCGCGACGAAGGCGCGCGAGGAGCGGGGGCGCGGCGCGGCCAACGCGACGATCGAGTCGTCGCTCCTGTCGGAAGGCGACCGGACGCAGGTGACAACGGTTACGGACCTGGCCCTGACCGGAATGGCCGCGCAGTTCGGGCGCGGGCTGATCCAGGACGTCACCGCCCAGCTCCTGGACAGCTTCGCCTACTGCCTCGAGCAGCAGCTTCAGGCGGAGCCTGAGAATCCCGGGGAGGCTGCGCCGGAGCCGGAGCCCGTGGCACCCCGCCCGGTGTCTGGCCTGGCGGTAGGCGCCGCCGCGATGCGCAGCATGGTCGGCCGGCACAAGCGGGTAACGGCCGGCCTGTGGGCGGCGTTCTTCTTCGTCTACCTGTGGCTGGGGATGCTCGCCGTCGGGATCTCAGGCCCAGAGGCGTTCATCGTCTCGGCGTTGCTCGGCGCCGCGATCTATCTCTTCATCTGGGTCGGTCTCGAGGACGATCCGGTGCGCAACCCGTGGGCGCGCCCATAGCGCTCCCCTACGATCTCTGAGTGTTGTTCGGTTCTGTCGAGGAGGTTGAGCGGGCCCTAGCCCACGAGTCGTACCTGCCCGACCGCGGGCTGGCGACGGCGATCTTCCTCGGGTTGGCCATGCGCAGGCCGCTGCTCCTGGAAGGGGAGGCCGGGGTTGGAAAGACGGAGGTCGGTAAGACGCTGGCCCGGGTCGTCGACGCGGAGCTGATCCGGCTCCAGTGCTACGAGGGGATCGATGCCTCCCAGGCGCTCTACGAGTGGGACTACGCGCGGCAGCTCTTGTACGCGCGCGCGCTCCAGGCGGGTGAGGTGGAGCCCGACGAGCGGGTCGCGGAGCTCTACGGCGCCGACTTTCTCGTCGAGCGGCCACTGCTGCGGGCGATCCGCTCGGGCGCCGGAGCGGTGCTCCTGATCGACGAGCTCGACCGGGCCGACGACGAGTTCGAGGCGTTCCTGCTCGAGGTGTTGTCGGACTTCTCCGTGACCGTGCCGGAACTGGGCACGATCGCCGCGGAAGAGCCGCCCGCGGTGGTCATCACCTCGAATCGGACACGGGAGCTGCACGACGCGCTCAAGCGGCGCTGTCTGTACCACTGGATCGACTTCCCGGATCTGGATCGCGAGGTGGCGATCATCCGTCTGCGTGCGCCGGCCGTCTCGGAGCCGTTGGCGCGGTCGGTCGCCCTGGCTGTGGCGCAGCTGCGTGGGTTGGATCTCGTGAAGCTGCCCGGCGCTGCGGAGGCGATCGACTGGGCGCAGGCGCTCGCGCACCTCGGTGTGGACTCGGCCGACGGGGAGGCCGCTCGGGAGACGCTCGGCTGGGTGATCAAGAACCGTGAGGATCTGGCCCGGGTCGAGCCGATGCTGCCCGAGCTCCTTCGTGACTGACGGCGTTGGCGTTTTGACCGCCTTTGGGCGGGCGCTTCGCGAGGAGGGCGTGCCTGTCGGCACAGGACGGATCGCGTCGTTCTGCCGGGCGGCGGCGCTGTCGTCGCCCGGGGACCTCTACTGGGCCGGGCGGGCCACGCTGCTCGGCCGCCGGGAGCAGATTCCCGTGTACGACCGGGTCTTCTCTGCGTTCTTCGGCGGCGAGGAGGCGTCGGTTGCTCCGCGGCCTCGACGGTCACCCGTCGTCATCGAGGAGGAGCTCGCGCTTGCGAGCCCGATCGAGCTGCTCCGGCACAAGAGCTTCGCGCGGTGCTCCCGCGAGGAGCTCGAGCAGCTCGCCTTGCTCCTGGCCCAGCTCCGGCTCACGGTTCCTCTGCGGCGAACGCGCCGTCTCGCGCCGGCTCGATCCGGTATCCCCGACCTGCGGCGGACGCTGCGCCGCTCGTTCCGGACGGGCGGCGAGCCGCTCGAGCGTCGGTTCCGCGCTCGGCGGCGGCGCCGCCGTCGGCTCGTCCTCGTTCTGGACGTCTCCGGGTCGATGGCGGACTACTCGCGGGCGCTGCTCGTCTTCGCGCACGCTGCGCTCCGCGCCGACCGGCGGTGGGAGGCGTTCTGCTTCGGCACGCGTCTCACACGCGTCACGCGCGCGCTCGATGTCTCGCGTCCGGACGAGGCACTGGATCGTGCGGCCGAAGAGGTTGTCGACTGGAACGGCGGCACGCGGATCGGCGACTGCCTCAAGCAGCTGCTCGACGAGTACGGGCACCGCGGGCTGGTCCGCGGCGCGGTGGTCGTGCTCTGCTCGGACGGCCTCGAGATCGGCGATCCGGCGCTTCTTGCGGAGCAGATGGCCCGGCTGTCGCGGCTCGCCTATCGCGTCATTTGGCTCAACCCGCTGAAGGGCGACGAGGCCTACGAGCCGCTAGCCCGAGGCATGCAAGCCTCACTCCCCTACGTCGACGTCTTCCAGGCAGGCCACAACCTGGCGAGCCTCGAAGAACTCGGCTTGGAGCTCGCCAGCCTCGATCCGTCCGCGTGACTCGCATGGGGTCAGACCCCGTCACGAAGTTGCGCCAACTTTGGACTAAAAGTGGTACGGCTCCGCTGAGGTTTCGCTAAGTCAACCGCAACGAAGGGTCGCGACAATTCCCGTCTTGGGAGAAGAAGTCACAGGCTCGTAGCGGGGTCTGACCCCAGCGGACCGAGCGCGGGGGTCAGACCCGTTGATTACGACACGGCTTAGATTTTCCGCGTTACGCGGCTCGGTCGAACGCCTCCCTCAGCGCTCTCGCCGCCAGGACCTTCGCCAGGTGCGTGCGGTACTCGCCGGACGCATAGGAGTCGCCGATCGCGCCCGGAATCGCCTCCGGCACCTTCTCCGCCGCTGCGGCGATCGCGTCTTCCGAACCCGGTCCGCCGACCAGCGCCTCCTCGGCCGCGGTCGCATGCACCGGCGGCGACGTCACGCCGCCCACGGTCAGCCGCGCCGCGGTGCAGTTGCCGCCCTCGACCTTGACGACCGCGGCCGCTCCCACAACCGTGTAGCCGGACGCGGGATGGCGGTGCTTCACGTAGGCCGCTCCGGTCCCTGCGGGTGTCCCCGGCACCTTCACCGACGTGACGAGCTCACCCGGTTCGAGGGCCGTCTCGAAGATGCCGCGGAAGAAGTCGTCGGCGCCGATCTCCCGCTCGCCGCCCTTCCCCGTGGCGGTGATCGTCCCGCCGAGAGCCTTGAGCAGCGTCGGATAGTCCGCACCGGGATCGGCATGCGCGACGCTGCCGCCCAACGTGCCGCAGTTGCGCACCTGGAGGTCGCCGATCCTCGCCGCCGTCTCCGAGATCACCGGAGCGATCCCGATCGCGACCTCGGAGCCGGCGACCTCGGCATGCGTTGCCA
>JBKPGE010000080.1:0-2916 GCA_046729215.1 Actinomycetota bacterium | reverse complement strand
CCGATCTGGCGCTCGACCTCGCGCTGGATCGCCTTCGCGGCGAAGGCGAACGAGTTCAGGTTCTTCAGCTCGGTGCGAGTCCGTAGCTCGTCCGAGCCCTCGGGCCGCACGGACACGTTCACGTCGAAGCGGAGCGACCCCTTCTGCATCTCCGCGTCGGAGATTCCGAGCTCCACGACAGTCTGGCGCAGGAGCTGGAGGAAGCGGCGCGCCTGATCGGCCGAGCCAAGGTCCGGCTGTGTGACGATCTCGACGAGCGGCGTTCCCCCGCGGTTGAAGTCCACGAGTGTGGCGGTCGCGCCGCCGATGCGGCCCTGCGCGCCTCCGACATGGACGTTCTTCGCCGCGTCCTCCTCGAGGTGGGCGCGGACGATGCCGATCTCCGCGTCGCCGTCCGGCCCGGGCAGCGTCAGGCGGCCGTTTACGCACAGCGGCTCGTCGTACTGGGAGATCTGGTAGCCCTTGGGATTGTCCGGATAGAAGTAGTTCTTCCGGTGGAAGACGGCGTGCTCGGCGATCTCGCAGTCGAGCGCGAGCCCGAGCTTGATCGTCCACTCGACTGCCGTGGCATTGGGAACCGGCAGCGAGCCGGGATGGGCCAGGCAAACCGGACAGGTGCGCGTGTTCTCGGGCTCGAAGTACGCGACCTCGCAGCGACAGAACATCTTTGTCCTCGTCTTCAGATGGATGTGAATCTCCAGGCCGATCACCGGCTCCCAGGTCACAGCCGGACCTTCCAGCTTCCGATGTGTCGACCGGTCATTGCAGACGGCCGCACGGGCAGAGCCCGTACGCCCTGAATGAGACATCGCAAGCGACGTCTCACGTGAGCCTCCCCGGAACCAAGTCGAAGCCGATCGCCTGCTCCAGCGCGTGGCCGACGCGGAAGAGCGTGTTCTCGGAGAACTGCGGCCCGATGAGCTGGAAGCCCACCGGAAGCCCGTCCGAGAGCCCGCACGGGATCGAGAGCCCCGGGAGTCCGGCCAGGTTGGACGGGATCGTCAGCACGTCCGAGAGGTACATGGCGAGCGGGTTCTCGGCCTTCTCGCCCAGCTTGAAGGCGACGGTTGGGGACGTCGGCGAGACGAGCACGTCGAAGCTCTCGAAGGCCGCAGCGTGCTCTTCAGCGATGACTGTTCGGACCTTCTGCGCCTGTCCGTAGTAGGCCTCGTAGTAGCCGGCCGAGAGCGCGTAGGTGCCGAGCATGATCCGCCGCTTGGGCTCGTCGCCGAAGCCGGCGTCACGCGTCTTGTCGTACAGCTCACGCACGTTCGAGCCGTTCACGCGCAAGCCATAGCGGACACCGTCGTAGCGGGCGAGGTTGGATGAAGCCTCGGCCGGCGCGATCAGGTAGTAGCACGGCAGGCCGTAGTCGACGGAACGCGGCAGGTTCGTCTCCCCCACCTCGGCGCCGAGCTCGCGGCAGAGCTCGATCGTGCGCTGCACGATCTCCTTGACCCCCGGTTCGATCCCCTCCGCCTCGTTCAGCTCGCGCGGGACGCCGACGCGGATGCCGTTCAGGTCCTCGCGCTCTGGAATCTCGACCGGGTTGGGGAGCTCGACCGTCGTCGTGTCCTCGGGGTCACGGCCGGCCACGATGCGGTAGAGGAGCGCGTTGTCGCGGACCGTCTTGGTCATCGGGCCGATCTGATCGAGGCTCGAGGCGAAGGCGACGATCCCATAGCGCGACACCGCCCCGTAGGTCGGCCGCAGACCGACGATTCCGCACAGCGACGCCGGCTGCTTGACCGAGCCGCCGGTATCGGAGCCGAGTGCCCAGGGGGCGAGGCCGGCGGCGACAGCGGCGGCGGAGCCCCCCGACGACCCACCTGGAACGCGCTCCGGATCCCACGGGTTTCGCGTCGGGCCGAAGGCCGAGTTCTCAGTGGACGAGCCCATCGCGAACTCGTCCATGTTCGTCTTGCCGAGGAGCGACATGCCGGCGGCCTTGCAGCGGGTCGCCACCGTCGCGTCGTAGACCGGGACGTAGCCGGAGAGGATCTTCGAGCCGGCGGTCGTCTCCACGCCGCGGGTGGAGATCAGGTCCTTGAAGGCGATCGGCACGCCCTCGCCGTCGGGCTCCTCGACTGTGCGCAGATAGGCGTGCAGCTCGGCGTCCCTCTCGCCGATCGCGTCGAGGTACGCGCGGTGGAGCTCCGCGGCCGAGACCTCGCGGCTCTCGATCATGCCCATCGCCTCTTCCGCAGTGAGACGAAGCGTGTCGATCATGCGGGCGGCACCTTGAAGAAGCCGGCTTCGCGGTCAGGCGCGTTCGCGAGCGCCTCGTCTTGAGGGAGGCACGGCCGCGGCTCGTCCTCGGCCCAGACGTTGACGAGGTCCAGCGGGTGGGCGGTCGGCTCGACGTCGGACAAGTCGAGCTCGGACACCTTGGCGACCGCTTCCAGGATCGCGCTCAGCTGTTCAGTGAAGCGCTCGACCTCGTCGTCGGGCAGCTCGAGGCGCGCGAGGCGCGCGACATGCAGCACTTCGTCTCTTGTGATCGCCATTCTTCTGAGTTCGGCGGAGCCAGACTGAAGTCTGGCACCGCTCAGACTTTCAAACTCCTCCCAAAACGAAACGCGGGCCTTGCGGCCCGCGTCTCTTTTCTGAGGTCTGCGGTGCCAGACTTAAGTCTGGCACCGCGAACTAAGAAAGGCTGTCCGGGCCTAGACCGGCTGGACGTTCGCGGCCTGCAGGCCCTTATCGCCCTGCACGACCTCGAACGACACCCGCTGACCCTCGGTCAGCGAGCGATAGCCCTCCGACTGGATCGCGGTGTGATGGACGAAGACGTCGTCGCCGTCCTCACGCTCGATGAATCCATAGCCCTTCTCGTTCGAGAACCACTTCACGGTGCCCTCAGGCAATCGTTCCTCCTTCAAACAACGAACGACGGCCCGGGCACCGAGCCGCCGA
>JBKPGE010000079.1:0-2301 GCA_046729215.1 Actinomycetota bacterium | reverse complement strand
TGAGGATCCCGACATACGGGAACACCATCGCCAGCCCGCGTACCCGCGAGCGCCGCCGTGCGCTTCCCGTAGACCTCCGAGCTCGAGGCGAACAGCAGGCGCCGGCCGAGGCGGTTGGCCGCGGCCATCACAATGTCGGTTCCGCGGACGTTGGCAAGCAGCGTCTCGAGCGGCTGGTCGACGATCCGCTTGACACCGAGCGCTGCGGCCAGATGCAGGCAGACGTCGGCCTCCCGCATGCAGCGCCCGACCAGCTCGGCGTCGAGAACGCTCCCTTCGAGCAACCGCACCCGGTCGCCTTGGCTCGCCGCGTGGGCCAGGTTTCCCACCGACCCGCCGCTTAGATCGTCGAGCACGAGCACCCGATCGCCGCGCTCGACGAGACGATCGGCCACGTGCGAGCCGATGAACCCAGCACCGCCGGTGATCAGGTAAGTGCTCATTGTGGGATCATCGGCTTCTAGTGGTTGGGAGGTTCGGGCTGGCGCCCAACCGCGCCCGTGCCTTCCAGCGTTCATTTCGCGGAGGGGAAGTCGGCGGTGTGCCCGATGTCGTTCCCCACGAAACGCGGATGCTGTAGGGCTTTCTCATAGTGCTCCTTTCGTGGGACTGATGCCCTTTTTGGGTTGATTTGCCCCAGTGGAAGGCGAGGCGGCCCGAACGCTCCGCTCCGTCGCTTGGTGCGAACCTCGGTCGGGGCGGAGCTATGCCCTCGATTTCGGCTAGACCCACAAGAGGAGGAGCCCGCTTGGCCGTCTCACCCTTGAGAACGGTCGGTTGGTGAGAAGGCTGGAGGTTGGGGGAGGAAAAGTCCGCTATTTGCGGCCTTTGACAATGAATTTTGGATCATGCGAGTGCTCGACTTCCTCCGCGAGGACGCGACCACGTCGGTCGGAAAAGGAGGCTCCCCGTTGACTTCCACTACTTCCAGGCGTTCACCGTCCGAGATGGAAAGGTCACGGCGTCCCACATGGCGAAGACAAGAGCGAAGGCCCTCGAAGCCGTGAATGTCATGAAGAAGGGCCCCCTGCGCTGAAAATCAGGCGTGGATAGCACCCAACGCTAGGAGGCCCATATGCAGTATGTCGGGATCGACTGGGCGTACCGCCACGCCAGGTGGTGCGCGATCTCAGAACACGGCGAGCTGACGGCCGAGGCGACGACGCCGGCGGACGAGGACGGCCTCTTGCGCCTCGTTGCGCGCCTGGGGCCGGACGTCAGGGCCTGCGTCGAGATGATGTCGGGCGCCGTCTGGGTTAGGGATCGGCTCGAGCGGGCTGGTTGGCGGGTCGAGGTCGCGGACGCGCGCAAGGTCAAGGCGCTCGCGCCGCTGGCGGCGAAGACCGACAAGGTCGACGCGCGTCTGCTCGCCACGCTTGCCTTCCGGGACTTGGTGCCGGCGGTCTGGGTGCCGTCGCTGTCGGAGCGGGCGCTGAGCGAGCGGCTCAAGCGGCGCGCGCACCTGATCCGGCTGCGCTCCTCGGCCAAGAACAGAAGCTTCGGCCTCTTGAGCCAGTGGGGGCTGCGGCTGTCGCTCTCGCGCCTGCGCGAGCCCGACGCCCCCGAGCTGCTCGAGTCGCACGGAGTGCCCGAGGTCTGGCGCCGTTCGGTCTGCGAGGCCGTGGCGCTGGTCGACCACCTGGATCGGCGGCTGGCCCCGCTCGAGCGCGAGCTGTTGCCGCTAGCGCGCGCGGACCAGCGGGTGCAGCTGCTCGAGTCGATCCCCGGTGTGGCCGCGATCCTGGGGCTCACCTTCGCGGTCGAGATCGGCGAGGTCGCCCGCTTCGCTTCCGCGCGCAAGCTGGTCGGCTACTCCGGACTGACCCCCAGCATCCGGCAGTCAGGAGAGAGCTCCCGCACCGGCCGGCTCTCCAAGGCCGGCTCCGCCACCCTGCGCTGGGCGGCGGTCGAGGCCGCCCAGCACGCCTGGCGCGAGTCCAACCCGTGGCACCGCCTCTACCGAGACGTCAAGCAGCGCAGCGGCAAGACCAACGCCGCCAAGTCGGCGGTGGCACGCAAGGTCCTGATCGCCGCCTGGCACGTGCTCTCCCGAAGCGAGCCCTTCAAGCCTTGCCGCTCACGCGGCACTGTCCCGGCAAGCTCCCCGCAGCCCCTGGCCGCCTAATGGCCCTGCCGTGAATTGAGACGCCGGGACAGCTCCGATCGACACGTTGTGCGAACCCAAGCGCCGAAAGAGGATTGAGCACCTACTCAAGCAGCGACCGAAGGGGGAGAATCGCTAGATCGACGACCGCCTTGACACGAGGCCCTTCTTCAAAGAGGGGCTGCGGGAGTAGGCGA
>JBKPGE010000078.1:0-1740 GCA_046729215.1 Actinomycetota bacterium | reverse complement strand
CAGCAAGGACCTTGGGGTCGAGGTCGTTCGCGACGACCTTCGGGAGGTTGACGTCGGCTCCTGGTCGGGACTGACTCACGCCGAGGCCGAGGCGCGCTTCCCGGATGGCTACGCACGTTGGCTGCAGGGAGGCGAGGGCTGGGACGACGGCGAGACCTACGCAGAGATGAGCCGGCGCGTGATCGGCGCGATCCTCCGAATCGCCGAACAGCACGACAACGGCCGAGTCCTCGTCGTCGCCCATGGCGGGTCGATCAGGGCGGTACACGCCGCCGCGCTCGGCGTGGACGTACACACCTACCGCCGAATCCAGCGGGTCGAGCCCAACGCAACGCTCTCGGCGGTCTGTGTCGAGCAACGCCGCCTTACCGAGCTCTGTCAGACCGCAGAGCTCGACGAGTTCCTGATCGCCGAGCAGCGGCGGCGTCGCGAGGCCGCAGCAGGGCCCGCCACTCCGGCCGGCTGAGAGTCGCGAACTACACTCCGCGAGGTGGAGGATTACACCAGCAAGTACAAGGGTGAGCAGGTCGAAGTCGCACTCTTCGGGGGCGATTACCAGGACGGCGTGCTGACTGCCTACTGCGCGGTCGACGACGTTCCACACATCGAGCTGAACGGCCACATCCTCATCCCGCTCCAGAACATCGCCTCCCTGCACTGCACGAGCCGCTGCGACGCGCCCGAGCCGGACTGGCCGCCTCGCGGCTTCGCCGACGACGAGCGGGAAGAAGACAGCTAGCCGCTCTCCCGGTGGCGGCCGCCGTCAACGTCCTCAAGATCTGGTTGCTGCTCGCCGGCTTCTGCGCGTTGCTCGGCGGCATCGGCTGGGTCCTCGGGGGCTACCGCCTGCTCTCGATCCTCGTCTTTTGCGGCCTGCTCGCCGGCGCCGCGACGTACTGGTACGCAGATCGGATGGTCTTGGGACTCGTGGGCGCGCGTCCGCTGGCCCAGGCCGAGGCGCCCGCGCTGGCTTCAGCCGTCGAGCGCCTCGCCGCCCGCGCCAAAGTCCCCGTGCCCCGGCTCCATCTGATTGCCGACGGGTATCCGCGCGCTTTGTCTACCGGCCACGGCGGACGAGGGCAGACGATCGTCGTCAGCACAGGGCTCCTCACGGCGCTGCCGCCGGCCGAGCTCGACGGCGTCCTCGCCCACGAGCTCGCCCACGCCGCCCGGCGAGACGTGCTCGTGCAGACCATCGCCGTCGTCTTCGCAGCGACCCTGCTCGAGCTCAGCCGAGTCGGCGGATGGTTTCAACGTGCTCTCCTGTTCGTGTTCGGCCCGGTCGCCTCCGCGGTCGTTCACGCACTCCTCTCGCCGGCGCGTGAGTTCGCTGCGGACAGGCGCGCCGCCGAAGTTTGCGACTCGCCGCACGGGCTCGCGGACGCGCTTGCGCGCCTCGAACAGGCCGGCGAGCTCGTGTCCTTCGTCGGGAACCCTGCGACCGAGCCCCTCCACATCGTGAATCCCTTCGAGGAACGCAGCCTCGCGGGACTCTTTCTCACCCATCCACGCGTGGAGGAGCGCGTACGACGACTGCGTGAGCTCGATCCGGAATGGCCGGAAAGCCTGCGCGCCGCGTGAGGACCAAAAGAAAAGGGCCCATAAGGGCCCTTGAGAATTCGGCGGCGACCTACTCTCCCGGGAGGTTGCCCTCCGAGTACCATCGGCGCTGGCGGGCTTAACTTCTCTGTTCGGAATGGGAAGAGGTGTACCCCCGTCGCTATGACCGCCGAAAATTGT
>JBKPGE010000077.1:0-5203 GCA_046729215.1 Actinomycetota bacterium | reverse complement strand
CAGCTGTCCGAAGAGGTAGAGGCCGCTACCGGCACACAGCGTCCAGAGCCGGTGATCGCGGAGCGTCCAGGGGATCGCGTCGCCCTGGAGCTCCTTCTCGATCACCGGCGCCTCGCGGATCACCAGCGCGGCGACGATCGCCGCGCCGACGGACAGCGCCCCAAGGTACGTAAACGCTGCTTTCAAGCCGCCGGCGTGCTCGACGAGGGGAAGCGTGAGTGCGCCGACGGCAGCGCCCAAAGGGATGGCCGTCTGCCGAATCCCCAGCGCAAGCCCGCGCTCCTCCACCGAGAACCACTGCATCACGGCCCGGCCGCTGGCCGCATTGACGCTCGCACCCATCGCGCTGGCGAGGAAGAGCAGCGCGACAAGGGCAACGAAGCTGGGCGCCCAGCCCGCCGTCGCCGCGAGGACACCGCAGGCAGCTGTTCCGGTGCTGAGCACGACCCGCTCTCCGAAGCGGTCGGCGAGGAGCCCCCAGGGGAGCAGGGTGAGGAGCGAGCCGACCCACAGGCTCGCCAGCGCGAAACCGACCTGGGACAACGACAGATCGAACTCGTCGCGCAGTGTCGGCGCCAGCACGGGAATGCCGATGAAGAACGCGGAGCCGCTTGTCGCAGCCGCGGTGCCCGCAGCGAGCACCGCCCAGCGGTATCTCACGTCTTAAAGCCCGAAGGGGTTGAACGGCTTGGGCGAGGTGGAGACGATCACGCTCTTCGTCTCCAGGTAGAGCTCGAGTGCGTCGAGGCCGAGCTCGCGGCCGAAGCCGGACTGCTTGTAGCCGCCGAACGGAATCCCCGGAAACGCCGTGTACGGCATGTTGATCCCAATCAAGCCGGACTTGATCCGGCGTGCGAGGCGGTGACCTCGGGCCGGATCGCCGGTCCAGATCGTCGCCATCAACCCGTAGCGCACGTCGTTGGCGATCCGCACGGCATCCTTCTCGTCCTCGAAGGGGATCACGGTCACGACTGGCCCGAAAATCTCCTCCTGCGCCACGGTCATGGAGTTGTCGACCTTCGCGATCACCGTCGGCGGGTAGAACGCACCGTCGCCGTCCGTCGGCTCACCGCCGATCACCACTTCCGCGCCCTCCTCGCGGCCTTTCTCAACGAGCCCATGGACCCGATCGCGGTGATTCCGCGAGACGAGCGACCCCATCTGCGTCTCGGCGTCGAGCGGATCGCCGACCTTGATCCGCCCCGCGAAGTCCGAGAAGCGACTCACAAAGTCCTCGTACAGCGGCTTCTCGACGAGAACGCGCGAACGGGCCTCGCAGCTTTGCCCCGCCGAGTAGTAGATCGACCAGACAGAGCTCGGGATCGCGTCGTCGAGGTTCGCGTCTGCGAAGACGAGGTTCGGGCTCTTCCCACCGAGCTCGAGTGTGAGCCGTTTGATCCCGTCGGACGCAAGCCGCATTACCTCCGCGCCGGTCTTCGTCGATCCCGTGAACGCAACCTTGTCGACACCCGGATGCTTCACGAGGTAGGCGCCGGTCGTAGGGCCCCCGCCCGGGACGACGTTGATCGCGCCCGGCGGGAAGCCGACCTCGCCCGCGAGCTCCGCGAGCCGTAGCGCCGTCAGCGGCGTCGCCTCGTCGGGCTTGAGGACGACGGAGCAGCCGGCCGCAAGCGCCGGCGAGAGCTTCCACGTCGCCAGCATCAGCGGGTAGTTCCAGGGAACGATCTGTCCCGCAACCCCCACCGGCTCCTTGAGGGAATAGAAGAGGAGCGAGCCGCCCAGCGGGTACGAGCGGCCGGCGATCGACGCGATCGCCGACGCCATGAACCGGAAGTTCTCGACGGCCTGGTTGAGCTCGGCCTTCACCGACGAGATCGCCTTGCCGACGTTGCGTGTCTCGAGCTCAGCCAGCTCCTTGCGGTTCGCGACCATCGCGTCCGCCAGCGCATGCAGCAGGCGTGAGCGCTCCGTCGGCGGCGTCTTGCCCCAGTCGCCCTCGAGCGTGGCGCGCGCTGCCTCGGCCGCCCGATCGACGTCCTGCTCGCCGGCGAGCGCGACCTTGCCGAGGGGCTCGCCCGACGCCGGCTCGGTCAGCTCGCGAAGCTCACCGTCGGCGGGCTCTGCAGCCTCACCGTTGATGTAGAGGAGGTACTCGCGCCCGGTTGCGATCGCCATCGCGCGGGACGATACCGCCTTACCTTTCGAACAGCGCGGCCTGCCCCTGGCCAACGCCGACGCACAACGTGGCGAGCCCGTAGCGGCCTCCACGCCGCCGCAGCTCGTGAAGCAGGGTGACGACGAGGCGCGCGCCGCTCATCCCCAGCGGGTGGCCGAGCGCGATCGCTCCCCCGTTGACGTTGACTTTCTCCGGATCGAGGCCGAGCTCGCGGATGACGACGAGGCTCTGCGACGCGAAGGCCTCGTTCAGCTCGACGAGGTCCAGTTCGCCCGCACCGATTCCGGTGCGGGCGAGGAGCTTTCGTACCGCCGGGATCGGCCCGATCCCCATGACGCGCGGATCCACGCCGGAGACCGCACTGCCGACGAAGGCAGCGAGCGGCTCGGCGCCGAGCTCGCGACCCTTCCCCTCTGAAGCGATTACGAGCGCGGCGGCGCCGTCGTTGATGCCGCTGGCGTTCCCGGCCGTCACCGTCCCGTCAGTCCGAAACGCCGGCTTCAGCGCGGCGAGTTTGTCGGCCGTCGTGTCCGAGCGCGGATGCTCGTCGCGGTCAACGCCGTCCACGGAGACCAGTTCATCCGAGAAATCGGCGGCGGCCCAGCGCAGCTGCGAGCGCAGCGCGAACTCGTCCTGCTCCTCGCGGGAAACGCCCCACCGCTCGGCGACATTCTCGCCGGTCTCGCCCATCGACTCGAGCGGGAACATCTCCTCCATGCGCGGGTTGGGGAAACGCCAGCCGAGCGTCGTGTCGTACACGGTCTGATCCCCTCGCGGGAACGCCTTCTCGGGCTTGCGCATCACGAGCGGGGCGCGGCTCATCGACTCCACTCCGCCGGCGACGAAGAGCTCCCCGTCTCCGGCCCGTACCGCATGAGAGGCGGAGACGACCGCCGACAACCCGGACGCGCACAGACGGTTGACCGTGACGCCCGCGACCGACTCGGGCAACCCGGCGAGCAGCGCGGCCATGCGGGCGACGTTGCGGTTGTCCTCGCCGGCCTGGTTCGCAGCGCCGAAGTAGACGTCCTCGATCTCTTGCGCATCGACGCCCGAGCGCTCGACCGCGGCTCGGATCGCCAGCGCGGCGAGATCGTCGGGCCGGACGTGCGAGAGCGCGCCCCCGTAGCGTCCGACCGGCGTCCGGACGGCCGCGAGAACGACCGGCCGGCTCATCGTTCTACGAAGTCAACCTGGACCGGCGCGCTGAACGCCCCAGCGGCCTCGCCGCGCCGAAGTAGCTCCGTGACAGCGCGCCGCCCGTCCTCGCCGTAGTCCCGCGTCAGATCGTTTACGTACATGCCGACGAACCGGTCGGCCAGCTCCATCCGCAGTCCCCGGCCGAACTGAAGCGAGTACCGCATGGCTTCCTCGCGATTCGCGAGCCCGGCATCGATGGACTCGCCGAGGATACGGGCGAGATCGCGCAAGACCTCGGCACCCAGGTCGCGTCGAGCGACGTTCACGCCGAGCGGCAGGGGAAGACCGGTCTCCTTGAGCCACCACGCCCCGAGGTCGACGATCTTGACGAGGCCCGACTGCTGGTACGTGAGCTGCCCTTCGTGGATCAGCAGTCCCGCATCCGCCTCGCCGGATGCCACCTCGTCGAGGATCCGGTCGAAGGGCGCCACGCGATAGCGAAACGGGCCGCCGAGGAAGAGCTCGAGCGTGAGGAACGCCGTCGTCATCCGCCCCGGAACGACGATCTCGACCTCCGACAGGTCAACGTCCTCGCGAGCCACCACGATCGGGCCGTACCCGAAGCCCATGCTCGCCCCGTGTGGGAGCAGCACGTACTTGTCCTGGACGAAGGGATACGCGTGCAGGGAGATCGCCGTCACCTCGAGCCGGCCCTCGAGCGCCCACTCGTTGAGGGTCTGAATGTCTCGGAGGACGTGCTCGAACTCGAAGTCCCCGGCGTCGATGCGCCCCTCGGCGAGCGCCCAGAACATGAACGCGTCGTCGGGATCTGGGCTGTGTCCAAGACGAATCAGCACGAATCGGCCACGTTACTAGAATCGGCCTCGTGGCCATCAGCGACTTCCTCCGGAACCCCTTCTCGTTTCTCTTCACCCGCTCGTCCGGCGAGGATCGCATCGCCGCCTACGTAATCAGGGAGCACGAGCGAGGGCGCCCGCTCGCCGAGATCCTCGACGACCCGTACATCAAAAACCGCACGACGCCGCAGGAACGGGAACGGCTGCTCGACCGTCCCGAGGTCGTCCGTGCACTCGGACAGTCGACGATCGAGCGAGCCAAGCAGACGACGACCTAGAGGTCTCGTCCGACGCCTTGCTCGCGGGCGCGCTCGAGGGCGAGCGCTCCAGCGGCCACATCCCACGCCGCCAGGCCGTTGGACTTGAAGAGGACGATGTCGTCGGCCGATTGCCGGCCCTGAACCTCACCGGCGACGACCTCCTGCAGCTCGTGTACCTCCAGCCAGTCGAGGACGCCTTGCTCGATCGGCTCGATCAGGTCTCCGGACTCGAGCTTCGACTGCTCGATCGAGTCGCAACACACGAAGCTCGCGCGTTGGAGGACGGTGTTGTCCAGCTCGCGCGCGCGCCGGTCGTTCGCGCCGATCGCGCAGACCAACGCTCCCGGCTGAATCCACTCGCCTCGAAGAACGGGGTCACGCGAAGTCGTCGCCGTCACCACGATGTCCTGAGCTCCCGCGTCCTGGTGCATCTCGCCCGGCTCCGCGTTCACCTTCCGGCAGAACGCGTTCAGCCGCTCCTCGTCGCGGCAGTACGCTACGACCCTTTCGATCGTCGGCACCGCCTCCCGGATGCACGCGACCTGGCTCTCGGCCTGCCACCCGCAGCCGATGACGCCTAGGGTCGCCGCGCCTTCACGAGCGAGGTACTTCGCGGCGATGCCACTCGCCGCGCCGGTACGGAGCTGGCCCAGCTTGTCGGCCTCGATTACCGCCGCCAGCGTGCCGCGTTCGATGTCGAATAGACAGACGACGAAAGGCGTCCCGGCGGCCACCCAGATGTAGGACTTCAGACCCGCCAGCCGGAGTTCCTTATCCACGGCGGACATGACCGCGAAGGCGCCCCCGTC
>JBKPGE010000076.1:0-44465 GCA_046729215.1 Actinomycetota bacterium | reverse complement strand
GGTGCGATCCTCGTCTACATCGCGTACCTACCACACTGGCGAGAGACGGAGGACCCCGGCCTCAAGCTCGCCGTCTTCTCGACCGCTCCGGCGATCCGGAACAAGGGCCAGAACCTGCTGACCGAGATCATCGGGACGTTCATGCTGCTCTTCGGAATCTTCTTCATCGTCGGGCACTTCACCGCCAACGTCTCGGGCGGCATCGGGGAGGCGGTGTTGGCGACGGCTTTGGGCGGCGCCTTGGTGCCGCTTCTGGTCGGCCTGCTGGTGTTCGTTATCGGGCTCTCGCTCGGCGGGCCCACCGGCTACGCGATCAATCCGGCCCGCGACCTCGGGCCGCGGATCATCCACGCGGTACTCCCGATTCCGGGAAAGCGAGACTCGGATTGGGACTATGCCTGGGTGCCTGTGGTGGGGCCGCTCATCGGGGGCTCGCTCGGGGCACTCACGTATCAGGCGCTCTTCGCGCCCGGCACCGGCAACCTCGAGGTCCTGGGCCGGATAGCTGGAATCTTCTGACCTGAAAGGGGGTGAGGCAACGTGAAGAAGCTGATCAACAAGCCTGAGGACGTCGTCACCGAGGCGCTCCAGGGGATGGCCGCAGCCCACCCCGATCTCATCAAGGTGAACTTCGGACCCAACTACGTCGCTCGGGCGGATGCTCCGGTGCAGGGCAAAGTGGCCCTGGTCTCCGGAGGCGGCTCGGGGCATGAGCCGATGCATGGCGGGTTCGTCGGCATGGGCATGCTCGATGCCGCCTGTCCGGGCGAGGTGTTCACCTCACCGACGCCGGATCAGATGCTGGAGGCGACGAAGGCCGCCAACGGCGGTGCCGGCGTCGTCCACATCGTGAAGAACTACACCGGCGACGTCATGAACTTCGAGATGGCAGCCGAGCTCGCCCGCGGCGAAGGGATCGAGGTGGAGGCGGTCGTGATCGACGACGACGTCGCCGTCCAGGACAGCCTCTACACGGCCGGCCGGCGTGGAGTAGGGACCACCGTGCTCGCCGAGAAGATCTGCGGCGCAGCTGCGGAGGAGAAGCAGTCGCTCCAACAGGTCGCCGAGCTCTGCGGGAAGGTGAACGCGAACGGTCGCAGCATGGGCATGGCGCTGACGTCGTGCATCGTCCCGGCGGCCGGAACGCCGACCTTCGAGCTCGGTGACGACGAGATGGAGATCGGCATCGGCATCCATGGCGAGCCGGGACGGGAGCGGCGGAAGCTCGCCCCCGCGAGCGACATCGTCGAGAGCCTGGCCACGCCTGTGATCGAAGACCTCCCGTTCGAAGAGGGCGACGAGGTCCTTGCGTTCGTCAACAGCATGGGCGGGACGCCCCAGATCGAGCTTTACATCGTCTACGACGAGCTCAACAAGCTGCTCGAGGGGCGCGGCATCAAGATCACGCGTAACCTGATCGGTGCCTACATCACGTCGCTCGAGATGGCCGGCTGCTCGATCACCCTGCTCAAGCTCGATGACGAGCTCACCCGGCTCTGGGACGCGCCGGTCCACACGCCCGGACTGCGGTGGGGCGCCTAGAGGCCGTCGGAGTGAGCATCCCGTATGCCCAGGTGCTCGGCTGGGTCGAGGCGTTCTCCGCGACCGTCAGGGAGAACAAGGAGTACCTCACACGCCTCGACTCGGCGATCGGCGATGCCGACCACGGCATCAACATGGACCGAGGGATGACAGCGGTCCACGCCAAGCTGGACGGGCTGGAGGGGGACGACATCGGCGGCATGCTCAAGACCGTCGGCATGACCCTCGTCTCGACCGTGGGAGGCGCCGGAGGGCCCCTCTACGGCACGTTGTTCCTCCAGATGGGCATGGCGACCGCCGGCAAGACGGAGCTCGAGCCCGAAGACTGGGCTGCGGCTCTCGACGCGGCGGTCAAGGGCGTGGAGATGCGAGGCAAGGCGGAGCCCGGCGACAAGACGATGATCGACGCTCTGATCCCGGCGAGAGATGCCTACTCGGCGGCTTTGGCCGAGGGCGCATCCTTCGAGGATGCGCTCAGAAGGTCGGCCAAGGCAGCCGAGGAAGGCATGGAGGCAACCACTCCGCTCGTCGCCAAGAAGGGACGTGCGAGCTACCTCGGTGAGCGGAGTGCCGGCCACCAGGATCCGGGCGCGACATCGTCTTACCTGCTGGTCAAGACCGCCGCAGACAGATGGGCTGCTTAGTGCCCCTCCAGGCAATGCACGCCCGGCCTCTCGCCCGCGATCACGCGGCGCCAGAGCCCACCCTCGCCCTTACCAAGGCAATCCAGCCTTGGCTGCGGACGAGTGCGGCTTCTGGCCTGGTGCTCACGACCGAGAGACGCGGCAGCATCACCTGGAGCGGCACCGTGACGAAATAGGAGGTGCAGCGGATGGCGCAATACGCAGCAGCGATCGACCAGGGCACGACCAGCACGCGGTTCATGGTCTTCGACCACGGCGGGCAGGTCGTCTCGGTCGACCAGAAGGAGCACGAGCAGATCTATCCGAAACCGGGCTGGGTCGAGCACGACGCGAATGAGATCTGGCAACGCACGCAGGAGATGGTCAGCACGGGCGTCGGCAAGACCCCGGCGTCCGACATCGCTGCCGTCGGCGTGACGAACCAGCGAGAGACCACGGTCGTCGGGGACCGGACGACCGGGGAACCAGTCCACAACGCGATCGTGTGGCAGGACACTCGGACAGACCAGATCTGCAACGAGTTGTCCGCGGACGGGGGCCAGGACCGATTCCGGGCCAAGACCGGCCTCCCGATCGCCACGTACTTCTCCGGTCCGAAGATCAAGTGGATCCTCGACAACGTCGACGGCATTCGGGAGCGGGCCGAGAGTGGCGATGTCGTGTTCGGCAACATCGACACCTGGGTCATCTGGCAGCTGACCGGTGGGGCAGACGGCGGTGCCCACGTGACCGACGTCACGAACGCAAGCCGCACGATGATGATGAACCTCGAGACCCTTGACTGGGACGACGAGATCCTCGGCATCCTCGGCGTCCCCCGCGCGATGCTGCCGCAAGTCCGTGCTTCGAGCGAGGTCTACGGGGAGGCCAAGGGCGACCTGGCGGGAATTCCGGTCGCCGGCGACCTCGGCGACCAGCAGGCCGCGCTGTTCGGCCAGACCTGCTTCGCGGTCGGCGAGGCCAAGAACACGTATGGGACGGGCAACTTCCTCTTGCTCAACACCGGCAACGAGGCCGTCCAGTCGAAGAGCGGCCTGCTGACGACGCTCGCCTACAAGATCGGCGATCAGCCGGCCGTTTACTGCCTTGAGGGCGCGATCGCGATCACGGGCGCGCTCGTCCAGTGGCTGCGCGACAACCTCGGGCTCATCCAGAGTGCGCCGGAGGTAGAGGACCTCGCGAAGACGGTGGAGGACAACGGCGGGGTCTACTTCGTCCCGGCGTTCTCCGGTCTCTTCGCTCCCTATTGGCGGGGCGAGGCCCGCGGCGTCATCGCCGGCCTCACCCGGTACGTCAACAAGGGACATCTGGCTCGGGCCGGGCTCGAGGCCACCGCGTGGCAGAGCAAGGAAGTCGTGGACGCGATGAACGCCGACTCGGGCGTCGAGCTCACCTCGCTCAAGGTCGACGGCGGGATGGTCTACAACGAGCTGCTGATGCAGTTCCAGGCCGACGTCCTCGACGTGCCTGTAATCAGGCCGACCGTCGCCGAGACCACCTCGCTCGGCGCGGCTTACGCGGCTGGGCTTGCGACCGGGTTCTGGTCGGAGGTCGAAGACCTACGCGCCAACTGGGGCAAGGACAAGGAGTGGCAGCCCCAGATGGACGCCGCGGAGCGGGACAAGGAGTACGCGCTCTGGAAGAAGGCCGTTACTCGCACCTTCGACTGGGTGGAGTAGGGGAGACATCGGAGGGCCCGGCGGCCTGAAGCCGCCGGGCCCTTCTCTAGTCGTCCGCCTCGATCCCTTCGGCGAAGTCGCCCTCCTTTTCGTCCTCGGGGTGGTGCTCGCGATCCTCGATCCCCTCCGCGAAGTCCCCCTCGTGCCTCTTGTCGCGCTCTTCGGGCTCCATTCGTCCTCCTCGTTCGACGCGCCGAGTGTACTCTCGTCACGGCTCCCGATGAACCACTGCGAGTAGTGGCGTCCCTCGAGACCGAAGTGCTGGTCATCGGCGGCGGCTCGACGGGCGCCGGCGTTGTCCGCGACGCCGCCATGCGGGGTTTCAAGACCGTCCTCGTCGAGCGTAGGGATCTCGCGGACGGCACGACGGGCCGTTACCACGGGCTGCTCCACTCCGGAGGCCGCTACGCCGTCAAGGACCCTTTGGCCGCCGAGGAATGCGTCGCGGAGAACGCCATCCTCCGGCGGATCGCTGCCGACTGCATCGAGGACACCGGCGGCTTGTTCGTTACGACTCCGTGGGACGACCCGGCCTTCGGCGACACGTTCCTCGAAGGCTGTCGGACTACAGGCATCCCGGTGGAGGAGATCGCCGTTACGGAGGCGCTACGCCGCGAGCCGCGCCTCCACTCAGGAATCTCGCGCGCCTTCGCCGTCCCCGACGGTGCGCTCGATCCCTGGAAGCTCGTCTGGGGCTGCGCCCGCTCGGCGCAGGAGCACGGGGCGGAGATCCTGCTCTACCACCGCGTCGTCGCGCTCGAGCGCGACGGCCGGCAGGTCACCGGCGCGCTTCTACGCAACGAGCTGACCGGGGAGGAGCTGCGCCTGCGCGCCGAGGTCGTCGTGAATGCGGCGGGCGCGTGGGCCGGGCAGATCGCCGAGCTGGCGGGCGGAGGCGTCAACGTCCTCCCTGGCAAGGGGATCATGATCGCGATGAACCACCGGCTCGTGAACACGGTGATCAACCGCTGCAAGCCGCCGGCGGACGGCGACATCATCGTCCCGATCCGAACGGTTTCGGTGGTCGGAACGACCGACTCGAAGGTCGCCGATCCCGACGACCTCGAGGTCACCCAGTCCGAGATCGACGAGATGCTCGACGAGGGAGAAAAGCTCGTGCCGGGATTCCGTGAGGCGCGGGCGCTCCGGGTTTGGGCCGGTGCGCGCCCGCTTTTCTCGGCCGAGGAGGTCGCCGACACGCGCCAGGTGAGCCGCTCCCACGCGCTGATCGACCACCGGGAACGGGACGGCGTCGAGCGGTTCGTGACCATCACCGGCGGAAAGGCGACGACGTTCCGGCTCATGGCCGAGGTGACGGTGGACGCCGTGTGCGGTCAGCTCGGGGTCGATCGTCCCTGCCGCACGCACGAGGAGCCGCTGCCCGGCTCCGAGGACGGGCGCTTCTACACGCTGGGGGCGCGGCTGCGTGCCCGCGAACCCCGCCCGCAGCCGGAGGAGCTCATCTGTGAGTGCGAATTGATCACTCGTGAGCGGCTCGAGCAGGCCATGGAGCGGCGGCACACCGCGAACCTCGATGACATCCGCCGCACTCTGCGGCTCGGAATGGGCCCGTGTCAGGGCGGCTTCTGCATCTACAGGGCGACCGGCATCCTCCACGCCGTCGAGCGGCTGGACTCGCACCAGGCGAACGAATCGCTGCTGTCCTTCCTCCAAGAGCGCTGGAAGGGCGTCCACCCGGTCCTCTACGGCGACCAGGTTCGACAGGCCCGTCTCGACGACTGGATCTTCCAGGGCTTGCTCGGGGTCCAGCACTTGCCGGCATGAGACGTCGCTTGCGATGTCTCCTTCAGGCCGCGCGGGCTCCGCTCGTGCGGCCGTCTGCAATGACCGGTCGACACATCGGAAGCCCGAAGGTTGGCCTATGACCGACGACACGATCGTGATCGGCGCCGGGCTCGCCGGCCTGACCGCCGCACTCCGCCTGGCCGACGAGGGCCGGCGAGTGCTCGTCGTCGCGAGGGGCGTCGGCGCGACGCACCTCGCCCCGCCGACGATCGACGTGCTCGGCTTCGCCGACGAGCGGGTGGAGAGCCCAGCCCAGGCGCTGGCGGAGCTCTCAGCGGCCCATCCAGAGCACCCCTACGGTCGGCTGCCGGCCGACGACGTCTCGGCCGGCCTCGAGTGGTTCAAGGCTCGCCTTCCCACCCTCGGCTATCAGGGCGGCCTCGAGGAGAACTTCCTGCTTCCGACCGCGGTCGGCGCGGCCAAGCCGTCGGCGGTCGTTCCCGAGACGATGGTCGGCGGGGATCTGCGCGCCGGCGGGCGCTTCGTGTTCGTCGGCCTACGGCTCAAGGACTTCTATCCCGCCTACCTGGCCGAGAATCTCGCTCAGTCCGCGCAAGTCGAGGCGCGGGCGATCGACCTCGACCCGCCTCCTGGAGAAGACGGGGGAGCACTCGGCCTGGCCAGGCGGTTCGAGCACTCCGGCGTCTGGGACTGGGTCGCGCGCGAGCTGTCCGGTCGAGTCGAGCAGGACGAGCGCGTCGGTTTTCCTGCGGTGCTCGGGCGGCAGAACGCCGGAAACGTGTGGCGCGAGCTGGAGGCAAGGCTCGAACGGCCGGTCTTCGAGGTGGCGACACTCCCGCCGTCCGTGCCTGGCATCCGCCTCTTCGAGGCCATGACTAGCGCAATCCGCCAGGCCGGCGGCAGACTCCTGATCGGACAACCGGTGATCGGAGCCGAGACCCGCAACGGACGGGTGGATGGTGTGGTCGTCCAGCAGGCGGCGAGACCGAAGACGTTTCGGGCACGTTCGTTCCTGCTCGCCTCGGGCGGGCTCGCTGCCGGGGGAATCCGAGTCGACTCGTACGGAAATGTCCGCGAATCCGTCTTCGACCTTCCGCTCGCCGGGGTGCCGGAAGCCAACGGGCGGCCGCCGTTCCGGCCGACCTACCTCGACGAGCAGCCGCTCGACCGCGTCGGGGTGGCGGTCGACGAGGCGCTTCGCCCGACGGACCCCGAGGGAGCGCTTCGGTTCGAGAACCTCCACGCAGCGGGCGCGATCCTCGCGGGCGCCGCGCCGTGGCGTGAGGCCTCGGGCAACGGCCTCAGCCTGGCAAGCGGCTACGCCGCAGCCGGCGCAATCCTGGGGAACACCCCATGACCGACCTGATGCGCGATTCCCTCGACCACTGCGTCAAGTGCACGATTTGCGAGACCTTCTGCCCCTTCTCGCAGGTGACGCCGCTCTTTCCGGGCCCGAAGTTCGTGGGGCCGCAGGCCGAGCGGTACCGCCGAGCCGGGGAGTCGCCGGATGCGTCCGTCGACTACTGCTCCGGTTGCGGGATCTGCACCCAGGTCTGCCCGCACGATGTGAAGATCGCCGAGATCAATTCCCAGGCGCGGGCGCAGCTCTGGGAGGACCGAGGCATTCCGCTGCGCAACCAGCTGATCGCGAGGCCTAGCGTGCTCGGCCGGCTGGCGACGCCCGTCGCGCCGCTTGCGAACTGGACGCTAGGAGCGAGACCGCTCCGGATCGCGGCCGATCGGCTGCTGGGCATTCACCGCGACGCCCCGATGCCGCGCTTCGCCAGCCGCACGTTCCAGCGCTGGGCGCGGCGCCACCAGAGCCCGGCCACCGACCGGAGCGTCGTCTACTTCCACGCCTGCGGCACGAACTACTACGAGCCAGCCGTCGGCGAGATTGTCGTCGCCATCCTCGAGCACAACGGCTACAACGTGATCGTCCCGCGGCAGGACTGCTGCGGCCTGCCGCTGCAGTCCAACGGCAACTTCCCGGCGGCGCGGAAGTACGTACGGCGGCTCGTTGCGAATCTCGCTCCGTACGCTCGCGAAGGCCTGCCGATCGTCTCGAATTCCACGAGCTGCGGGCTGATGCTCAAGGGCGAGGCGCACGAGATTCTCGGCGTCGAGGACGAGGACTTGAAGCTGGTGAGCGAGGCCACCTACGACCTTTGCGAGTTCCTCCTCCTCATGCACGAGCGCGGCGAGCTCCGGACCGATCTCCGGCCGCTTCCGATGACGGTTCCGTACCACACGCCTTGCCAGCAGCGAGGGCACGGGATCGGCAAGCCGGCACTCGACCTGCTGGCGCTGATCCCAGAGCTGCGGGTCATCGAGCTCGACGCCGACTGCTGCGGGATCGCTGGTACCTACGGCTTGAAGAGGGAGAAGTACGAGATCTCGATGGCCGTGGGCGAGCGGCTCTTCCGTGATGTGCGGGAGTCGGGCGCGGACGTGGCCGCCTGTGACAGTGAGACGTGCCGCTGGCAGATCACGCACGGCACAGGCGTGCTCTCGGTGCATCCGGTCGAGCTCCTCTACCGCGCGTACGGGCTCGACTGGCCCCCGGCCGCGGGGTAATAGATGGTCGGGCTCGTTATCGTCTCGCACAGCGCGACGCTCGCCGAGGGCGTCGCCGAGCTGGCTCGCGGCATGGGCGCCGAGGTTCCGATCGAGCTCGCCGGGGGCATCGAAGCTCCCGAGCCGGCGCTTGGCACCGATGCCGCTCGAGTGCTCGACGCGATCGAGCGGGCAGACCAGGGCGACGGGGTGGTCGTGTTGATGGACCTCGGAAGCGCAGTGCTGAGCGCCGAGATGGCGCTGGATCTCTTACCGCCGGAGCGGCGCGAGCGCGTCGTGCTCTCCGAGGCTGCGCTTGTCGAGGGCGCGGTGGCCGCAGCGGTCACGGCCAAGCTCGGCGCGCCCCTCGCGGACGTGGTGGCAGAGGCCCGCGGGGCTCTGGGGGCCAAGGCCACGCATCTCGGCTCCGGCGAGACCGCCGCTCCCGAGGCTGCGGTCGCGGACGGCGCGGGTCGAACGATTACGCTGACCGTGAGGAACCCCCTTGGCCTCCATGCGCGGCCGGCGGCCCGCTTCGTCCAAACCGCGGGCGGCTTCGACGCCGGTGTCAGCGTCACGAATCTGACGACTGGCCGCGGGCCGGCCAGCGGGCGAAGCCTCAACGCGCTGGCCACCCTCGGCGTCCGCCAGGGACACCAGATCACTGTCGCCGCGACCGGACCGAAGGCGAGCGAGGCGCTCGCGGCGCTGGAGGCGCTGGCCGGGCGCGATTTCGACGAGGGACCTGCCGTCGAGGCCCCGACACCGACACCTACGGCCCGCCCGGAGGCAGCTCCGGCGGGCGGGCTGGCCGGGCTCCCGGCCGCGCCGGGCGTTGCGATCGGCGCCGCTCGCCACTTCCGGGCTGCGACGCCCGAGATTCCCACCGAGCCGGCGAGCGACCCGGAAGCGGAGTGGGAAGCGCTCGAGCGGGCGTTGGATCGTGTTCGGACGGAGATCCGCGCGACGCGCGACTCCGTTGCCGCCCGGGCCGGCGAGTACAGCGCTGCAATCTTCGATGCTCATCTGCTCTTCCTCGAAGACGAGACGCTCGTGGAGCCGGCCCGCCGTGCGATCTTCGAGCAGGGCCGGAACGCCGCCCAGGCCTGGCACGAAGCGGCCGAGACGGTCGCAGCTGAGTACCGTAGCCTCGACCACGAGTACCTGCGGGCTCGCGCGGAGGACCTGGGCGCGGTGGCGCGGCAGGTGGTCGCCCAGCTCGTGGGGAAGGGGCCTGCGGCTGCGGTGACCGAGCCGGGCATCGTCATCGCCGCTGACCTCACGCCGGCGGACACCGCTGCGCTCGACCGCGAGCTCGTGCACGGCATCGCCACCGCCTACGGCGGGCCGACGTCACACAGCGCGATCCTTGCCCGCTCGCTCGGAATCCCGGCCTCGGTCGGCCTCGGCGAGCAACTGCTGGAGGTGCCTGAAGGCACGCAGCTCGTCCTCGACGGGGATCAGGGTGCCCTCCATGTCGACCCCAGCCCGGAGCTCGTTCGCGAGTACGAGCGAAAGAGCGCCGAGCGTGCCGAGGATGCGCAGCGGGCACTCGCGAGCGCCCGGCGGCCGGCGCGAACCCGAGACGGCCGCCGAATCGAGATCGTCGCCAACGTCGGCTCTCCAGAGGATGTCGACGCCGCGGTCGCGAACGGCGCCGAAGGTGTGGGGCTCCTGCGAACCGAGTTTCTTTTCCTCGAGCGCGACTCGCTTCCCGACGAGGACGAGCAGTACGCGGCCTACGCGGACATGGCGGAACGGCTGCAAGGGAGGCCCCTGATCCTGCGCACCCTCGACGTCGGCGCCGACAAGCCGCTCCCCTACCTGCCACGGCGGGCGGAGGCGAACCCCTTCCTCGGCGTGCGTGGAATTCGGCTCGGCCTCACTCAGCCCGAGCTTCTGGAGACACAGCTGCGGGCGGCCCTGCGCGTCGCGGCCGAGCATCCGCTCAAGGTCATGTTCCCGATGGTCAGCACACTCGCTGAGTACCGAGACGCGCTGTCAGTGCTCGCGCGCGCCCGGGAGCAGCTGAGCGAACGCGGGGAGGCTCCCGGACAGCTGGAGGTCGGCGTCATGATCGAGGTGCCGGCGGCGGCGCTCGCCGCGGACGCATTCGCGAGGGAGGTCGACTTCTTCTCGATCGGGACGAACGATCTCGTGCAGTACACGATGGCGGCCGAGCGGGGGAACGAGGCGGTCTCGGGCCTGGCGGACGGACTGCATCCGTCCGTCCTGCGGCTGATCCGCAGCGTCACCGAAGCCGCGGAGGCGCACGGGAAGTGGGTCGGCGTCTGCGGCGAGCTGGGGTCGGACCCCCAGGCGGTGCCGCTCCTCGTCGGGCTCGGCGTCAGCGAGCTGAGCGTCAACCCGCCTGCGGTCCCGGCAACGAAAGAGACAGTCCGGGAGGTTGACGCAGGAGCTGCAGCGGCGCTCGCCCGCGAGGCGCTGGGGTTGGATTCCGCCGAGGAGGTCCGTGCGCTGGTCACCGGCGCCGCTCCGCTGCCCTCCGAGAGCTTGGCGCCGTGAGCGGCCCGATCCTTCTGGGCCTCACCTACGTGCGCATCCTGCTCGTACCGTTCGTGATGGGCTTCATCCTGCTGGGGCCTAGCCGGGACTCGGCCTACGTGGTCGCCGCCGTTCTCTTCGCGGTCGCAGCCACTACGGATTTCGTCGACGGCTACCTAGCCAGGCGCTGGGCGCTCACGACCAGGTTCGGCTCGTTCCTGGATACGACTGCCGACAAGCTGCTTGTGTCCGGAGCCCTGATCGCCCTCGTCGAGGTCGACAGGGCTTCGGCCTGGGTCGCGTTCATCATCATCGGGCGCGAACTGCTGATCCTCGGGCTGCGAGGCATCGTTGCGGCCGAGGGAACGGTGTTCCCCCCGTCGATCTGGGGCAAGCTCAAGACGAACGTCCAGTTCCTCGCCATCCTGCTCGCGATCCTCCGCTACGAGGAGCCGCTCGGCCCGCTGCTCCTGGACGAGTGGGCGATGCTGGCGGCCGCCGCGATCACGGTCCTGTCGGCCGTCGAGTACTTGGCGCGCTTCGGGTCCGCCCTGTCCGAGGGCTCGAGCTGACCTCCGAAGTCGTCCTCGTCACCGGGGGCACCGGGTTTGTGGGCGGGGCGATCGTCGAGCGCCTCCTTGCCGAGGGACGTGTGGTCAAGGCCCTGGCTCGGTCGGACGATTCGGCCCGGACGCTCCGCGAGGTCGGCGCCGAGCCCGTTCGCGGCGACATCCTGGACGCCGAGGCGCTGACGACCGCGATGCGGGGCTGCGAGGTCGTCTACCACGCCGCGGGCCTCAATGCATTGTGCGTTCGAGATCCCTCGCTCCTCTTCGAGGTGAACGTGCAGGGGTCGCGGAACGTCGTCCGCGCGGCGGCTGCGGCCGGGATCCGGCGAGTCGTCTACACGTCGTCCGCCGCCGCGCTCGGAGAAGCACGCGGAACGGTAGGGAGCGAGACCTCGCCACACCGTGGAAGCTTCCTGTCGAGCTACGAACGCTCGAAGTTCGAGGCCGAGCGGGCTGTGCTGATGACCGCGCGCGAGACCGAGACCGAGACCGAGGTCGTCTGCGTGAGTCCGGCGTCCGTTCAGGGCCCCGGCCGAGCGACGGGCTCGACTCGGCTTCTGCTCGACCACCTCAACGGGCGACTGAAGGCGATCGTCGATTCGACGATCAGCCTGGTGGACATCGCCGACTGCACCGAGGGCCACTTGCTCGCCGAGGTCCGGGGGCAGCCCGGAGAGCGGTACGTCCTCAGCGGTGCGACGGTCACCGTGCGGGAGGGGATCCAGCTGCTCGGCCGGCTGACCGGCATCAACGCGCCGGTCCGCGCCTTACCGCCTGCTGTTGCAACCGCGGCGGCGGTCGCCGTCGAGACGGCGGCTCGGCTGCGCGGGAAGACGCCAAAAGTCTGCCGTGACCTCGTCCGTACGGCGCTGCACGGCCACGCCTACGACGGATCGAGGGCCGCTCGCGAGCTCGGGCTCAGCTACACGCCGCTGGAGGAGACCATCCACCGTACCCTGGACTGGTTTCGAGCCGAGGGGCTCATCGAGGAAGGCTAGTTCCACGGCAGCGCCGCGCGCGTCGACCAGTACTGGCCCGGCTCCTCCACGAGCGCTGCGATCCGGCCGTGGAGCTCTTCGTCCCAGTCCACGTCGAGCGCGGTGAGGTTGCTCCGGAGCTGCTCCACCGTCGTCGCCCCGGAGAGAACGACACCGGACCAAGGCTGTGCAAGCGCGGCGGCGAACGCGAGCGCATCTGGAGTCGTGTTCCGCTCGGCCGCGAGCTGGACGAGGAGGGAGTCGCCGGCGCGCGCGGTCAGCCGCCCGTTGGCGAGGACCTCCTTCACGATGACGCCGAGGCCGGCGGCGTGCGCTTCGGCGAGCGCGGGGCCCGCAGAGCGCTCGAGGAGATTCCACGTCGCCTGCACCGTGTCGAAGATCCCGATCTCGAGGGCACGCCGGATCGTTTCCGGCTGCTCGGGCCCCGTCACGGAGACGCCGATTGCCATTCCCTCCTCGCGCAGGCGCACGAGCTCACCGAGGACCTCGCGGTCCTCGAGCACCCCGCTTTCCAGCGTCGCCGAATGGATCTGGTAAAGACGCAGGTGCTCTCGCAGGAGCGCACGGCTCTCACCGAGCTGCCGCCGCAGGGTCGCCGCCGAGAGGTCCTTGACCTCGGCGGGGTCGGCGTCGATACGCCACCGGGCGGTGTAGGTATAGCCCCACTTCGACCCGACGGTCACCTCGTCGGGGCCCAGCCCGCGCCGCTCGAGCCAGGAGGCGAGGAAGGCTTCCGCCTTGCCGTAGGAGCGAGCTGCGTCGAAATATCGCACGCCGTCGTCGAACGCCGCGTCGAGCACGAGATGTGCATTGCGCTCCATTGCCGTGACGTCCGTCTGGCCACGGAGATCCTCGCCGTGGCCGACGTTGATGTAGCCGGGTCGCCCAAGGGCCGCCAGCCCGAGACCGACCGGGCTGACCCACAGTTCCCTCCAACGGGGGAGTGGACGGTTCCGAGCGCGAGAATACGATGACAACGATGCGCATTGTCCTTGCCGCCTTGCTGGGCGCGCTCGTCCTCGGGGCGGTCGCGTGCGGCAGCGAGGAAGTTGGAGCCCAGACCGCCTCGAGTGCCGGTCTGCTCCGCCCGGGCGCGATCGCCTACTGGCAGACGG
The DNA here is from genome assembly GCA_046729215.1 of Actinomycetota bacterium. GTDB lineage: Bacteria > Actinomycetota > Thermoleophilia > Gaiellales > Gaiellaceae > JACDAN01. The sequence goes on along the minus strand of JBKPGE010000076.1, from coordinate 31,090 downwards.
TGAGCGATCCCGACTCAGCGCAGTGGAAGCAGGCGGAGGAGCTCATCAACCGGTTTCCCGACGGCGACAGGTGGATCGCCGAGCTGAAGAACAAGCTCCTTCGGGACAAGAAGGTCAGCTGGGAGGACGATGTCCGACCGGCCCTCGGCGATGTCGTCGACCTGGCCGTTTACGACCAATCCTCGCGCAAGTCCGCTGTTGTCGGGCTGACGAATCCTTCGGATCCGGACAAACTCCTGGCGCTTGTTCGCAAGCTCGACGCGGCCGAGGGCGGTGATCCGACGGTCACGCGCGTGGTCGGCGACTGGGTCGCGATCTCGGATAGCCAGACGGCGATCGACGCGGCGCTCAAGGACGCCGGCGGCGCATCGCTGGAGGACGAGCAGAGCTTCAGGTCGGCGATGAACGACCTCCCGGAGGACGCGCTCAGCCGCGGCTACGTCGATCCGGCTCGAGTGCTCGAGCTCGTACCCGCGGGTGAGCGCAAGGCGCTGACCATGTTCGGCCTCGGCAGCCTCGACTTCGCCGGAGGCTGGGCGAAGGCGAAGGACGACGGAGCGGAGCTCGCACTCGCGCTGCGTGGCGAAGGCGCCGACCGGCTGTTCGGCACCGGCGAGCCGTACTCCTCGCGATTCCTCCCGAAGGTGCCCGACGACGCCTTCGCGTTCCTGTCGTTCCAGGGGGCGGGCCTGCGCCGCCAGCTCGAGCAGCTGCGCTCGAACCCGCTCTTCGCGATGGAGCTTCGGGAGTATGAGCGCGAGAGCGGAATCGACGTCGACGACGTGATCGCGTTGCTCGACGGCGAAATTGCCTTCTACGCGCGCCCGGCCGTCCCCATCCCGGAGCTGACACTGGTGCTGCAAACCAACGACGAGGCGCGCGCCAGGGCGACGATCGAGCGGATCCTCGGAGCAGTGTCCGACAAGCTCGAGGGCTTCCACCTGACAGTCGGCTCCCTCGACGGGGCGGTCGTCGTCTCCACGTCCACGAGAGCGGTCGAGGAGCTGCTGGGATCCGGCGACAAGCTTCCCGACAGCGACCGCTACAAGCAGGCGCTGAAGGCCGCCGGCGCACCGGACGAGTACACAGGGCTCGCCTATGTGGATCTCAGCCAGGCGTGGGATCTGATCCGCGAGTACCTTGGGCTCGCCGGCGAGGAGGACCAGGTTCCGCCGGCGGTGAAGCGGAACCTCGAGGCGGTGCATGCGGTCGTCGCCTTCGGGAAGCAGGACGGCTCGCTGTCCACCAACGTCGCGTTCCTGGAGATCAAGTAGCCTTCCCGGCCGCCTATGCCTGAGCGCGAGTATCTCTTCACCTCCGAGTCGGTCACCGAAGGCCACCCGGACAAGATCGCCGACCAGATCTCGGACACCGTGCTCGACGCCGTGCTGACCGACGATCGGAACGGTCGCGTGGCGTGCGAAACGCTGATCACGACCGGGCTCGTCGTCGTCGCGGGCGAGATCTCGACGGAGACGTGGGTGGACATCCCAAAGCTCGTCCGCGAGCGCATCTCCGAGATCGGCTATGTCCATTCCGAGTGGGGCTTCGACGCGAAGACGTGCGGCGTCATCGTGGCCATCGACGAGCAGTCCCCGGACATCGCGCTCGGGGTCGACCAGTCGTACGAGCTCCAGCACGATCCGGGCGACGACGATCCGCTCGACCAGATCGGCGCCGGTGACCAGGGGATGATGTTCGGCTACGCGACGCAGGAGACGCCCGAGCTGATGCCGCTGCCGATCATGCTCGCGCACAAGATCGCCCGCCGGCTCGCGGGCGTCAGGAAGTCCGAGCAGGTCAAGTACCTGCGTCCGGACGGCAAGGCGCAGGTCACCGTTCGCTACGAGGTCGACCAGCACGGTCGCCACGTTCCCGTCGAGATCGCGCGCGTGCTCGTCTCCACACAGCACGCTGAGAACGTCGATGCGGACACGATCAAGGAGGACGTGATCGAGCACGTCCTGCATCCGATTCTCGACCCGCGACTCTACGACGAGCGCCGGCTCTTCGACGACCGCGACTTCGTCTACGTCAACCCGACGGGGAAGTTCGTGCTAGGCGGCCCGATGGGAGACACGGGGGTCACGGGACGAAAGATCATCGTCGACACCTACGGCGGCGCGGCACGGCACGGGGGAGGGGCGTTCTCAGGGAAGGACCCGACCAAGGTTGATCGCTCGGCGGCCTACGCTGCGCGGTACGTCGCCAAGAACCTCGTCGCGGCGGGCCTCGTCGAGCGGTGTGAGGTCAACGTCGCGTACGCGATCGGCGTCGCGAGTCCCGTCTCGATCGCGGTCCGGAGCTTCGGGACGGAGAAGGTGCCCGTCGAGCGCCTGGAGCAGCTCGTCGGAGAGCACTTCGACCTCCGCCCGGCGGCGATCCTGCGCGACCTCGACCTTCGCCGGCCGATCTACTCGAAGACGGCCGCCTACGGCCACTTCGGCCGCGACGACCACGACTTCACGTGGGAGCGGACGGACAAGGCCGACGAGCTGCGCGCCGCAGCCGGCATCGCGGTCGAAGAAGCGCCCGTCTAGCCGAAACCACCGCGCAGGGCGCACCTGGTCTCGCTTCGGAAAGCGGGGTCAGACCCCGTCACGAACCTGCGCCAGATCGTCCACAAAAGGACATGTACGCCGTGCGCTCCGCCGCATAATCGCGCCTCGCGGTGGACGACTTGTTGCACTTCTGTGCGGAAGTTGTGTCAGACACATGACGGGGTCCGACCCCGCCGGGCGGCCACGACCGCTGAAGGAGCGGGACCTGTCCCTCCGAATGCGACTGAATGTCGAGGAAGCAATTGGCCGTGATGACGGCGCTCTCGCTCAACCGCGGCGAGCTCGACGCGGCACTGCTCGCGCGGCTGCTGGCCGCGACCGCTACGAAAGCCTGACGAAGAGCCCGGCGGCGGCCTTTTCGCCGATCGTCTCTTCGCGGCGGCCGAGCATGACCCGGAAGCTCCCAGCGGCCGGATCGGCGCTCTTCATCCGCAGCTTGCGCCCGGGTTCCAACCCCTGGTCGTAGAACCAGTGGAGGAGGTCGCCGTCGTGCTCTGCGAGCCGCACGATCGTCGCCCTCGCGCCATCGTCGAGCTCGGCGAGAGGCCTGAGCTCCTCGTTCTCCGCCTGCTCCACGTCGGGATCGACAGGCCAGCCGTGCGGGCACCGTTCCGGATTGCCCAGCCGCTCGGCGACGCGCTCGATCATCTCGTCGTTGAAGGTGTCGCCAAGCTCATCTGCATGGACATGTGCCTCGGCGGCGGTGTAGCCCATGAAGTCGGTGAGGAGCCGCTCGATGATGCGGTGCTTGCGGACGACGCGCTCGGCGCGCGCCCGGCCCTTCTTCGTGAGCAGCGCCTCCTTGTGCTCACCCCGCCGAATCAGCCCTTCACGCTCGAGGCGCTTGAGCATCTCGCCCGCTGACGCGCGCGAGACCCCGAGCATCTCCGCGACGCGGGCCCCCAGCGTCGGCGTCCGGGAGCTCTGGGGCGCGTACTCGCCAATCGGAAAGGCGAGGAAGTAGATCGTCTCGAGGTACTCGTCGACGGAGTGTCTGTGGGCCATGCGGTTACTGCTTGCTACTTGGAGGGCTCGCCACTATAGTCGCGCTCGGTCGCTGTAAGGTGACCCTTACAACCCACCAAAGGAATCCCAGACTCGATGAGCTCGACCCAGATCCTCGCCCTCGGTGCGATCGCCGGATTCACCATTTTCCTCGGCTTGCCGCTCGGCCGCGTGCAGACGGCCAGCGCTCGCCTCCGCGCCGCACTGAGCTCGCTCGCTGCTGGGATCCTGATCTTCCTCCTGTGGGACGTCCTCGTCCACGGCGTGGCTCCGGTCGAGGAGTCGCTCGAGGGTGCTGTGTCGGACGGCGGTTCCTGGGCGAAGTTCGCCGGGCTCTCGTTCCTCCTCGCTGCCGGATTGATCTTCGGCCTGATGAGCCTCGTCTACTACGACCGGTGGATGAAGAACCGGCCCGCAGCGCCGCTGGTCGGTCCGGGCGCAGCAGCGGTCGTGGAGTTCGAGGCCAGGTCCTGGTTCATGCGGCTCGGTCCGGGTCACCGACTCGCGCTGCTCATCGCAACGGGCATCGGCCTGCACAACTTCGGCGAGGGGCTCGCGATCGGGCAGGCGGGCGCGGCCGGAGAGCTCAGCCTTGCGCTCGCGCTGATCATCGGGTTCGGGCTGCACAACGCCACCGAGGGGTTCGGAATCGTCGGGCCGATCTCGGGTGACGGGGTCCGCCCGAGCTGGTCGTTCCTCGCGCTGCTGGGGTTGATCGGCGGCGGGCCCACATTCCTCGGGACCCTCGTCGGGCAGGCCTGGGTGAGCGAGGCCGTCACGGTGGCCTTCATGGCGGTCGCGGCCGGCTCGATCCTGTACGTCGTACAGCTGCTCTTCAGTGTCAACCAGCGGTTTGGCTACCCGGTGCTCGTTGCCTGGATGCTCCTGCTCGGATTGGCGCTCGGTTTCGGCACGGACTTCGTGCTCGAGGCCGCCGAAGCCCTCGGGTAGTCCGTTTACCCTGGCGGGGTGACCCGCTATGCCTCCGTGTACCCGCTCGTTCCCTCGCGGGCCGTCGCGCGGCCCTTTACGTACGAGGTTCCGCCGGAGGTGGGGAAGGGGGCGGTCGTCTCCGTCCGGTTCAACGGAGCACGGCGGCGGGGGGTGGTCGTCGGGCTCGAGGAGGCGGCGCCGGTGGGCGTCAAGACGGCGCCTGTTGGGGAGGTCGTGGACGCTCTGCCCGAGCCGCTCATCGACCTCGCACTCTGGCTCGCGGACTACTACGGCACGACGCCGGCCCGCGCGCTCGAGCTCGTCGCGCCGCTGAAGCGCCGTCCGCGGGGAAAGCGAGAGTCGCCGGGTGCGCGCGATGCGCTTGCGGGCGAAGCGGAGCCCACGGCGCTGTCGCTCTCGCAGGAACGCGCCCTCAGCCGGATCACCGACGCGCTCGACAACGGCGGCGGCAACCTTCTGCTCCACGGCGCCACCGGAAGCGGCAAGACGGAGGTCTACATCCGAGCGTGCACCGCTGCGCTCGAGCGCAGCCGTACAGCCATCGTGCTCGTCCCCGAGATCGCGCTCGGGCCGCAGACCATCGGCCGGCTGCGCGCCCGCTTCGGCGACCGGGTTGCGGTTCTGCACTCCGGCTTGACGGAGGCCGAGCGACGCGACGAGCGGGAGCGAATCGCGAGTGGAGCCGCCCCGATCGTCGTCGGCGCCCGGTCGGCCGTCTTCGCGCCGCTCGACCGCGTCGGCGTCATCTGCGTGGACGAGGAGCACGACCAGGCCTACAAGCAGGAATCCGATCCGCGCTACGACGCCCGCACCGTCGCCGCCAAGCGTGCGGCGCTCGAAGGTGCCGTCGCCATCTTCGGCTCGGCGACGCCCCGGCCGGAGAGCTGGGAGCGGCTCGAGCGCCTGGAGCTCGGCGGACGCCTCGCGGGCGCGCTGCCGCCGGTGCGTGTGGTCGATCTCCGGCGCGAGGCGGGCTATCCGCTCTCCGCGCCGCTGCTCGCCGAGCTGGGAGCGATCGCCGAACGAGGCGGCAAGGCGATCCTGCTGCTCAACCGCCGCGGAGTGGCACCCGCGATCCACTGCCGCTCATGTGGCGCGACCAGGCGCTGCGTGAACTGTGACGTCGCACTCGTCCTGCACGCTGACGGTCGGCTCCACTGCCACCACTGCGCCTGGACCGAACCGCCTGGGCCGAACTGTCCTGCCTGTGGTTCCGGAGAGCTCGCGCGCATCGGCGCCGGCACCCAGCGGCTCGAGCGGGAGCTCGCGGAGAAGGTGCCCGAGCTGGAGCGGATCCGCCTGGACGCCGACTCGGTGCGGCGCCCGGGTGAGCTCGCCGCGGCTCTCCGGCGCTTCGCCGTCTCCGACCGCGCGGTGCTCGTCGGGACACAGATGGTCGCCAAGGGCCACCACTTCGGTGGCGTGGCGCTGGCCGCGGTCGTCGACGCCGACACGGGGCTCGGCATGCCAGACTTCCGCGCCGAGGAGCGGACCTTCCAGCTCCTGACCCAGCTCGCAGGACGCAGCGGGCGGGACGCTCCAGGTCGGGTCCTCGTCCAGACCTTCCAACCCGACGCGCGGCCGATCGTCCACGCCGCGAGGCATGACGTCGGCCGCTTCCTGAACGAGGAGCTCGAGCGCCGCCGCGAGCTCGGATATCCGCCGTTTCGCCACCTCGTGAGGATCGTCGCCTCGAGCCCTGAGCCGCACGACGCTCAGCGCCTGCTCGAGGAGGTGGCTGCGGGGCTGCGCGCGGAAGAAGCCGATCTGCTCGGCCCGGCGCCGCTCCTGCGCCTGCGCGGTCGCCACCGCGCACAGCTGATCGCGAAGAGCGGCGGCCCTCGGAAGGTCGCCGGCCGAGCCGCGCGTCTGCTCACAGCTGCTGCGCCGGAGATGCGCCGCGCAGGAGTGACCGCCGTCGTCGACGTCGACCCGCAGGGCCTTTGATTTCATACGGGCGATGGACGAGGCGGGACAGGTCCGAAACGAAAAGCTAGATCCGCAGCGGGAGGCTCTGCGGCAGACGGCGCTCGCGCAGATTCGGCAATACCCGGATCCGGTGCTGCGGCTTCGAGCCGGCGAGGTCGAGCAGTTCGACGACGACCTGAAGCGGCTCGTCGAGCGGATGGTAAAGCTGATGCAGGACGCGAACGGCGTCGGCCTCGCTGCGAACCAGGTCGGCATCATCCGGCGGGTCTTCGTGTTCCAGCCCGACCCCGACTCCGAGCCGGTGGCGATCGTGAATCCGGTCATCGTCGAGCCCGGCGGAGAGATGGTGAGCGACGAGGAGGGCTGCCTGTCGATGCAGGGCGTGCAGGTTCCGGTCGAGCGGCCGCTGACGGTGCGGCTCGAGGGTCGCGATCCCGAAGGCGGGGAGATCTCGATGGATCTGGGCGAGCTCGGCGCACGCGTCGCCCAGCACGAGCTCGACCACCTCGACGGCGTCCTCATCCTCGACCGGACGACCGACGAGGCGCGCAGCGAGGCTCTGGGAATCCTTCGCCCACGCGCCGTCCTCGCCCCGTAGCGCCGTGAACCTGGGCGTCGCGGCCGCGGCTCCGTTCGGCGCGGACGTGCTGCGCAGGCTCGCCGAGCGTCACGACATCGCCTATCTCCTCACCCGGCCGGACCGGCGGCAGGGCCGCGGCAGGCAGTTGGCGGCGCCGCCGGCGAAGCAGGTGGCCAACGAATTGGGAATCGAGGTACGGCAACCGGAACGGCCTGCTGACCTGGACGATCTCGGCGTCGATGTCGTCGTCGCCGTGGCCTACGGCGCGCTGATTCCGGAGGAACTGCTCGACCAGGCGCTCTGGCTCAACGTGCACCCGTCCTTGCTCCCCCGCTGGCGTGGAGCGGCGCCGGTCGAGCGGGCGATCATGGCCGGCGACGACGAGAGCGGCGTGTCGGTCATCCGGCTCGTAAATGAGCTCGACGCCGGCCCGATCGGGGCGCAGAGCCGGTTCCCAATCAGACCGGAAGACGATGCGGGCGCCGTGTTCGAGCGAGCCGCAGCGGTGACACCGGATCTTGTTGATGCGGCGCTCGACTCCGAGGACTTCCGTCCGCAGGAGGGCGGAATGACGTACGCCGAGAAGATCGGGCCCTCCGACCGCGAGCTCGATTGGTCTCGGCCTGCCGACGAGCTGCACAACCGAATCCGCGCGCTCTCGCCGCACATCGGCGCCAGAGCGGAGCTCCATGGGCGGCCGGTGATCGTGTGGCGCTCACGGATCGCCGACGGTCGTCTCGAGATCCTCGAGGTGCAGCCCGAGGGCCGCCGGCGCATGACGCTTGCCGAGTTCGAACGGGGGCTCCGCTGACCGAGGCGCGCCGCGTGGCGAATCGCACGCTCGTGCGCGTCTTCGAGGAGGGCGCCTACACGGACCGGGCCTTCGCGGCAGAGGCGGCAGGCCTCGACCCCCGTGACCGGGCGTTTGCGCAGCGCATCGCCTACGGCGCCGTCCAGCGGGTGCGCACGCTCGACTACGCGCTCGAGGCGATCGGTGGACGCCCGGTCGCCGAGCTGGACGTCCCCGTACGGGCGGCGCTGCGCCTGGGTGCCTATGAGCTGGCCTTTCTGGACGGCGTCCCCGCCCGCGCGAGTGTGAATGAAGCGGTGGAACTGGTTCGGGCTGCCGGCGCGCCGCGGGCGACCGGGCTCGTCAACGCGGTGCTCAGGAAGGCGTCGGACCAGATCCAGCCTCTCATCGAGGCGCTTCCGGAGACGAGCGCACGGGAGGCGGCGCTCAAGCAGTCCTACCCCGACTGGATCGCCGGGACCTGGTGGCTGGAGTGGGGGCCGGAGGAGGCGCTCGCTCTCATGAAGGCGCAGAACGAGCCGCCGGAGACTGCCGTGCGCGTGGTCGGAACCCGCGAGGCCCGCATCGTCGAGCGCATCGACCCCGAAGAGCTGGCGCAAGGTCGCGTCTGGCCGCAGAGCCGCGGATCGCAGCTCGCCGGACAGGCGGTTGGCGTCCAGGAGGGCGAGCGAGTGCTCGACCTCTGTGCTGCGCCGGGCGGAAAGACGACCCAGCTGGCCGAGAAGGCGGCAGAGGTCGTGGCGGTGGAGCTCCACGAGGGTCGGGCGCGCGAGCTCGAGGAGAACGTCAAGCGGCTGGGCTTCGAGAACGTCACCGTGGTAAACGCCGACGCACGAGAGCTGCCGCCCGAGCTGACCGGCTTCGACCGCGTTCTGGTCGACGCTCCTTGCTCGGGGCTCGGCGTCCTCGCCTCGCGGCCGGATCTGCGCTGGCGCGCGCAGCCGCTCGCGCAACTTCAGCGCGACCTCCTCGGCGTCGCCGCCGAGCGGGTCAAGCCGGAGGGCACGATCACCTACGCCGTCTGCACGATCGCCGCCGCCGAGAACGAGGATGTCGTCGATGCGAGCGGCCTCCAGGTCGAGCCGCTGAGCGAGGAGTGGCCGCAATACGTCCACCCGCGCCGACCCGAATTCCTGCTGACGCTGCCGCACAAGCACGGCACCTCGGGCTTCTTCATCGCGCAGCTCCGTCCGTAACGGACAGGTCCAGGGGCCTGGCCCGGGACAGCGTCCGCTGGAGACATGGCGGCTCGTAAGATCGCGGCGTGTCCTGGGACGAATGGGTTCGCGGGCCTGAAGTCGAGCCGTCGCTTTACGCCGGCGACTTCTCGCGGCTCGGAGAGCAGATCGAGACCCTCCTCGAGGCCGGCGCGCGGATCTTCCACTTCGACGTGGGCGACGGTCACTTCATCCCCCCGATCACCGTCGGGCCGATCGTCCTCCAGTGGATCTCACCGATCATCCACCGCGCCGGCGGACGCATCGATTGTCACCTGATGGTCGACCAGCCCGAGCGCCACTTCCGGGCCATCGCCGAGGCGGGCGGCGACAGCGTCACGTTCCACTACGAGGTCGCGGATGACGTCGCGGCTCTCGCCGAGCGGGCACGGGAGCACGGTCTCGCCGTGGGGCTCGCGTTCAACCCGCAGACCCAGCCGGAGCATGCGGCGGAAAAGGCCGATCCGGTCGATCTCGTCCTTTGCATGAGCATCAACCCCGGCTACTCGGGCCAAGCGTTCATGCCTGAAGCGATCCCGCGGATCGAGCTCCTGCGTTCCCTTCTGCCCGACGGCAAGCACGTACAGGTCGACGGCGGGGTCGGCCGCGACAACATCCCGCAGCTTCGGGAGGCGGGAGCCGACCTGTTCGTCGCCGGCACGAGCACCTTCGGTGGGGACGACATCGCCCAGTCGTACCGCGGCCTCGTCGAGCTCCTGTGACCCTCGCTCGGGCGCTCGAGCTCGCGGAGCGCGGGCGCGGCACGACCCATCCGAACCCCGTGGTCGGGGCCGTCGTCGTCAGCGACGGCGAGGTCGTCGGCGAGGGCTGGCACGAGCGCAAGGGAGGGCCGCACGGCGAGATCGTCGCCCTGGAGGCGGCGGGCGAGCGCGCCCGCGGCGCGACGCTCTACGTGACGATGGAGCCCTGCACGCACCATGGCAGCACGCCGCCGTGCACCAAGGCGATTCTCGAGGCGGGCGTCGCGCGGGTCGTCACCGGCTCGCTCGACCCGAACCCGGGGGCCGGTGGGGGCCTGGAGGAGCTCAGCGCTGCCGGCGTCGAGGTCGAGCTGATCGACAGCTTCGCGGCCCGCGCCCAGAACGAGGCGTGGCGAACGTGGGTCGCGCGGGGCCGGCCGTTCGTGACCTACAAGGCGGCGATGACGCTCGACGGGCGGCTGACGTTCCCCGGCGAGCGCTGGATCTCGGGGGAGGAGAGCCGGCGCCTGGTGCACGAGCTACGGGCTGCCTCCGACGCGGTCGCAGTCGGGATGGGGACCGTCCAGGCCGACGCGCCGAGGCTGACAGCGCGCGACGTCGGGGCCATAAAACAGCCCCGGCGGCTCGTCTTCGGTCGCGGGCCGCTTCCCGAGGGCTCCGATCTCGAGCTGCGCACGGGCGCGATCGCGGACGAGCTCGCCTCTCTGGCCTCGGAAGGCGTCCAGTCGCTGCTCCTCGAGGGCGGGCCGACACTCGCAGCCTCGTTCTTCCGCGAGGATCTGATCGACAAGCTCCTCGTCTTCACCGCGCCGACAGTTTCGGGCGAAGGGCCCACGCTCTTCGATGCCGGTATTCCACCGCGGAAGCTGACGCGGCTGGAGGCTCGCACGATCGGTGAGGACGTCCTCCTGAGCGCCTACATCCACGGGCCGTAAGTAACCTCGAGACGTGTTCACGGGAATCGTTCGCGAGCGCGGCCGCGTTGTGTCCTTCGAGGACGGAAGGCTCGTCGTGGAGTCGACGCTGGCGCCGGGGATCGGCGACTCGATCTCGGTCGACGGCACCTGCCTGACTGTCGTCCAGACGGAGGACGGACGCCTCTCGTTCGACGTCGTGGGCGAGACGGAGGCCCGCGCGAAGCCCTTCCGCAGAGAGGTCAACCTCGAGCCGGCGATCGAGGCAGGGGAGCCGCTCGGCGGCCACTACGTCCAGGGCCACGTAGACGGGACAGGCCGCGTCCGCTCCCAGGAAGGCGGCCGGCTGACGGTCGAAGCTCCGACGGAGATCCTCCGCTACTGCGTCGAGAAGGGCTCGATCACCGTGGACGGCGTCGCCCTGACGGTGGCTGAGCTCACGGACGAGACCTTCACCGTTGCGCTCGTCCCTCACACGCTCGAGGTTACGACGCTTGGGGCTCTCGAGCCCGGCGACGCCGTCAACCTCGAGGTCGACATCATCGCCAAGTACGTCGAACGACTGATCCGGCCCGCCTAGGAAGAACTCGGTGAGGATGTCGGGCCCGTTTATGTGGTTCACGCCGAGGATCCCCGCAACGAGGAGGAGCGAGGCTGGATGAGCCGTAGCCAGGCGAACGGAGACGAACCGCGCAAGGATCAAGTGGGCGATCATCGCCCTATTCATCGCGATCGTCGTCTTTTGGCCCGTCTCGAGTGTTACTAGCTCACTACGGACGAACTAATCCGGCGTTTCGCCGGTTATCAGCCAGTCGTCATCGCGCCGCACTAGCGTGAACGTCGAGTGGCGGCGGATGCCGGTCCAGTCGTAAGAGGCACGAACGGTCGCGCGGCTCCCATCGAAGCCCACCCGCTCAATCACAACTCGATCCGCCGGCGGATCGGGCACATGCGGTAACCGGCAAGGCTCAGTTCGCGGTGCCGTCAGGTACCGGCAACTCGCGGAATCCCTGGCGTGGAGGTAGTCCTGGACGACCTTATCTGGCCGGTCGTCGCTGTTGCCACAGCCGGTAACGAAAAGGGCGAGCAGAAGGACCGGAATCCGCATCCAGGAAGCCTTCCACTCGTGATCGCCTCAGTAAACCCTGTGGCTCTACGGGCTGCCCAACGCAGGGGTACCCCCTCGCATTAAAGCCGGAAACATCAACCGCTACCGCCTGGAGACTGTGTGCCAGGCGTGTCCCAAGCCGAGCGCGAATCGTCGCCGGGGCCGTATGGATACCAGGGAAGCTGTCTCCCCTCGGCCTTAGCCTGGATACGATGCACACGATGGCGACCCGTGCGGAAACGGCTTTCTCGACCGTCGACGAGGCGATCGAAGACCTCCGCGACGGCAAGTTCGTCGTGGTCGTCGACGCGGCGGATCGTGAGAACGAAGGCGATCTCACCATCGCCGCCCAATTCGCCACGCCGGAGGCGATCAACTTCATGGCCACCCACGCGCGAGGCCTGATCTGCCTCTGCCTGACACCGAACCGCTGCGACGAGCTTTCACTTCGCCCGATGACCGAGCACAACGAGACGCCGCTCCAGACCGCGTTCACGGTCACGATCGAGGCTCGGGAGGGTGTGACGACCGGGATCTCCGCCGCGGACCGAGCGCGGACGATCCAGACCGCGATCGATCCCAATCGCACAGCTGCCGATCTCGTCCACCCGGGCCACGTCTTTCCGCTGCGAGCGCGTCCCGGCGGCGTCCTCGAGCGAACAGGCCAGACCGAGGCGGCAGTCGACCTCGCCCGGCTTGCCGGGTTGATACCCGCGGGGGTCGTGTGCGAGGTGATGAATGAGGACGGAACGATGGCGCGGGTCCCCGATCTCGCGCAGTTCTGCGAGTACCACGGGATCAAGATGATCACGGTCGCCGACCTGATCGAGTACCGGCGCCGGAAGGAGGTGCTCGTCGAGCGCACGGTGTCCGTGCGGCTCCCCACCGCCTACGGCGACTTTACCGCCGTCGCGTTCCGGGAGAAGCTCAGCGGCAAGCACCACGTTGCGCTCGTCCGGGGCGAGGTAGAGGGCGCGGAGAACGTGCTCGTCCGCGTCCACTCCGAGTGCCTCACCGGCGACGTCTTCCACTCGCTGCGCTGTGACTGCGGGGAGCAGCTGGAGGAGGCGCTCGCGCAGATCGGCGCCGAGGAGCGCGCCGTGCTCCTCTACATGGCGCAGGAGGGCCGCGGCATCGGGCTGATGAACAAGCTCAAGGCCTACGAGCTACAGGAGAACGGGCTGGACACCGTCGAGGCCAACCTGGAGCTCGGCTTCCCCGCCGATGCCCGCGAGTGGGGGATCGGCAATCAGATCCTCGCCGACCTCGGACTGACGACGATCCGGATCCTCACCAACAATCCGAAGAAGATCACCGGCCTCGAAGGGTTCGGCCTCACCGTCGTGGAACAGGTCCCGATCGAGACGCCCCCGAACGCGGAGAACCGCGAGTACCTGGAGACGAAGCGGGACAAGCTCGGGCACCAGCTCCACCACCAGGACCTGCGCTTCCGAGCGGAGAGTTCGTGAGCGAGCGGTTCGACGGAGGCGGCTCCGCGGCGCCGCAGCCCCATCTGGAGCGGCCCGAGCGCTTCGTGCCGGACGAAGAGGTCGACGAGCGGCCGCCGCTGCGCACGGCCGACGAAAAGCAGCCGCAGGAACACGCGGCAGGTGCGTTCGCCGTTCCGGAGGGCTACCGGACCGTCACCGGTTCCTCTGACGGAGCCGACCGAACCGTCGCCGTCGTCGTCTCGAAGTTCAACGGCGAGATCACGACCCGACTGCTCGAGCGTGCGCTGGAGGAGCTCGAGGCTCTGGGCGTCTCGCAGGACGCGATCACGATCGCACCCGTTCCCGGCGCCTTCGAGCTGCCTCTGGCGGCCATCGCCCTCGCCAAGACCCGCCGCTACTCCTGCATCGTCGCGCTCGGCTGCGTCATCCGCGGCGAGACGCCGCACTTCGACTACGTCGCCGGAGAAGCGGCGAGCGGTCTGCAGCTCGCGGCGATCGAGACGGGCGTTCCCGTGTCGTTCGGCGTGCTGACCACGGAGACGACAGAGCAGGCCGAGGCCCGCATCGACCGCGCCGCCGACGCCGTCCGGAGCGCCCTCGAGATGGCCGGGATCTTCTCGCAGCTGCGCCAAGCCTCGAAGTAGCTACACTCCGCCGCCGAATGTCCAGGGTTTGCGCAGTCTGCGGGAAGAAACCGAGCTTCGGTCACAACCGGAGCCACTCGATGGTGGCCACGAAGCGGCGCTTCGATCCCAACCTTCAGCGCGTCCGCGTCGTTCTTCACGGAAAGCCGACCCGCGCGTACGTGTGCACCCGCTGTCTGAAAGCCGGAAAGGTCGAGAAGGCTCTGTAGTCCGGGTCGCGCTCGTGGAAGACAATGACGTCTTCCGCGAGGCGCTCGAGATGCTCCTCGACCTGCGACCCGACGTCCAGGTCGTGGCATCGGTCGACAATGGGCGCGACGTCGTCGCCCTCTGCCGCCGCCATGAGCCGGACGTCGTTCTGATGGATTACCGCCTCCCCGGGGCTGACGGCGTTCAGGTGACGGCGGAGCTGCGAGAGGCCTGCCCTGAAGTGGCTGTCGTCTGCCTGACCGCCACCGCCAACGACCGCGAGCTGGAAGCGCTCGAGGCTGCCGGCGCCGCAGCGTGCCTCTCGAAGGACCGCGACCTGGACGAGATCGTGGCGACGATCCACTCCGCCGCCGCTGCTCCAACACGTTAGGGTCGGCCGATGAGCCCGACCGAAGGCGTGCTCAGCGAAGCCTGGGCGCTGTACAAGGCGCACTGGCGCCATCTGCTCTCGATCTCGTTCCTCGTTTACGCAGCCGTTGCGCTGATCAATCTCGTCCTGGTCGCGGCCCTGACCTGGTTCGGCGCCATCATCGGAGCGATCCTCTACTTCGTCGCGCTCTTCTGGGTTCAGGGCGCGCTGGTCAAGGCCGTGGATGACGTCCGCGACGGGCGCGCCGATCTCTCCCTGTCGGAGACGTTCCAGCGGGTTCGGCCACAGCTGGGATCGATCATTGTCGCGGGCATCCTGGCCGGCCTCGGGATCGCGCTCGGCCTCATCCTCCTGATCGTCCCCGGGCTCGTGCTCCTGACCTGGTGGATCCTGATCATTCCGGTGATCGTGCTCGAAGAGCGGCGAGCCGGCGAGTCGTTCAGCCGGAGCCGGGAGCTCGTCAGGGGTTACGGCTGGAGCGTGTTCGGCGTGATCGTGCTGACGATCCTGCTGATCATCGCCTTCTACATCGTGCTCTCGCTCATTCTCCTTCCTGCCGCGGGCTGGCTACGCAGCTTTGTCCAGAGTGTCGTCGGCGGTGCGGTGACGACCCCGTTCATCGTGACCGCGTGGACGCTTCTCTACTACCGTCTCAAGGCCGCCAAGGAGACGCCGCCGCCGGCGCCCGCGCAGGCGCCGATCCCTCCGCCGGCGACCTAGAACCATCCGTTCTAGTCCGTAGTCACGTACAACTCCAAGTGTCTCGAACAAGGAGTTGAGTCAATGCGACGATTTCTTCCGTTCTTAGTAGTGCTGGCGCTGGCCGTGCCGCCGACGGCGTTTGCGGCCCTGAGCGCGACCAAGCTCTCCGGCACCACAGGGCCGGGCTTCACGATCACGCTCAAGAAGGCCGGCAAGAAGGTCACGACGCTCAAGCCGGGCAAGTACACGATCTCCGTCAGCGACAAGTCGACTGCTCATGACTTCGTGCTGACGGGCCCCGGCATCCGCAACAAGAAGATCACGACCGTGCCGTTCATGGGCACGAAGACGGTGACCGTCACCCTGAAGAAGGGGACGTACACCTACTACTGCACGCCGCATCGGAGCATCGGCATGAAGGGGACCTTCAGGGTCAAGTAGTTCCGGCGGTTCGAAGGCTCGGTCCGCGCCCACGTGGACCGAGCCCGAACTGCTCTGAGGGCTCCTCCTGGCCGGTCACGACCCGGGCGGCGTACTCGGCCAAGGACGGGCCGTGCTTGAACCCGTGGCCCGATCCGCCGCCGAGGATCCACTCGTTCTCCTTGCCCGGTCGCGGCGCCATCACGAAGTTCGTATCGGTCGTCAGCGCGTACTGGCAGACCGTTCCGCCTTTGAGCGGCGCGTCGCTCAGCGCCGGGAATCGTTCGCTCAGGTACGCCCGTGCGGTTGCCTCGGTCTCGGGCGAGACCATGCGGTCGCCGGTCTCTGGATCGAACGGGGGCCCTTCGGCGTCCGGTGCCACCTTGATCCCGAGATCGTCGAGGTCGCCGTGCCCGTAGATCGGGCGGTCGTAGTCGATCCACGCCGGAAGCCTCGGCGTCGTCCAGCCGTCGGCCGAGAAGTAGACAGTGTCCTGCTTGGTGATGCGCATCGGGACGTCTAGGAGCTCGTGTAGCCAGGCGCCGCACGCCCAGACGACGAGATCAGCGGAGACGGTGTCCGGGCTGGCTTCGTCCTGTATGAGCCGCACGCCGGCGCCGCACCCGGCCTGGACTGTTGCCAGCGTCGCCTCGCGCGCACGGAGCACACCGGCGTTCGGCTCCCAGAGGATGAAGCGGAGATCGCCGGGCTCGAACGACGGGAAGAGGTCGCGCCCGGACTCCGGCGACAAGCGCTCCACCGGAATTCCTTCGCGGTGGAGGCCCTGTTCACTCTCCGCTTCCCAGCCGTCGTCGGAGCGGGCGAACCAGGCGACGCCGCACTCCACGAGAAGCTCCCGGCCCGTCTCGGCTTCGAGCTCCCGCCAGAGCTCGCGGGCACGCCAGGCCGAGCGCGTATACCAGTCGTTAGATCCGTGGCAATAGCGGATCAACCGTGATTCGCCGGCCGAGGCAGCGCGGGCGTGGCCCGGTTCGTGGCGCTCGTACAGCGTGACGTCCCACCCGTCGCGGGCAAGGCGGTACGCCAGCGAAGAGCCGAAGATCCCGGCGCCGACGATCGCAACGGTTTCGCTCATTCGAGGGAGAGTAGTTCGACGCGGCCGTCCTGGATCCGCCAGCCGGCGAGCTCGCCGGTCGCGAGCCCCAGGATCAGGTACGGCCGTCCTTCCCAGAGCCCGATGTTTTCGATGTCCGTGCGTGACGGGCGCGGCGCGGTCTCGGGGTGGGAATGGAAAACGGCGAGCTCGTACCCCTCGTCCTCCAGGAAGAAATCCGCGGGATCACCAGGCCGCAGCTCGAACCGGTAGGGGCTTGCAACCGTGTTCTGGCCGGGGAGGTACCGCTCGGCCACTTGGTCGCGGAACGCGAGGAGCCCGCACGCCTCGTTGGGCGCCTCCGACTGCGCGTGTGTGATGAGCTGCTCGCGGATGGCTTCGGGCACTACCACCAGACGGCGTTCTCCATCGCACGCTCCACGTCCTCGGCCTCCCAAAGCGGGGCGGACAGGTACTTCCAGCCGCCGTCGGCCAATACCGTGACGACGATGCCCTCGTCGAGCTCCTCCGCCAGTCGGCGGGCGACGTGGATCACGCCGCCCGAGGAGACCCCGGCGAAGATCCCCTCCTCCTCGAGGAGTGCGCGCATGCCGGCGACCGCCTCAGCATTGGACACGAGCAGCTTCCGGTCGAGCTGGGAAACGTCGAGGATCGGGGGCACGTAGCCGTCCTCGAGCGAGCGCAGGCCCATGACCGGGTCGCCCGGGAGTGGCTCGGCAGCCGCGACGACGACGTCTGGGAACGACCCGCGGAGCCGGCGGCCGGCGCCCATCAGCGTGCCGCCGGTCCCGAGCCCGGCGACGAAGACGTCCACGTGCTCCAGGTCGGCGGCGATCTCGGCGCCGGTGCCCTCGTAGTGCGCGCGCGGGTTGGCCTCGTTCCCGTACTGGAACGGCAGGTAGTAGCGCCGCTCGCGCTCGGCCAGCTCGAGGGCCAGCCGGACCGCGCCGTTCGAGCCTTCCACGCCTGGTGAGGGAATGATCTCCGCGCCGTAGAGGTGCAGCAGCCGCAGCCGCTCCTCGGTCACGTTCTCGGGCACGACGCAGGTCAGCCGGTAGCCCTTCAGGCGTGCGATCAGCGCCAGCGAGATCCCCGTGTTCCCCGATGTCGGCTCCAGCAGCTCTCGCCCCGGCTCGAGCTCGCCCGACGACTCGGCGGCATCGATCATCGCGAGCGCGACGCGGTCCTTGATCGAGCCGCTCGGGTTTTGACCCTCCAGCTTCGCGTAGAGGTGGACGGAGGGCTTGGGCGCGAGGCGCGGGAGCTGGACGAGCGGCGTACGCCCGATCAGGCCGAGAAGCGAGCTAGCGACCACCGGCCATCGCCGGCAGGAGGATGACGGTGGATCCGTTCGTCACGGCCGTGTCGAGGCCCTCGCGCGTCCGCACGTCCTCGCCTCCGACGTAGACGTTCACGAACCGGGCGAGCTCGTCCTCGTCGTAGATCCGGTCTCGAAGCGCCGGATACCGGCCAGTCAGGTCGTCGAGCAGGTCACGGACGGTCTCGCCCTCTGCCTCCAGCGCCGCAGCACCGCCGGTCTGCTCGCGCAGCGTCGGCGGAATGCGAACCGTGGTCATGCCGGCACTCCGCAGAAGTCCGCGTAGTCGATGTACTCGGTAATCGTCGGGTTGTCGCCGCAGACCGGGCAGTTTGGGTCGCGGCGGATGCTGACCTCGTCGAAGCGCGTCGGCAGCGCGTCGAAGAGCAGCAGCCGGCCGATCAGCGGCTCGCCGATGTCGAGCGCCAGCTTGAGCGCCTCGTTCGCCTGCAGCGAGCCGATCACGCCGGGAAGCACGCCCAGGACGCCTCCCTCGGCGCAGCTCGGGGCCAGCTCGGGCGGCGGCGGCTGCGGGAAGAGACACCGGTAGCACGGCCCTTCATACGGCTTGAAGACGGTCACCTGTCCCTCGAAGCGGTAGATCGAGCCGTGCACGACGGGGATCCCGTGCCAGACGGACGCGTCGTTCAGCAGGTAGCGCGTCGGGAAGTTGTCGGCGCCGTCGACGACGAACTCCCAGTCCTCGCTGAGGATCCGGTCGACGTTCTCGGAGGTCAGCCGCTCCTCGTAAGTGACGACCTCGACGTCGGGGTTGAGGTCCTCGATCGTTCGCCGTGCGGACTCGGCCTTGCTGTCTCCGAGCTCGGCGGTCGAGTGGAGGACCTGACGCTGGAGGTTGGAAGCGTCGACGCGGTCGTCGTCCACGATCCCAATGCGTCCGACGCCGGCCGCGGCGAGATAGAGGGCAGCGGGCGAGCCGAGGCCGCCGGCACCGATCAGGAGGATGCTGGTCTCCAGCAGCTTCTGCTGCCCCTCGAGGCCGACCTCGGGGATCAGCAGGTGGCGGCTGTAGCGCGCGATCTTCTCGTCGTCGAGCGTGCTCGCGGAGTCCGTCGGGTAGCCGAGGGCTTGCCAGGCGACGATGCCGCCCGCCATCGAGCGTGCATCGTCGTAGCCGAGCGCGGCCAGCGTGGGGAGGATGCGCAGGGACCGGTTGCCGGTCGCGCAGAACGTCACGATCGGCCGACTCGGGTCGGGTGCGACCTCCGGTAGGCGCGTTTCGACCTCGGCCATGGGCACGTGCACGGAGCCGGGGATGTTCGCCACGCGTCGCTCGCGGTCGGTACGGACGTCGACGAGCAGCGGCGCATCCGGCTCGGTCAGGTGCTCCTGCACCTCCTCGGGTGCGATCTCGCGGGTGTCGACGGGAGTTGCGATCCAGTGAGGATAGCCAGGCGCGCTCGGGCTACCGTGATGGCCCGATGTCCCGGCGTACACGCTTGATTCTCGTCGCCGCGGTGGCGGCGGCGGCCGCTCTCGGAGTGATCGGTGGCGCGGCGCTCCTGGGCGGTTACGACGAGGCCGACGCCCTCCCGAAGGGCGTGCCGCCGTTCGTCGTCGACCTCGGAGTGCGGACGGGTCCGGAGGCGGTCGCCCTGCGCCGCGCGGCCCGCATGTACCGGGCCGGCGAGCGAGCCCGTGCACGGCAGCTCCTGGCCGGGCATCAGTCCCTCCAGGCGCAGGTCGGTCGGGCGCTCGCGAGCTGGCCCGATGGAAGCCTCGACCGACTAGAGGGGTTGGCGGAGGACCACCCGGCGAGCGGCGCGGTCCTCTTCCACCTCGGGCTCGCCCGGTTCTGGAACGGCGACCGCGACGGCGCTCTTGCGGCCTGGCGGGAGGCGAGCGGTCGCGATCCCGACTCGGGCTACGCGATCCGCTCCAACGATCTGCTGTTCCGTCAGTTTCCGCCTGGGCTGCCGTCGTTCGTCCCGAGCTTCGGTGCCGCCCGGAGCGTCACGTCGCTGCCGCCGGAGCGACAGCTCGCCCTCCTCGAACGCCGGGCTCGATCGGGGGACGTTCACGCCAAGCTCCTCTACGGACTCGCGCTGCAGCGCATCGACCGGCCGATCTCGGCGCGGCGGCAGTACTCGACGGCGGCGCGGCTGGCCCCGCGGGACCCCGAGGCGCTGGTCGCCGACGCTGTCGGCCGGTTCGAGAAGGCGCATCCCGAACGGGCGTTCTCCAGGCTCGGCCCGCTGACGCGCCGCTTTCCGCGCGCCGCCACCGTGCGCTTCCACGTGGGGCTGCTGTTGCTCTGGTTGGGGCGGGTCGACGAGGCGAAACGGCAGCTCCGAATCGCCGCTGAACAGAAGAAATCTCCGCTTGCCAGGGAAGCTCAGCGGCTCTTGTCCCGTCTAGAAGACGTACGAAAACCCCAATGAAAGATAGGACCACATGAACCGAAAAATGGGCCGGTCGGCCTATGGCGGCTGGGTCGGGCACATGGAAGACTCCCGCAGGCAGGGATAGTTCGGGTGCCGTTGAACCGGACTCATGGCAAGCGAGGGGAGCCGGTGGTGCGAGTGGAAGCGGCAAGTCGGGAATCCAGCTCGGAGGGGGTCTTAGAGACCCTGATCGCGGGCGCCCAGGAGACGGGGAAGCTGTCCGCTGAGGACCTGGCCGTCGCCGTGGAGGAGCTCGAGCTCGAAGCCGGGCAGATCGACGACTTCAATCACCGGCTCGAGGAGCTCCAGATCGAGATCGTCGCCACCGAACAGGAGGACGACGAGGATGCCGACGGCGCCGCCGAAGAGCGCGAGGCCTCGACCGAGGCGCTGCAGCTCTTCCTCAAGGACATCGGCAAGGTCAAGCTGCTCACCGCGGCGCAAGAGATTGAGCTCGCGAAGCGGATCGAGCGGGGCGACCATAGCGCGAAGCAGGAGATGGTCGAGGCCAACCTGCGGCTGGTCGTCTCGATCGCGAAGCGCTACCGCAACCAGGGGCTGCCGTTCCTCGACCTGATCCAGGAGGGAACGATCGGGCTCGTGCGTGCCGCGGAGAAGTTCGATCACCGCAAGGGCTTCAAGTTCTCCACCTACGCGACGTGGTGGATCCGCCAGGCCGTCGCACGGGCTCTGGCCGACAAGGCGCGGACGATCCGCATGCCCGTCCACGTCGTCGAGAAGCTGAACAAGATCATGAGAACCGAGCGCAAGCTTCGTGCGGAGCGCGGTCGCGAGCCGAGCTCGGTCGAGATTGCCCACGAGCTGGATCTCTCGATGGACGAGGTCGACCAGATTCGCAGAAGCGCTCAGACTCCTGTCTCGCTCGAGAAGCCGGTCGGGGACGACGAGGAGTCCGAGTTCGGGCACTTCATCACGGACGAGCTGGCGCCGCTTCCGGAAGAGCTCACCGAGGACGTGCTTCGGCGTGAGGCGCTGACGAAGATCCTCGGGACGTTGTCCGAGCGGGAGCGCCGCGTGCTGGAGCTGCGCTACGGGCTCAACGGCGAGCAGCCGCGGACACTCGACGAGGTCGGGCGGACGTTCCAGGTGACGCGCGAGCGGATCAGGCAGATCGAGAATCAGAGCCTGAAGAAGCTGCGAGCGCTCGCCGACTCGCAGAAGCTCCGAGTGGCCTAGGTTTCGCTGAAAATCTCACGATTTTCAGCGACCCTCTCGAGCCGGGCAACGCTTTGCGCCGCGCTACCCAGGATCGCAAGGACGGTTCCTCCTCGATGAGCCGATGCGGCGGAACGGGCAAAGCCCGTTCCGCGGCGACTCAATAGACTCGGCCGCCATGTCTGAGTTGCCCGCGGACTGGCTGGAAGAGCTCTCCGAGCTTCTGCGCATCGAGAGCATCAGCGCCGACCCCGAGCACGCGGACGACGTGCGCCGGGCGGCCGAGTGGGTCTGCGACTTCATCCGCAGTGCCGGCGGAGATGCCGACCTGGTCGAGACTGCGACCTTCCCGCTCGCCGTCGGCGAAATTGCAGCCTCAGGCGGCGGGGACGTGCCCACAGTGCTCGTCTACGGCCACTTCGACGTGCAGCCCGCCGCGCCGCTCGACGAATGGAAGTCGCCGCCGTTCGAGCCGACGATTCGGGACGGCTGGCTCATCGGCCGCGGCACGGCCGACGACAAGGGACAGCTGTACACGCTCCTCAAGGCCGCGGCCGACCTCGCGGAGGCCGGCGAGCTGCCCGTGAACGTCAGGTTCGTCTGCGACGGCGAAGAGGAGACGGGCGGCTACCAGATCGTCCACTACATCGCCGCCGACGAGCGCGGGGCGGATGCCGCAGTCGTCTTCGACTCCGCCATGCTCAGGCGCGGCGAACCGGTGTTCCACACCGCGACTCGCGGCCTCGTCTACTTCCACCTATCGGTCAGGACCGGCCGGCGCGACCTGCACTCGGGAACCTTCGGTGGTGCCGCGCTCAACGCCAACCACGCGCTGATGCAGACGCTGCGCGGCGTGCTCCCCGGTGAGGACGGGCTGCCGCCGGAGGAGCTGCGTGCCGGCGTCAATCCTCCAAGGGAGGAGGAACTTGCCGCCTGGAAGAAGCTCGATCCCGGCGCGCAGGTGCTCTCCGAGGGAGGCGCCCGACCGGCGCACACCCGAGCGGCCGGCGATTTCTACCTCCGCACCTGGGCCGAGCCCGCCGTCGACGTCAACGGAATCGCGGGCGGTGAGCCCCACCTGCAGAAGACCGTCTTGCCCGTGGCCGCGGAAGCGAACGTCTCGATTCGCCTCGCGCCGGGCCAGGATCCAGACGAGATCGCACCGATCTTCGAGCGCCTCATCCGCGATGCGGCGCCGGAAGGCGCCGACGTCGAGCTCGAGCGCTGGTCGAGTGCGTCACCCGGCGTCATCCCGCCGGACGCGCCGGCCATTCAGCTGGCCCTAGATGCCTTCGAGCGCGTCGTCGGCAAGCGACCGCTGCTGGTTCGCGTCGGCGGAACGCTGCCGATCGTCCCGGCGCTTGCCGACAAGGGGATCCCCACCGTCCTGACCGGCTTCGATCTGCCGGAGGGGAACATCCACGCTCCGAACGAGCGCCTCCTCCTCGAGCACATTCCGCTCGCGATCAACACGGCCTGCGAGCTCTTTCAGGAGCTCGCCAAGCTCGGCTAGCCGTGAACCGGCGGAATCAGGAGGTTGGCCTCGCCGTCGACGAAGTAGTCCTCGTCGCATTGCGCGGCGACGATGCGTCCAGCAGGCACGCATTCCGCCGGGATGCGCGTCGGGTCCGGGGACGGCGCGACGGATGCGCCCCGCGCGGTCGTACTCGCATCGGAGGCGGTAGTGAGCGGTGCGGCCATCCTCACTGACGGCGAACGCGACGTCGGTCCGGATGCCTGCGGGCAGCGGCTGAACGATGCCGACCGCCGCGGTCACGGCAATCCACGCCGCGGCCGCCGCGCCGAGCCCCGCGATTGCCGGCACGCCCCAGAGGAACGCCCACGCGATGTAAAGGCCGACGTTCGCGCCGAGGTAGCGGACGAACCGCTCGCCCCTCAATCCCAGGGCGGCGGGTTGTGCGTCCAGCGGCCGCCGACCATCGTGGCGACGATCTCGACGTCGGGAAGCTCTTCGGGCGGCAGGACGAACGGATCACGGTCGAGCACAACGAGATCGGCGAGGTAGCCCGGAAGGAGCCGCCCGCGCTCGTGCTCGTCGTACGAGAGCCAGGCCGGGCTCACGCACGTCGCCGCGAAAACCTCCTCCACCCGCAACGCCTGCTCTGGATGCCACGCGGGGCGGTCGTCGATTGTGCGCAAGACGCCGGCGACGATGCCGGCCAGCGGATCGAGCTCCTCTATCGGAGCATCCGAGCCGTTTGCGACGAGGGCACCGGTGTCCCATAGGGACCGGTACGCGTACGCGCCGTCCGTCGTGCCCGCCCAGTACCGATCGGCCACGTCCCGGTCCGACGGCGCATGGCTGAACTGCACCGAGGCGGCGACGCCGAGCTCCGCAAAACGATCGACGTCTTCGGGCGCGAGCAGTTGCGCATGCTCGATGCGCTGCCGGAGACTCATCGTCTGCCAGATTTCGCGTGTCTCTTCGAAGGCGTCGAGCGCCTCACGATTTGCGCGATCGCCGATCGCGTGGACGGCGACCGGCCAGCCCGCGTACGCCGCCCGACGAATGATGCTCACGAGCGCCTCGCGGCTCGTGATCTCGACTCCGCTCCCATCAAGCATGCGCGCGGTCTGAGACCCGAGCGTCCCGTCCATGAACGCTTTCAGGTAACCGACGCGGAGCAGCTTGTCGCCGAAGCCGCTGCGCATTCCGAGACCCGCGAGCTCGTCGACGTGCTCGGCCGGGAGGGATTGCCATACGCGAAGCGTGAGAGCGCCAGCGGCACTGAGGGACTGCCAGAGCCGGAGCGCGCCGATCCAACCGTCCTTGTCGTGCACCGCGGTGACCCCTCGGGCTGCGGCGACACGGACCGCGTCGCGCATCGCATCCTGGTACTCGCGATCGCTTATGTGAATGTAACGATCGCGAAACCGCCAGCAGGCCTCTTCCCGAAGGACGCCGGTGGGCGCGCCCGAGTCGTCGCGCTCGACGACGCCGCCGTCGACTTCGAGGTCGAGGGCGGACCACGCGAGCGCCGCAGAGTTGAGCCACAGCGAGTGGGAATCGTGGGCGAGCAGGGCGACCGGAACCTCGCCTGTCACCTCGTCGAGGGCCTCCTTGGTGGGCCGAGACGACCAGTCCGCGTCTCGCCAGCCACGGCCGCGCAGCCAACCACTCTCGCCAACCGACCTAAGGCCGTCGCGCACACGCGCGACCACCTCCTCCACCGACCGTGTCCCTTCGAGCCGAACCTCGCCGCGCGCCACGGCCCAGGTCGGAAAATGGACGTGCGCGTCCGTGAAGCCCGGGAGCACGCAGCGCCCGCCGAGATCGACGCGCTCCGGGCTGGGCAGAACCGTCTCATGCGTCCCGACTCCTCCCGCCACCCGATCGCCGGCGATTGCAAGCGCCGACGCTGTCGGTAGTGAGGGATCGAGCGTCCGCACCGTGCCGCGCTCGAGGATCATGCGACAGAATCTAGACCTCCCCCGAGTCAGGAACGAAAGGAGCCGCAATGGCGATCGACCACATCACCCTGGACGTCAGCGACTACGGACGCAGCAAGCAGTTCTACGAGCAGGCACTGAAGCCGCTCGGCTACCAGCTCATGATGGAGTTCGGCGACGCCGGCGGCTTCGGCGAGAGCGGGATGCCCGACTTCTGGGTCTCCCAGCGCGGCGAGCCGACGACTGCGCACATTGCGCTCACTGCGCCGGACCGCGAAACCGTCGACCGCTTCTACGAGGCCGCCATGGCCGCCGGAGCGACGGACAACGGTGCTCCGGGTTTGCGGCCGCATTACCACGAGAACTACTACGGCGCTTACGTGATCGATCCGGACGGCAACAACATCGAAGCGGTCTCCCATATGCCTGCGTGAGCTTGGGCGGCCCGTCCTTCTGGATCCACACGACGCCGGAGACGAGCTATCCGGCGCTGTCCGACGACATCGCGGTGGACGTGTGCATCGTCGGCGCCGGGATCACCGGCATCACTGCCGGCGTACTGCTGAAGCGTGCCGGGAAAACCGTCGCCCTGATCGACTCGAAACGGATCGTCCGCGGAGCATCGGGCTACACGACGGCCAAGGTGACCTCCGGTCACGGCGCGAGTTACTCGAAGATCAGGAAGGCCTTCGGTCAGGACGGGGCGCGCACCTACGCGGAGGCGAACGAGGCGGCTCTGGCGCGCATCGCGCAGTTCGTCGACGAGGATCACATCGACTGCGAGTTCGAGCGCCGGATGAACTACGTCTACGCCGAGTCCACGGACGAGGTCGCGCAGCTGCGGCAGGAAGCCGAGGTCGAGCGGCAGTCGGGCCTCGCCACGACGCTCGTCGACGACACCCCACTTCCCTTCCCCGTTCCCGCGGCGCTGCGGCTGGAGAACCAGGCGCAGTTCCACCCGCGCAAGTACCTCCTCGCGCTCGCCGCGACCATCCCCGGTGACGGCAGCCATGTCTTCGAGCAGAGTCGCGTGCACCGGATAGAGCACGGCGAGCCCTGCGAAGTGCAAGCCGAGCAGGGAACTGTTCGCGCTGCCGACGTGGTCGTCGCCACGCAGCTCCCGATCACGGACCGCGGCCTCTACTTTGCGAAGGCGTATCCGCACCTGAGCTATGCGGTCGCGGCTCCGATCGGATCGGCGTCCGACCCGCAAGGCATGTACATCAACACGGGCACCCCGACCCGCTCGATCCGAACACTCCGGGACGGCGAGCGCCTCTTCATCCAGGTTGGCGGCAACGGACACAACACCGGG
This sequence comes from Actinomycetota bacterium, assembly GCA_046729215.1. Classification (GTDB taxonomy): domain Bacteria; phylum Actinomycetota; class Thermoleophilia; order Gaiellales; family Gaiellaceae; genus JACDAN01. Next base: position 4,792 of record JBKPGE010000076.1, on the reverse strand, counting down.
GAGGAGCCGGACACGCCGTCGCGTTACGACCAGCTGGAGGAGTTCCTGCATACGCACTGGCCCGGTGCCGGCGAGGTCGAGTACCGCTGGTCGACGCAGGACTACATGGCCCACGACCACGTGCCGTACGTCGGTCGGCTTCGAAGCGGCGCCGACCACCTCTATTCGGCGACGGGCTACAGCAAGTGGGGCATGACCAATGGGACGGCGGCCGCGATGATCGTCTCCGACGCGATTCTCGGCCGCCGGAACCCGTGGGCGAAACTCTTCAACTCGAAGCGCCGGCCGCGCCGGTCCGCTCTCGGGAGCCTCCTGCGGGAGAACGTGTCGGCCGGCGTCCACTTCTTCGCCGACCGCCTCGCTCGGGCCGATCGCACGACGGTCGAGGAGCTGAAGCCCGGCGAGGGCGCGCTCATCCGCATTGGGTCGCAGAAGACCGCGGTCCACCGGGACGAGCAGGGGCGGCTCCACGCCTTTTCACCCGTCTGCCAGCACCTCTACTGTCTGGTCGACTGGAATCCGGCCGAGCGGACGTGGGACTGCCCTTGCCACGGGTCGCGCTACGACGGCGAAGGGCGCGCGATCCAGGGGCCGACGACGAGGGACCTGACACGGCGAGAGCTCCCCGACAACCTCCGCTAAAGCTCGTGCGGAGGCCGGCCTGGGGCGCCGTGCCGCCCCGAGGCCGCCCGCGGATCCAACCTGAGCAAGCACGCGGCGTCGCCGTCCACTACTCCGGCACGAACGCCGACGAGCAGGGGCTTCACCGCAACTGTGCGGGCCGTGTTCGGGGCATTCAGCGCTACCACATGGAGCACAACGGCTGGCTCGACATCGCCTACAACCATGTCTTCTGCCGGCATGGCTTTGTGTTCGTCGGCCGTGGGTTCGGCGTACGCTCGGCGGCGAACGGAACCACCGAGTCGAACGACCACTACTTCGCGGTCTGCTTCCTCGGCGACGACACTGTCGGGAGGGCCGACGTGACGCCCGAGGCACGCCGTGCGCTCGCACAGCTGATCCAGGAGTACCGCCGCCGCTATCCGAAGGCCCGGCAGGTGCGTCCCCACTCGGACTTCTTCGCCACGGCGTGTCCGGGTGACGAGCTGCGGGCGCTGATCATGCGCGGGCGCTGGTTGGAGCTCGCCCGCTACTCGTAGCGGAGCGCGGCGGCCGGATCGAGCCGCGGTACGCTTGACCCTCTGCCGGGTCATCTCTGGTTTGCCTCCGGGGGTGTCTTTGGCAGGTGGGGCCGGGGTGCTGCCCGGCCCCACATCCCAAGCTCAGCGGTAACGGACGAGCTGGCTGCTGCCGGACGTCAGCTCCTCGCGCACCAGGCCGACGTCAGGGCAATAGACCTTGAACTCGGTGATCTTGTTGAGGGGCGCGAAGTCCTTCGTCCGGATGCAGTCCCTGAACCTGGCCGCGGGCGTTCTCGTTTCGACGTCCACTGCCAGCACCGTCGATCGGTCCTCGGCGATTCCCGGCGCGCGCTCCTGCTGGAAGGTGTCGCCCTCTTTCGGCTCGGCCGGCATGAAGAGGCCGGGATTCGCGCCTCCCTTGCCTGCCTGCCACTGGCCCTCGTGGCCGACGATTTTGCCGTGTTCGATGTCGTCGACCTTTTCACCGACGTACCAGACGCTTCCGTCGCTGCATTGCGTGTAGTAGTCGAGCGTCTGCTCGACGAGCACTCCCTCTTCGAAGTCCATCACCCGTACGACCCTGACCGGGAAACCAGCGATGGTGGCCGTCTTCTCCTGTACGCGCTGCTCGACACGCGTCTCGACCATCGCCTCAGTGGCTTCGCTGCGCTCGCTACCCCTGAAGATGCTGAGCTTGACGGACGAGAGCGGAACGAACCGGTTGTCGACCTCGGCCGAGCAGTCCGCCGGTGACACCTCGACCGCAGTCGTCCTTCCCTGCCTTTGCTCCTCGGCTGGGCTCGAGTTTTTGCCGTTGCAGGCTGTGCCGAAGGCGAAGAACGCAAGTACTACTGCCGACCAAGTCAGTGTTCGCGAGCCGAGCGCCTCCCTCGTGACCTTATGTATCGACAGCGTATGTGTGAACTTCCTGGAGAAGAAGCCGAATTAGACTGACCGCCGTGCCAACCGACCCGTTGACGGACGAGCAGCGCGAGATCCGCGACCTGATTCGCATGCTCGCGCGCGAGCGGATCGCGCCGCGCGCGGCCGAGATCGACAAGAGCTCGGAGTTCCCGTGGGACGTCGTCGAGGTCTTCCGCGAACACGGGATTTTCGCGGTGATGTACGACGAGGAGTACGGGGGCCTCGGCGCCAGCGCCCTGATGACGCTCGTCGCGATCGAAGAGGTCTCGAAGGTCTGCGCCACGAGCGGGCTGATCCTGGCCGTGCAGGAACTCGGCTCCCTCGGGCTCAAGCTCGCCGGCAGTGACGAGCAGAAAGACCGCTACCTGCCCAGGCTGGCGTCGGGCGAATGGCTCACGGCGTACGCGCTGACCGAGCCGGGCTCGGGGTCGGACTCCGCCGCCATGCGCTCGGAGGCCCGCCGCGAAGGCGACGTGTACGTCATCAACGGCTCCAAGCGGTTCATCACCAACGCGGGGGTCGCCGACCTCTACACGGTTTTCGCCAAGACCGACCCGACGGCCGGGCACGACGGGATCTCGGCGTTCCTGGTCGAGTCGAGCTCGCCCGGGTTCGAGGTCGGGCGGATCGAGCCGAAGATGGGGATCAAGGGCTCGACCACGGGCGAGCTGTTCTTCAACGACATGCAGGTTCCGGCCGACAATCTTCTCGGCGAGGAGGGCGAGGGGTTCAAGATCGCGATGCGGATCCTCGATCGCTCGCGCCCGGGCATCGGCGCTCAGGGCCTCGGGCTCGCCCAGGGCGCAACCGACTACGCGCTCGAGTACGCCAAGGAGCGCGAGACGATGGGCAAGCCGATCGCGCAGCATCAGATCATCTCGGCTCAGCTTGCGGACATGGAGACGAAGTGCGAAGCGGCGCGGCTCCTCCTCTACAAGTGCGGGCAGATGATCGACGAGGGCTTCGACGGATCGGAGCTGACGAAGATCAGTGCGATGGCGAAGCTCTACTGCACGGACGTGGCCATGGAGGTCACGACCGACGCGGTGCAGATCCTCGGCGGGTACGGCTACATGCAGGAGTACCCGGTCGAGCGGATGATGCGCGACGCCAAGATCACGCAGATCTACGAGGGCACGAACCAAATCCAGCGCCTCGTGATCGCGCGGGAGATGCTGAAGGAGAACCGCGCGTTTCTTCTGGCCGGCGTTGCCTAGGCACGACGAGTTGCGCGTGGGCCGCCGCCGGATCCGGCTGACAAGTGCTGAGCGCGTCCTCTTTCCCGGGGACGGCGTAACGAAGGGCGACCTCCTGACGTATTACGTCGACGTCGCTTCCGCCCTCATCCCACACCTGCGCGATCGGCCGTTCACGCTCAAGCGCTACCCGCACGGGATCCGGGAGAGACCGTACTTCCAGAAGCAGGCACCGCGGGGGATGCCGTCCTGGGTCCCGACGCGACGGTTCCGGACGTTGCCGCGCGAGGGCGGGCCGCGACTCGTCGACTTCGTGCTTGTGAACGAGCCGGGTGTGCTCGCGTGGATGGTGCAGATGAACTGCATCGACATGAACGCGTGGTACTCCCGGGTCGACCGGCCCGAGCGGCCCGACTACGTCGTCTTCGACCTTGACCCACCCGCGTCGCGGAACGGGTTCGCGCAGGCCATCCGCGTCGCCCACCTCGTCCGAGAGGCACTCGAGCGCCTCGAGCTGCACTCGTATGTCAAGACGAGCGGCGCCGACGGGATCCACGTGCTCGTCCCGATCACCCGCCGATCGTCGTTCCCCGAGACGTACGAATTCGCAGAGCGGGTCTCGCGCCGGCTCGAGGAGGAGCATGTCGGCCTCGTCACGACCGAGTGGCTGAAGAAGAAACGACGCGGCGTGCTCGTCGACCACCGGCAGAACGGGCACGGGAAGACGATTGCGTCCGCGTACTCGGTGCGGCCGAAGCCGGGTGCGCCGGTCTCGACGCCGCTCCGATGGGAGGAGCTGGGCGAGAAGGTGCGGCCACGCGACTTCGGGATGCGTGAGGCGCTCGACCGCGTCGAACGTCACGGCGACCTGTTCGAGCAGACGCTGCGCGGCGGGCAGGCGCTGGGTCCCGCGCTCCGAAAGCTCCGGGCGGCGTAGCACCGCGTCGGGCGGGCGTCGGCTAGCGCCTGACTCTGACGATCAGGGTGTCGGTGCGGGCGCCCTTGTCGTCGTCGACGACCCTGACCTTGACCTTGTACCGGCCCGACCTGCGGAAGACGTGTCTCACGGCGAAACCCCGGACCGGGCGCGTCCTGTCACCGAACCGCAAGGTCGCGGTCAGCCGGTCGGGGCCGGGATCCGAGGCGCGGACGCGGAAGCGAACCTTTGTTCCGCGCTTAACTCTCCGATTCGGCCCGGCGTTCACTCTGGGCCGTACGTTGGTGATCCGGACGACTCCGGAGTCACGACTACACGCGCCGACCGGATCGCACGCTTGCAGAGAGATGGCTCGCTTCGCGGGGCCGTCGAAACGGGCGGCCGAGTACGTCGGGTTCGGGCCCGGCGTCTTGTAGTCGAACTCCGGCGGCTTTCCGTCCAGGTCCCAGGAATAGGTCAGCGGTTGGCCTTCGCGGTCACTCCCCGACGCCCGAAGCACGATGCGTCCACCCTCGGGGACCCTGCGCTGCGGCCCAGCATCGACCGTCGGCGACCAGTTCACATTGACAACCTGCCGAACGAACTGGCTATCG
>JBKPGE010000075.1:0-12430 GCA_046729215.1 Actinomycetota bacterium | reverse complement strand
GGGGTCGCTCCGCTTCGACGTGAACGTGTCCGTGCGGCCCGAGGGCTCGGACGAGCTACGGACTCGCACCGAGCTGAAGAACCTGAACTCGTTCGCCTTCGCCGCGAAGGCGATCCAGCGCGAGGTCGAGCGCCAGATCGGGGTCTACGAGTCGGGCGGCGAGGTCGAGCAGGAGACGCTGCACTTCGACCCGGGCGCCGAGTCCGCTCCGCCGCTGCGCTCGAAGGAGGAGGCGCAGGACTACCGCTACTTCCCTGAGCCGGATCTCGTCCCGCTCGAGCCTCCGCGCGAGCTCGTCGAGCGGATCCGGACGGAGCTACCTGAGTCGCCTGCGACGCGGATCCGGCGGCTCGCCGCCGGGCTCGACCACGACCTGGCCGAGGACCTCGTCACGAGCGGGCGCGACCGCCTCTACGAGCGGGTGCCGGGCGACCGGCGCGCGGTCGCGAACGTGCTCATGAACCAGTTCGCGGCCGCGGGAGCCGATCCCGACGCGGTCGACCCAGACGAGCTCGGCAAGCTGATCGAGGCGCGCTCGCGAATCCCGCGCGAGAAGCTGACCGAGGCGCTTGCCGCGAGCGGCGATGCGGGCTTCACGGCCGAGCAATACCTCGGCGACGGCCTCGTCGCCGACGCCGCGGAGCTCGAGCCGATCGTCGAGCGGATCCTCGCCGTCAACCCCGGCCAGGTCGAGGCCTACCGCGGGGGCAAGGAAGGCCTGCTCGGCTTCTTCGTCGGTCAGGTGATGAAGGAGACCGAGGGCAAGGCCGACCCGCGGGTCGTCAACGAGCTCCTGCGCCAGAAGCTCAGCTAGAGGCGCTAGACCGCCGGCGCCGCGGCTGCGCCTTCTCGGCCGCCTCGGCCTTCTCGTGCGCCTTCTTCTTCCGCTGGCGATCCCTCGCCCAGCGCACTTTGCGGCGGTCTCCGCGTCCCATCGCGCAGAACCTTACGCTGACCGAATGAAAAGCGCGACGGACTACCTGTGGTTCGAGACGCCGAACCGCCGCCGCCCTCCCTGAAAGTGCTGGCGCACATTCAGCGAAATGAGTATGTCGACGCTTCTTGGAGATCACCGCGGATATGAACGCCGACGCGCATCTCAAACGGCATCTTATGAGCCATCAGGTCGTTCTCCCGATCACCGGCGGCAAGCTCGACCGCGGCCCGTGGGAGCAGGTCTTCTACGCCGAGTCCGACGGCCGGCGGCGGAAGGGCGTGGTGCTGAAGGCGATCGGCGACTAGATCAAGCCGCACACGCGGGCGGCGTTCGGCCACGGGTAGAAGCCGCGGCCGGCACGGATGGCGCGCTCGCCGACCCACATCTGCTCCACTGCCGACCACCTGTTCGCCCACCCGCGGTGCAACAGGTGACTAGGCGCATAGGCGTGCATGAAGGAGCGGTCCATCTGGAGGCCGCCCCAGTACGGATCACCCGAATCCGTCCACGCAGCCTCATAGCTCTGAAGGCAGCGCCAGGCACGCTCGTGGGGAGGGTTGTGAGCCCGGCGTCTCGCATGGATCGCCCGCCGGCGCCACTGGGCGAGGATGTGGAGGCGGTAGTCCAAGTTGCGCGTCTTCAGGTACCGCCGCCGGGTCGGCGTCCGCCGGACCCCCATCAGGCGCTGCCATCCCCACGTCGCTCGCTCGTAGCGGTGGATCTTGCGGACGATGACCTTGCCTTCGTCCAGGCGTGCCTGCGACGGCCGGACCGAGCCCCCCGTCGGAAGACCGGCCGCTGCAAGGCCAAACAGTGCGACCGCGAATGCAGCCGCGCGCACGAGTTGTCGACGCACGAAGTTCCCCCTCCTTGTGCTGGAGCCGGCTCCATACGCGGGAACTGGGCCGCAGTACCGCGTTATCGGAGCGCCTGACGGCTCCCATTAGCTCGCTTCCGGGCGGGTTGAGCGCCCTTGCGGCGGCACTTGATAGCAGACGAACCGTGCCTAAGCTGGCAACGGAGGTCGCGGTTTCCCGCTGGAAATCGTAAAACCCGTGTAAAGAAATACGGCACCAAGTGCGGCAAATGCAGCGGTTTCTGTCGCACCCAGCCCGGCCAGCGCGCTGCCTGCGGCGGCAACAGCCACACCCGCAAGGATCAGTCCGGTACCCAGGGGTCGACGCCTAATCGTCAGCACTGCGACACCGACGACGGCGGCGGTTCCGCTGATGTTCCCGATGAGCGCCAAAAGACGGGCCGGGAAGAAGTCCAGGTGCGCTTGTGCCTCCGGGATCGAGCTGCCCGAGACGCCGGCTGAGAGCGGCTCCGCGAGCATGATCCCGATCGCGATGCCGGCGTAGACCAGCACGACGGGTATGACCCAGCGTTTGCCGAGGAGCAGGAGCGAGCCGGCGCCCAACAGCGGCGCCGTGAACAGCCCGCCGAAGAGGTAGTAGAGCCGAAACGCCGTGTCGTTCCAGCCCGCGGCGGAGCCCCAGGCGAGCGCCGCCGAGGCGAGGGCGTAAGAGCCCAGCGAGGCGGCCCACATCGCGAGCTCCGGCGCGCGGCGGGCCCGCCAGCGCCCGACGAGCCGCCCCGAGAGCCGGAGCGAGATCAGGGCGGCGGCGAAGGCGAGCAGCGCGTCCATTCGATCCGCGCTGACGTTATCGGGAGGCTGAGCTAGTGTCCGAACAGAGTGGCCGAGAAGCGCTACCTGTTCACGCCGGGGCCGACGCCGGTGCCACCGGAAGTATTAGAGGCGATGAGCCGCCCGATCATCCACCATCGGAGCTCCGACTTTCGGGAGATCCTCGGGCGCACGCTTGACCGGCTCCATGTGGTCTACCGAACCCAGGGGGACGTGCTCCTCTACACGGCCTCTGGAACCGGGGGGATGGAGTCGGCCGTCTCGAACCTCACGGGGCCGGGCGACCGCGTCGTCGTCGTCTCAGCCGGACATTTCGGTGAGCGCTGGACGAAATTGGCGCGCAACTTCGGATGCGAGGTGGACGAGCTCCGCTACGAGTGGGGCGATTCGCCCGCAGCCGAGGATCTGGCCGCCCGCCTGCGGGAGCTCGGCGGCGCCAAGGTCGTCTTCACGACGCACTCAGAAACCTCGACGGGGGTGGTCGCTGACGTTCAGGCACTGGCCGCTGCGGCGAAGGAGGCCGGCGCGCTGGTCGCGGTCGATGCCGTTTCGAGCCTCGGCGCCGTTCCGCTGGAGACCGACGCGTGGGGTCTCGATGCCGTGGTCTCCGGCTCGCAGAAGGCCCTGATGACAGCGCCGGGCCTTGCCACCGTCTCCGTTTCAGCCGACGCGTGGAGCGCGGTCGAGGGCGATGGGCGCCCGCGCTACTACTTCGACTGGGCGGAGACCAGGGAGAAGCAAGAACGGTTCGACCCCTCGTTCACCCCGGCCGTCTCGATCGTGGTCGGCCTCGACGTCGCGCTCGGACTACTGCTCGACGAAGGCCTCGACCAGGCCTTCGAACGCCATGCCCGTCTCGGCCGGGCCTGCCGCGCCGGCATCAAGGCGATGGGCCTCGAGCTCTTCTCCCCGGATGACGACCGTTCGGCGGTGGTCACCGCGATCCGGGCGCCCGACGGCATCGACTCGGGGGAGCTCGTCCAGACCCTGCGAGACCGCCAGGGGATCGTCCTGGCGCCCGGACAGGGAGTCCTGAAGGGAAAGATTTTCCGCATCGGCCATATCGGCTACTACGACCTCTTCGACATCACGACGGCGCTCGCGGGCGTCGAGCTCGTCCTGTCGGAGCTCGGCGCCGACATCGAGCGCGGCGTGGCGATCACAGCAGCGCTCGAAGCGTTCGAACACACCCGCGTGTGAGCACGAAGCCTCGCATCCTCGTCCGCGAGCCGATCGCGGAGGCCGGCATCGATCTGTTGCGGGAGCGCTTCGACGTGGACGTGGACGGCGCCACGCCGCTCGAGGAGAGCATCGGCGAGTACGACGCGATCGTCATCCGCTCGGGCACCCGGCTGACGGCTGAGCTGATCGAGCGGGCCGAGCGCCTGAAGGTGATCGGCCGGGCCGGGGTGGGAGTGGACAACGTGGACGTCGATGCCGCCACCCGGCGCGGGATCGTCGTCGCGAACGCGCCGGAGTCGACCGTCGTCTCGGCCGCCGAGCACGCGATCGGCCTGCTCGTCGCCCTCGCGCGCCACATTCCACAGGCGCATGCGGCCCTCAAGCAAGGGCGCTGGGAACGGTCCGCGCACGGCGGCATCGAGCTCGAAGGGAAGACGCTCGGCGTGCTCGGGTTCGGGCGAATCGGCCAACAGGTGGCCAGAAAAGCCATCGGGCTCGGGATGAGGGTCGTGGCCTATGACCCGTTCGTGGCGAGAGACCGGTTCCGGGAGCTCGGCGCCGAGCGAGCAGAACGCCCCGAGGACCTGCTCGCTGAGGCGGAGTTCCTCACGCTCCACTTGCCGCTCACCCCAGAGACCTCAGGGACGATCGACGCGGCAGCGATCGCGCGCATGCCGGACGGCGCCCGGCTCGTCAACGCGGCACGCGGCGAGCTCGTGGACGAGGCCGCGCTGCTCGAGGCGCTGCGCTCCGGCAAGCTCGCCGGAGCCGCCCTCGACGTGTTTGCCGCCGAGCCCTACTCCGGACCGCTGCTCGAGCTCGACAGCGTCGTCGCCACGCCGCACCTCGCCGCCTCGACGGAGGAGGCCCAGGATCGCGCCGGCGTCATCGTCGCCGAGCAGGTCGCCGCCGCTCTGGCCGGCGAGCTCGTCACGAACGCCGTGAACATCCCGGCCATTCGCCAGGAGGACCTGGAGGTGCTGGGCGCCTACATCCCGCTCGCAGCGCAGCTCGGGCGCTTGGCGATCGAACTGGCCGGCGGGCGTGCCGAGCGCATCGAGCTGACCTACTACGGAAACCTGTCCGACTACGACACGCGCCTGCTGACCGCGGCCGCGCTGAACGGTGCGTTCCAGGGCCGCTTCGACCAGCCGGTCAACTACGTGAACGCCCCCCTGCTCGTGGAAGAGCGCGGGATCGAGGTCGTGGAGCAGCGGCGTCGCGCCTCACGCGACTTCACAAACCTCGTTCGGGTCGGCGTGACGGCGGACGGTGACGAGCTCCATGTCGCCGGCACGACGATCGGCCGCGAGAACCGGAACTGGCTCGTCAGCGCTCTGGGCTTCGAGCTGGAGATGGAGCTTGCCCCGCTGCTCGTGTTCTTCCGCTACGACGACGTGCCCGGTGTCATCGGGCGCGTCGGGACGCTCTTCGGCGAGGCGGGCGTCAACATCGCCAACATGGCCGTCTCCCGAACGCGGCGCGGCGGCAAGGCCCTCATGGCCCTCTCGATCGATGGCGAGGCGCCGCAGGAGCTCGTCGAGCGCATCAGGACGGAAGGCTTCGACGACGCCAGGTTCATCTCGCTGGAGTAGAGGTGAGGGCTGGGTTGCGGTCCAGCTCGTCCTCTTTGCATTGATCGTCGCCTCCTGGTTCGTCGGCCCGGACGTTACGCTCCTCGGACTGATCCCGGCGGCGCTCGGCTTCCTGCTCGCCGTCTGGGCGAGCCGGTCACTCGGTCGCTCGATGACCGCGCTGCCGGTTCCCAAGGACGGGGGCCAGCTCGTTCAGGAGGGTCCCTACAGGTTCCTGCGGCACCCGATCTACGTTGGGGCGGCGCTCTTCTTCGGAGGGCTTTCGCTCGTCTTCTCGGCATACGGGCTCGTGCTCACGGCTGTCCTCGCCCTCTTCTGGGTCGCAAAGGCGCGCAAGGAAGAGCGTCACCTGCTGGAGCGCTTCCCCGAGTACGCCGGCTACCGACGCCGCACGCTGTTCTGAGGCCGTTACGCTTCGCGGCGTGAAGCGCACCTGGCCGGAGGCGGTCGAACGAGTGGCCGCCTTTCTCCGTGACGGCGGCGTGGAGGCGCGGATCGAGGAGTTCGACGCGGGAACCCCGACCGCAGAGGACGCGGCCAGAGCCGTGGGCTCCAAGCTGGGCCAGATCGTCAAGTCGCTCGTGTTCGAATGCGAAGGTCGGCCGCTCCTCGTGATGGTTCCCGGCGACCGGAGAGCGGACGCACGCAAGGTGGCGCGCGCGGCCGGATGCCGCCGGGCGAAGGTCGCCGGGCCCGATCAGGTGCGCGAAACAACGGGCTTTGCACCGGGTGCCGTAGCGCCGTTTCCGCTGCGGAAGATCGACCGCGTGTTCGTCGACCGTCACATCCTCGTCCACGAACGCGTCTGGATCGGCGCCGGCTCACCGAAGCACATGGCGACGCTGACGCCAGGTGATCTCGTGCGCCTGGCGAAGGCCGAGCCGATGGACGCCGTCTCGGACGAGACATAACATCACCTCAAAAGGAGGAGCATGCGCGAGACCGAGAAGATCTGGATGAACGGGGAGTTGGTGGACTGGGCCGACGCGAAGATCCATGTCGGCGCCCACGGACTGCACTACGGCACCGGCGTCTTCGAAGGGATTCGCTGCTACGAAACTCCTCGCGGCTCGGCCGTCTTCCGCCTCACCGACCATCTGAAGCGGCTCGACGCCTCTGCGCGTCTCCTCTACATGGATCTCCCGTACACGGTCGAAGAGCTCCGTGAGGCCTCGCTGGCCTTGATCGTGCGCAACGGACTTCCGGAGTGCTACCTCCGCCCGATTGCGTTCTTCGGGTACGGCGAGTTGGGAGTGGCCACGGCCGGCAATCCCGTCGACGTCGTGATCATGAGCTGGCCGTGGGGCGCGTACCTCGGTGACGAGGGCCTGAAGAACGGCATCCGCGCGAAGGTCTCGAGCTGGAAGCGTGTCGGGGCGAACACGATTCCCCACGCCGCCAAGGCGACGGGGATCTACCTGAACTCGATGCTCGCGGTCGTCGAGGCGAACCGGGCCGGCTACGACGAGGCGATCCTCCTCACGGATGACGGGTTCGTCGCCGACGGGTCCGGCGAGAACGTCTTCGTCGTCAGGGACAGAGCGATCTCCACGCCGCCGCTCTCCACCTCGATCCTGCCCGGGATCACGAGGGCGACGCTGATCGAGATTGCCCAGGACCTCGGGTATACCGTCGCGGAGCGCAACCTGATCCGCACCGACCTCTACCTCGCCGACGAGGTGTTCATGACCGGCACGGCGGCCGAGGTGACGCCCATCCGGTCCGTCGACGATCAGGAGATCGGCCCACCCGGCGAAGTCACGCTGGCGCTCCAGAAGGCGTACCTGGACACGGTCCGCGGCGGCAGCGAGCGCTGGTCGCACTGGCTCGAGTACCTGCCGGCCCCGGCCCCGGCGCCGGCGCCCGAGCCGGCGCAGGCGTGAAGCCAGCCGCGACGCGGCGGATCCCCCTAGCTCGGCCCTATCTCGACGCGAGGGAGGAGGAGCTCGTCGTCGAGGTGCTCCGGTCGGGTCGTCTGTCGCTCGGGCCAACGATCGACCGCTTCGAAGAGCTGATCGCAAACCGGGTCGGCGCGCCCTACGCCGCTGCCGTCTCGAGCGCGACCGCCGGCCTTCATCTGCTCGTCCGAACAGTCGGCATCGGGCCGGGTGACGAGGTGATCACATCACCGCTCTCCTTCGCCGCGTCCGCCAACTGCTTCCTGTACGAGGGCGCGACTCCGGTCTTTGCCGACGTCGATGCCGCGACGTGGAATCTCGACCCCGCCGCGGTCGAGGCGGCGATCACCGAGCGGACGAAGGGTCTCGTCGCCGTCGACATGTTCGGCTATCCGTGCGAGCTCGAGCCGCTGACGGAGCTCTGCGAAGGCTGTGGGATCACGTTGATCCAGGACTCGGCAGAGGCGCTCGGTGCCGAGTACGACGGCGCACCCGTCGGCTCGCACGGCCCGCCGTGCGTCTTCGGCTTCTACCCGAACAAGCAGGTGGCGACGGGCGAGGGCGGCGTCGTGACCACCCACTCGGAGGAACAGTGGAAGCTCCTCCGGAGCCTTCGCAACCAGGGCCGGTCGTACCAGGGCGGCGGCTGGTTCAACCATGTCCGGCTCGGGTTCAACTACCGGTGGACTGACCTCCAGGCCGCCGTTGGCATCGCACAGCTGGAGAAGCTCGACCGGATGCTGGAGCTGCGTTCCGCGGCTGCGGCTCGATATGCCGAGTTGCTGGCGGACGTTGACGGCGTAGGCCTCATGCCGGCGGACGACGCCGACCATCGACGTTCCTGGTTCGTCTACGTCGTCGCGCTCGCGCCGGAGGTCGATCGCGCCCGCGTGATGGTCGAGATGCGCGAGCGTGGGGTGGACGTCGCGGAGTACGTCCCCTGCGTCCATCTGCTCAGCTACATGCGCGACGCGTATGGCTTCACGGAAGGGCTCTGCCCCGTCGCGGAGGACATCGCGAGCCGCACGCTCGCGCTTCCGTTCTTCCCGGCTATCGAGCACGAGGATCAGCAGTACGTCGTCGACGCGCTGCGCGCGGCTCTGCTCCCCTAGCGGGCAGTCATAATCGCCCGATGGCCGACGGCGCGAACAGGATGGTATTCCTCGGCTTCGGGAAGTACGCGCGGGCGGACAAGATCTATGCGCTGGAGCCGCTCACCGGGGACGAGCGCGGGGGAGGGCGGCGGACGCGGGTCTGGATCGAGGGCGTCCCCGACCCGATCATCGCCGGCCGGACCGAGCGGACGATCCTGCACGAGATGGGGCAAGGGGCCGCCGCGAACACCCAGATCGTCGACAGTGCGATCGACCTCGCCGAGCGGATCGCCTCGGGCGCAGAGAGCGGTCAGATCAACCTCACAGACCTGGGGCGTCGCGCACGGCGTCTGCTCGAGTCGACCTCCAACCCGCAGGACGAGGAAAAACTCTTCTAGCGGGTGAGCGACATCGGCCGGCCGGAGCCGCCGGAACGCGGCCTGCTCGCACGCATCGCAGTCGACGTTCGCCCCCTCCGCGCGTCCCGCGACTTCCGCCGGCTCTGGTTCGGCACCGGGATCTCGGCGATCGGCAGCCAGGTCACGACGGTGGCCATCCCGTTCCAGCTCTACGACCTGACGCGCTCAACGCTGCTCGTGGGGCTGCTCGGCCTCGCGGCTCTCGTCCCCCTCCTGATCGTCCCGATCTACGGCGGCGCTGTTGCGGACGCGGTCGACCGGCGACGCATGCTCCTGATTTCGGATGTCGCGCTGGTGCTGGTCACCGCAGGGCTGCTCGCGAACGCACTCCTCCCGAATCCGAGCGTCTGGTTCCTGTTCGTGGCGGAGGCGCTCGGCACGGCGGCATACGGCTTTCAGCGGCCGGCGCGCAATGCGCTGACGCCGCGACTTGTCCCAAGCGACCAGCTGCTTGCCGCAATCGCTGTCGAGGATCTTGTTTCCAACCTTGCGCGAGTCGTCGGCCCGGCCCTCGCCGGCGTCCTGATCGGGGCCGTCGGGCTCGCCGCCGCTTTTGCGATCGACATCGCAACCTTCGGTGCCTCGCTGCTCGCGATCTGGCTGCTCCCGCCTTCACCGGCTGCGCCGGACGCCGACCGGCCGAGCCTTCAGTCGATCCTCGAGGGCTTCAGGCTCGTCGTCCGGAGCAAGGCGTTGCTTGGGATCTTCGTCGTCGACACGAACGCCATGATCTTCGGGATGCCGAGAGCGGTCTTTCCTGCATTTGCGGAGCAGCTCGGCGGAGGGCCCGGCGTTCTCGGGCTGATGTACGGCGCGCCGTTTGCCGGCGCTCTCGGCGCGTCCATCACCTCAGGCTGGATGATGCACGTGCGCCGCCAAGGCCTCGGCGTGTGCGTCGCGGCGGCGGCCTGGGGAATAGCGATCGGGCTCTTCGGCTTCGCAACGTCGGTCTGGTTCGCGCTCGTCACGCTGGCCGTCGCCGGCGCGGCGGACTTCATCAGCGCCGTCCTGCGCGGCAACATCCTGCTGACGGTGACTCCCGATTCGATGCGCGGACGGCTCTCGGGAATCGAGCTTGCGCAGGTGGCGGGCATGCCGGAGCTGGGCAACGTCGAGGCGGGGATCGTCGCCTCGCTTACGAGCGTGCGAGCCTCGATCGTCTCGGGTGGTGTGCTGACCGTTCTTGGAACGGTCGTGATCGGGCTGGCTCTGCCTGCATTCGTTCGCTACGACGCGCGCAACCCTCAGAAGGAATGAATCTGACCCGCGACTTCTTCGCCCGTTCCGTCCACGAGGTCGCGCCCGAGCTCATCGGCGTGGAGCTGCTCGTAGACGGCGTCGGCGGTCCGATCGTCGAGGTCGAGGCATACGACCACGAGGATCCTGCCGCGCACGGCTTCGCCGGGCGCACCAAGCGCAACGCATCGATGTTCGGCCCGCCCGGACACGCCTACGTCTACCGGTCGTACGGCATCCACTGGTGCCTCAACTTCGTGTGCTCGTCCATCGGCTCTGCCGAGGCTGTCTTGATCCGCGCGCTCGAGCCTTGCCATGCGATCGACGAGATGCGGAAGCGGCGCGGCACGGACGAGCTTCGCCTGCTTTGTGCGGGCCCGGGCCGCCTCTGCCAGGCCCTCGCCGTTAGCGGCGACCAGGACGGCCGGCCACTCGATGAACCGCCGTTCGAGCTCCGGGCTGCGGAGGAGAAGCCCGACATCGCCGTAGGGGCCCGCATCGGGATCACCAAGGCCGCAGAGCAGCCCTGGCGCTACGTCCTGGCAGGGTCGCCGTTTCTCAGCCGTGCGCTTCCCCGGCGACGCTAGAGCCGATCCGCCGCGGAACGGGCTTTGCATCCGCGAAGACGTCAGCCGGGCTTTACGACGAGGCGGATCGGCATCCCCGGCCCGGCGGCAACGGGGCCGGCCGGCTCCTGGCGGATGACGCGTCCGTCAGCGCCGCCGACCACCGCAGGCTGAAGCTTGAGCCGCTCCAGCTTCTGCACGGCACGGTCGACGGGGAGCCCGACGACGCTCGGGACGACCCCGAACCGGGGCCGGGCGAGAATCAACAACACCCTGTCGTGCGCTGACAGTGTCCCCTTCTCGGGGATTTGACCGAGCACGACGTCGAGCCGTTGGCCGCGCTTCGCCGGCTTGTAGACGACCTGCGACGTCAGCGGCTGCGCGGCGAGACGGTCCCTCGCTTCGGCGAGGGTTGAACCGACGACGCGCGGCACCTCGACCTCGTTCGGCTTGCAGTCGGCCTTCCGAGCCGGCCTGTCGTCCTCGAAGTACCAGACGCTCCGCGTGCCGCGGCAGATGCCGTTGTCCGCGAGCAACTGACCACTGCGCTGCACCACATTGACCGGAACTGAGTACGGGAGGCTAGGCGAGTCGAAGTAGGCCGGCTGATCGTGAAGGTAGTCGAGCGCCTTCTCCATGAAGGTCTTCCAGATCAGCGCCGGGAAGGTGCCGCCGGCCACGGGATCCCCTTGGTACTCAGTCATCATCGGCACCAGCTTGCTCGGGTACCCGACCCAGACCGCGACCGCGAGCTGCGGGGTGTAACCCACGAACCAGGCGTCGCCGTAGTTCTCGGTCGTGCCGGTCTTGCCGGCGACGGGTCGGTCGGAGAGACGCGCGCTGTGGCCCGTTCCGGACGTGACGACCTTTTGAAGGATCTGGTTGACGAGCTTCGCCTTCTCCGGCGCGAGCGCTTGACGCTGGACGACCTTGTTCTGCTTCGGCCGCCGACCGTTCTTCGAGACGGAGACGATGGCACGGGGCTGGTTCCCGAAGATGGAGCCATCGATCCTTTGCCCTCCGTTCGCGAAGGACGAGAAGGCGCGGGCCATCTCGAGGGGGTTGACCGCCTCGGCTCCGAGGCCGATCGCGAAGTAGTCGTTCAGGGCGCTCTTGATGCCAAGCCTATGCGCCATCTTGCGAACATTGCGCGGCCCGACGAGCGCCGTCAGCTGCGCGTACACGGAGTTGTCCGAGTGGATCGTCCCGTTCTCGAGATCGGTTGGGCCCAGGTACTCGTCCTCATAGTTGGAGACCGACCAGAGTTTGTCCCCCAGCGAGATCGTCGTCGGCTTCGACACGAAGGTCGTCGACGGTGAGATCCCCTCGTTCAGCGCCGTCGCGAGCACGAACGGCTTGAAGGCCGAGCCGGCCTGGCGCTCGCCCTGCACGGCGAGGTTGAACTGGCTCTCGCGGAAGTTCGAGCCGCCGATCATCGCCTTGACCGCTCCATCTCGTGGGTCAATGGCGACCAGGGCTGCGGCGGGGCCGTTCTCGTCCTTGAGCCAGCGCGCGATCGCCCGGTGGCCGATCTTCTGCAGCGGGAGGTCGAGCGTCGTCTTCACCACGAGCCCGCCGCCGTAGACGCCGTGCGTCTTGTACTTGTCCACGAGTTGCTGGATAACGTAGTTCGTGAAGTAGCCGGCGGGCCCGCGCGTGTCGGGTGCGCGGACCTCCTTGGGGAGCGGCGTGCGATTCGCTCGGCGGTACTGCCGGGGCGTGATCGAGCGAAGCTCGAGCATCGTGCGCAGGACCGTCCGCCGGCGCTCGCGCGCCGCCTTCGGGTTCGTCACCGGGTCGTAGCGGCTCGGGTCGGCGGGTAGGCCGGCGAGCAGCGCCGACTCGGCGAGCGTGA
>JBKPGE010000074.1:0-2437 GCA_046729215.1 Actinomycetota bacterium | reverse complement strand
CGAGGGGACGTACTCGGAGCTCTACCCGCACGTCGGGCTCGACGAGGAGGGGTTGCGACAGCTCTTCCGGCAGTTCTCCTTCCCGGGCGGCATCCCCAGCCACGTCGCGCCGGAGACGCCGGGCTCGATCCACGAGGGCGGTGAGCTCGGGTACGCGCTGGCGCACGCCTACGGCGCCGCTTTCGACAATCCCGATCTGCTCGTCGCCTGCGTCGTCGGCGACGGCGAGGCAGAGACCGGCCCGCTGGCGACGAGTTGGCACTCGAACAAGTTTCTGAACCCGAAGACGGACGGCGCCGTCCTTCCGATCCTGCACCTGAACGGCTACAAGATTGCAAACCCGACTGTGCTCGCACGGATTTCCGAGAGCGAGCTCGTCTCGCTCTTCGAGGGCTGCGGCTACCGCCCGGTGCTCGTCACCGGGGGATTCGACGGTGAGCCGGCCGAGCACGTCCACCAGCGCTTCGCGGCCGCGCTCGACGAGGTGCTCGACGACATCGCCGCGATCCAGGACCGGGCACGCGACGGCGGAGACCCTGAACGCCCGCGCTGGCCGATGCTGGTGCTTCGGACACCCAAGGGCTGGACCGGACCGCGGGAGCTCGACGGTCTGCCCGTTGAGAACAGCTGGCGCTCACACCAGGTGCCCATGACGGACGTTCGCGACAACCCCGATCACCTCCGCGTACTCGAGGAATGGATGAGGAGCTACCGACCCGACGAGCTCTTCGACGAGCGCGGCACGCTCGTTCCCGACCTCGCCGCGCTTGCCCCGGCGGGCGAGCGCCGGATGAGTGCCAATCCCCATGCGAACGGCGGTCTGCTTCTTCGCGACCTCATCCTGCCGGACTTCCGTGACTACGCGGTCGAGGTCGACGAGCCGGGGCGGAGCACGAGCGAGGCGACGCGAGTCCTGGGCGTCTTCCTCCGCGACGTCATCCGGCGCAACCCCGAGCGGTTCCGGATCATGGGCCCCGACGAGACGGCGTCGAACCGACTCACCGCGGTCTTCGAAGCGACGAGGCGCACCTGGCTGGCCGAGATCCTCCCGACTGACGAGGGACTGTCCCCGGACGGGCGCGTAATGGAGGTGCTGTCGGAGCACCTCTGCCAGGGCTGGCTCGAGGGCTACCTGCTCACCGGCAGGCACGGGCTGTTCAACTGCTACGAGGCCTTCATCCACATCGTCGACTCGATGTTCAACCAACACGCGAAGTGGCTGAAGGTGACCCGAGGCATCCCGTGGCGGCGCCCGATCGCCTCGCTGAACTACCTCCTCACGTCGCACGTCTGGCGCCAGGACCACAACGGCTTCTCCCACCAGGATCCGGGTTTCATCGACCACGTGGTCAACAAGAAGGCCGAGATCATTCGGGTGTACCTGCCGCCGGACGCAAACACGCTGCTCTCAGTCGCCGACCACTGCCTACGCAGCCGCGACTACGTGAACGTGATCGTCGCAGGCAAGCAGCCGAGCCTCGACTACCTCTCCATGGACGACGCGATCCTCCACTGCACGCGCGGGATCGGCATCTGGCGGTGGGCCTCCAACGACGATGGCGCGGAGCCGGATGTCGTGCTTGGCTGCGCCGGCGACATCCCAACGCTGGAGACCCTTGCAGCGGCCGCGATCCTGCGTGAGCGCCTGCCGGAGCTGCGAGTCCGGGTCATCAACGTCGTCGACCTCATGCGGCTCCAGCCCTATCCGGAGCACCCGCATGGCCTTTCAGACGGCGAGTTCGACGCGCTCTTCACGACGAGCAGGCCGATCGTCTTTGCCTATCACGGCTATCCGTGGCTCATCCACCGCCTGACGTACCGGCGGCGGAACCACGGGAACCTGCACGTCCGGGGTTACAAGGAGGAGGGGACGACGACAACCCCATTCGACATGGTGATGCTCAACGATCTCGACCGCTTCCACCTGGTGATCGACGTGATCGACCGCGTTCCGAAACTGGGAGAACAGGCGGCGCCGCTGCGGCAGGAGATGGTGGACAGTCGCCTGCGCGCCCGCGCGTGGACCCGGGAGCACGGCGAGGACGACCCGGACATCCGCAAGTGGACCTGGCCGGCGTGAGCTACTCCACGAGCGCCTCTTCGAGCCACTCGTCGCCGTAGAGCTCACCGTCGGCGCTCAGCCGCACGAGAGCGCAGCCGTCGTCCTCCCAGAGCGGGCAGCCCGCGCCCGAACAGACCTCTCCGCGGCCAGCGCGCAGGGCCAGGGCGCACAGGTGCGTGTCCTGGACTACGGCGTCCATGACCACAGCGTCGCGAACTCTCTGCCGGGTGCCATCGGGGATTTCCCACAACACGAATTGGGCGACCGCCCCGATGGCGGAGCAGCTCGCCTGCGCAACGCTTCAGGGGACCGTCTCCAGAGAGAGGAGCCGCGACATGGGAACCGCAATCGTCGAGGCACGAAAGCTGGTGAAGA
>JBKPGE010000073.1:0-2308 GCA_046729215.1 Actinomycetota bacterium | reverse complement strand
AGCGCCTCGTCGAGTGTCGTCGGCGCGAAGTATTCGAAGCTGGCCGGGTACATGAGGCGCCTCCATGTCCGCAGGGAACGGTGCCGGGAGCGAGGATACGCCTTTCTCTACGCGCTCAGCGTGCGTTTCGGTTCTGTCGATAGGCCCCGGCGCGCTACCGTTTCTCGCTGCGGCTGTGAAGGAGATCCTCGACACACTCGAGCGCTGGACGGGAGAGGGCCTGCGGGTCGCGACCGCGACGGTCGTCAAGACCGAGCGCTCCGCGCCGCGCGACCCCGGGGCGATGCTTGCCGTTTCCGAGAAGGGCGAGGTGGCCGGGTCGGTCACCGGTGGTTGCGTCGAGCCGGCCGTCTACGAGGAGGCGCGCGAGGTTCTCGCCGGGGGCGCGCCGCGCCTGCGCACCTACGGGATCGCGGACGACGAGGCGTTCGAGGTCGGCCTGCCGTGCGGGGGCACCGTGCACATCTTCGTCGACTCGCTCGACGAAGAGCTTCTCTCGCCGCTCGCCGAGGCGCTGCGCGAGGAGCGCCCGATCGCGCTGGAAGTTGCGATCTCGGGGCCGCGAATCGGCGCAAAGCGCCTCGTCTCCAGCGGCGACGGCGCTGGCGGCGAGCTCCTGGCGCGCGGCGAGACCGCGATCGTCGAGACCGACGACGGCGAGCTTTTCGTCAACTCCTTTGCGCCGCGGCCCGAGATGTACGTCTTCGGCGCCGTCGACCACGCGGCGGCCGTCGCGCAGGTCGGCCGCTTCCTCGGCTACCGCGTCACGATCTGCGACGCGCGGGCGAGGTTCGCGACCAAAGAGCGTTTTCCCGACGTGGACGAGCTCGTCGTCGAGTGGCCCGACCGCTTTCTCGCCCAGGCACCGGTCGACGAGCGGACCGTGATCTGCGTCCTCACCCACGACCACAAGTTCGACGTCCCCCTGCTCAAGGTGGCGCTGGAAACGAACGCCGGCTACATCGGCGCGATGGGGAGCAGGCGGACGAACGAAGCGCGCACCGAGCAGCTGAAGGCCGACGGCGTCACCGACGAGCAGCTCGCGCGCGTGAAGGCGCCGATCGGGCTCGACATCGGTTCTCGAACGCCCGAGGAAGTCGCGATCGCCGTCGCCGCGGAGGTCGTCGGAACCTTCCGCAAGACTCGAAAGAAAGAAGCGGTCGAGGCCGCCGGCGCCGCAACCGGCGGCCCCTGAAAACGCTCTAGCTGCCGCTCGCGGCGGCCATCTCGGCCATCGCAGTCTTGGTGCGCTCCGCCATCTCTTCCGGCGGGACGTCCTCGACGTGGGTCGCAACGCCCCAGGAATGACCGAAGGGATCCGTGATCGTCCCGAAGCGATCGCCCCAGAACTGATCCTCGACAGGCATCGAGATCGTTGCGCCGGCGTCGACCGCCTGCTGGACGGTCGTGTCGACATCGTCCACGTACAGGAAGATGTTGACGGTGGTTCCGCCGATCTCCTTTGGCGGCTTGACGCTCGACTGCGGGAACGGATCGGAGAGCATCAACACCGAGTCGCCGATCTCGAGCTCCGCATGCGCGATCGTCCCTCCGGGCCCGTCCATGCGCAACCGCTCAGTCGCGCCGAACGCCTTCTTGTAGAACTCGATCGCTTCCGTCGCATTGTCGACGGCGAGGGAGGGGCTGATGGTGTTGTAGCCCTCCGGAATTGGCTGTACTGCCATTCCTCACCTCCGTAGTAGGGGTCCTCCTCTGAGACTAGCGATGGCTTCGAGCAGCAGGACGCAGTAGCCAGACCTTCACTATTCCGAGGCGCCTGGCTCGCCGGCGCGGATGCCGTCGACGAGCGCCTGGGTCGTCGGTGCCTCGAGCCCGTGACGAGCTGCCGCGCGGAGAACCGACCCGCCGATCGCATCGATTTCGGTCGGCCTGGCCGCCTCCCGATCCTTCTGCATCGAGGATCGGAGCCCCGGCGGGACACTCTCGATCTGCGCGATGAGCGTGTCGGCGTCGAGCTCCACACCATCGCCGGCTGCAGCCGCCACCACTTCGCGCGTGCACGCCTCGAGTCGTTTTCCCCAGGCTGGATCGGCCACGACGCCGTCGAGCGTCGAGCCACGCAACGTCGTCGTGAGTGCGATCGGTGCGAGTAACGCCAGCTTCCTCCAGAGGACGCTGGCCTCGTCCTCTCCAATCGACGCCGTGATGCCCGCGGCGACGAGCTCATCGCGGATGTCTTCGGCCTGTGGTGCGGGCGAGAGCACGCCGATAGCGAAGCGGCTCAGCTGACGAACGCGCCCCGGCTCGACCAGTTCGGACTCGATCGCGATCGACGCCGGCAAGACGG
>JBKPGE010000072.1:0-9187 GCA_046729215.1 Actinomycetota bacterium | reverse complement strand
GGGCGCTCGGAGATCAGCTGCACCGGGCGGAGCCTCGGAGCAGCGGGCGCTCCTCGGTCACGTCGACCGTGTGGGGGTTGCGGGAGGTCCGACGCCGAACTGCTCCCTGGGCTCGTCGAAACGGAGCTGCGGCGACACGGTGTGGAGGAACGAGTAGAGCCCATCGGCGCCATCGTCCGGCCTGCCTCTGCCACAGCCTCCGCGAGCCTGGGCGCGAGCGCCTCCCACTCGTCGCGAAACGCGGCCTCCCAGAAGTCACGCAGGAAGTCCGCGAAGCGCTCGGCCAGCGCCGGCGGATCTTCGAAGATGAGGCGCGCGAGCGCAGGGTCTCCGCCCGCTAGGCGGGGAGGTCAGGATGCGCTTCTGGACATCGGCCCGCTGGACGACGCCTGGACCCGGCGGCCGCCGTGGTCGTACAGAGGCCTCGAGAACTCGATCGCGGTCGTTCCTTCGTCAAGCGCGCGGAGGGCGGTGAGCTCGTCCTCGAAGGAGCGAAGGTCGTCCACAGGGGACGGCGCGAAGACGTCCGGGATGTGACGGCGGTAGACGAACGCGAAGGCCGCGACCTCGCGCTTGAGCGGCGCCGGGAGGACGCGCATCTGCCGAATCCACGGATGCTGGAGCGGGTGGTGCTTGGGCTCGACGAGGACATGGAGGGCTGAGGACGGCTTCGAGCAGCGGCGAGTACGCGTGCGCGACGCGCTCCATGGCATGGGCCGGTAGGTGAAAGCGAATGGCCACCGATTCTCTTTTTGGCTAAAGAGTTGACCAAATGATCTCGCGCTCGCGATCCTGCGGCAAGGCATGCGCTGGATTGCCGCGATCGTGGCCGTACCTCTCGTTGCCGTCGCGCTCTTCGTCGTGCGCGACCGCTCCGCACGCCGCGGTTTCCGGGTGGCGGGCCGCGGAGTCAACCGCGCCACGGACATGAGCTTCAGGGGCCCGGCAGCGTGGCGCGTTCGGCTTACGCAGGGCGTCTACCGGTTCGGCACCGACGCGAAGCACCTGGCCGGCCGACTGCGGGTGGACTAGCCCGAACCGGGGTCAGACCCCGATACGGGAATGTCACGCCCGTCCGGCTTTGTGGAGCTGCGCGTAGATCGAGCGCGCGGTCTTCGCCGGCATACCGGGCACCCCCTCGAGCTCCTCCTGCGTCGCTTCGAGGAAGCGTTCCGCAGAGCCGAAGTGCCGGATCAGCGCACGCCGCCGCGCAGGCCCTACGCCCGGCAGCGTGTCGAAGATCGACTCCTTCGCCTTCGCATCCCGCCTCTGCCGGTGGAAACCGAGGGCGAACCGATGCGCTTCGTCCCGAACACGCTGGAGAAGCTGCAAACCAAGCGAGTGGCGCTCGAGGCGAATCGGGTCGGCCCGGTCCGGAACGAAGACTTCCTCCTCTCGCTTCGCCAGCGAGATCACTGCGACTCGCGGGAGGTCGTAGGCCTGCATCGCCTGAATCGCAGCGGACAGCTGTCCCTTGCCCCCGTCGATCACGACGAGGTTGGGCGGCGTGGCGAACCCCTCGTCGTACTCCTCGTGCGTCACCGTCGGCAGGTGCGCGAAGCGCCGTGAAACCGCCTCCGCCAGGGCCGCGTAATCGTCCTGGCCGTCGATGCGCCGCATCCCGAACTTGCGGTAGTGAGCCTTCTTCGGCACGCCGTCCTGGAAGACGACCATCGCCGCGACGGGCGACTCCTCCTGGATGTTGGAAGCGTCGAAGCACTCGATTCGAAGTGGGAGGCTTTCCAGGTTCAACACTTCGCGCAGCTCCTCCAGCGCCTCGATCCGACGCAGCTTCGACTGCTCCGCCTTCGCCACGTCGGCCTCGAGCGCGAGCCCCGCGTTCTGCTCGGCAAGCTCCTGAAGCCGCCGCTTCTCCCCGCGCTCGGCCGTGCGCACCTCGACCCGCGACCCGCGCCGCTCCGAGAGAAACTCGGCCAAAGCGCTTGTGTCTCCCGCTTCCGGCGGGACGATGATCTGCGGCGGAATGCTCGGCGCCGAGCCGTAGTACTCGAGCGTGAAGGCCTCGAGCACAGTCGCGACGTCCTGACCCTCGACGTTCTCGAGATGGAACCCGTAGCGGTCGACCATCTTGCCGTCCCGGAGCGGGAAGATCTGCACGGCGGCGCGGTTCCCTTCGATCGCGATTCCGATCACGTCGGCCGTGCCCACCGCCCGCTTGTCGGCCGCCTGCCGCTCAGCGAGGTGCCGCACAGAGAACAGGCGATTCCTGTACCGCGCGGCCTCCTCGAAGTTCTCCTGCGCGGCCGCCTCCTGCATCCGCCGCTCGAGGTCGGCGATGATCGGCGCCGTCTCGCCCGAGAGAAACTCGATCACGCCGTCGATCACCTTCCCGTAGTTCTCTTTCGAGATGTAGTCGACGCAGGGCGCGAAACACCGGTCGATGTGGAAGTCGAGGCACGGAATCCCCGAGTGGCGGCCGGGCTTCGGCCCCTCACACGGGCGGAACCGGAACACGCGGTTGAGGACGTCGAGCGTCTCGCGCACCTTCTTCGCGTTCGCGTAAGGCCCGAAGTAGACGACGCCGCGCCGATGACGCTCTCGTGTGAACATGACCCGTGGGTAGTCGTCCTCAACCGTCACGGCGATGTACGGAAACGACTTGTCGTCGCGGAGCCGGACGTTGTACGGCGGCCGGTGCCGCTTGACGAGGTTCTGCTCCAGGTGGAGAGCTTCGACCTCCGTGCCGGTGACAACCACCTCGAGATCGGCGATGCGCGAAATCATCCCGCCGATGCCGGCCCGCGTGTCGCCGCCCTGCTGGAAATAGCTGCGAACGCGTGGGCGCAGCGACTTCGCCTTCCCGACGTACAGGATCTTCCCGTCGGAATCACGGAAGAGGTAAACGCCCGGCTTGGCCGGAAGCGGTTTCAGCTTGGCTTCGAGCGACGTCGCCATGCCGTCCAATCTAGCCAGGCGATAGCCTCGCACCCCGTGCGGAATTGGGGTCTTCTGACGCTCAGCGTGGTCGTGGCGGCAACACTCGTCGCCTGCTCGGGATCCCTGGACCAAGGCGGCGGCAATTCCTTTTCCGTCGGGGTCTGGGAGTACTTCGTCCGCGACGCCGATCCGAACGCTGCCAAGCACAAGATGGCCGACGCTACGGCAGCGGGTTTTCAAGCGGTCATCACCAATGCGTTCTGGGCTCCGGGACAGCGGGAACCGACGGCGCAGGACCTGAAGGAGCTACGCAATGCGGCAGAAGCGGCGGATGAAGCCGATGTGAAGCCGCTCGTCATCGTCCAGAACGTCGGGAGCAAGACAACGCCGAACACGCCGGAGCTCCGCAAGGAGTTCGCCGCCTATGCCGCGGCGCTCGTGCGCGAGATCCCGCAGTTCCGGGACATGATCATCGGCAACGAGCCGAACCTGAATCGCTTCTGGATGCCTCAGTTCGGCCCAGGCGGAGAGGACGTGGCCGCGCGAGACTATCTCGCGCTCCTCGCGGAGAGCTACGACGCCTTGAAAACGGTGTCCGATGACGTCCGCGTGATCGGCGGGGCGCTGGCGCCTCGGGGAGGCGACGATCCCGACTCACCACGGCAAACCCATTCGCCCACTCAATTCATCAAGGATCTCGGCAGCTATTACCGCGGCAGCGCTCGAGAGGAGCCGGTGATGGATGCATTCGCCCACCACCCTTACCTGGAGCGCTCGATGCTGCCACCGGACTTCGCCCACCCCTCGTCGACGACAATCGCGCTCGCCGACTACGACAAGCTCGTGGACCTCCTCGGCGAAGCATTCAACGACACGCCGCAGAAAGGCTCGGACCTCCCGATCCTCTACACGGAATTCGGCGTGCAGACGATCATCCCGGCGAGCAAGCGCTTCGCGTACACGAACCTCGACTCGCCGGCCGCAAAGGACGCAGTGCCCGAGTCCAGGCAGGCGCGCTACTACCGCGAGGCATTCGAGCTGGCCTGCGATCAGCCTAACGTCGAGGGCCTATACATCTTCCACGTCTGGGACGAGCCGGACCTGCTCGGTTGGCAATCCGGCCCCTACTACGCCGACCAGACGCCCAAGTCGGATCGGGACGCATTGTCCGAACTACCATCCTGCTGATGAGCGGCCAGTACGTTGCCTACGCGTTCTACAAGGTCGATCCAGCCTGGAGACGACTTCCGGTCGAAGAGCGGATCGCCGGCAAGGAAGCGTTCGCCGACGTCGTGGAGGACTGGGCCGGCCGGATGCCGACGTTGCGCGCCTACACGACCACCGGCGTGCGCCCGGACACCGACTTCTTCCTGTGGCGGATCACGGAGCGTTATGGAGATCTCGGCGAGTTGGGCGGCGAGCTCAATGGCACGCCGTTGGCGGCCTACCTCGAGACGCCGTACTCGTACCTCGCCACGACCAAGGCCTCGCAGTACACAGCGGCGCGGCGGCCGCGCAAGATCGTCCCCAAGGGCTCGCCGTACCTGGTCGTCTACCCGTTCGTGAAGATGCGTCCCTGGTACGCGCTGCCGGCTGAGGAGCGGCAGCGCGCGATGGACGAGCACATGCGCATCGGCACCGAGTTTGCCTCGATCCACAACCACACGACGTACTCGTTCGGGATCGACGACCAGGAGTTCATGACCGCGTTCGAATGCGACGAGCCGGCCGACTTCATGCACCTGATGCTGACGCTGCGTGAGACGGAAGCGAGTCGGTACACGGAGCGCGACACGCCGATCTTCGTCGGGCAGGCGTGCGACATCCGTGCCGCGCTCGACGCCCTCGACGGAGCGCACGTTCGCGCCGAGGCCTAGCCGTATCGGTGCTGATCGCGCCAGACGCGGAACATCGCGATCGCGCTGAGACCCAGTATCAGGAAGAAGGCCAGGGCGTTACGCCCCGACACGCTCGTGAAGAAGAAGAGCCCGAGCGCAGCGACGATCAGCACCGCCCCGCCGTAGAACGCGAACCGGGAGTAGCCCGGCCAGGTCTCGATGTCCGACCGCCGCTCGCGCCAGAGCAGGTAGATGAAGAAGGCAATGGCGATGGCGAAGGCGATACGCGCGAGAGCCAGCAGAGAGATGACCGTGTTCTCGAGCGAGAGCAGCACGATCACGAGCACGATCGCGACGATGATCAGAAATCCGCGCAGCGTCGGATTCATGTCTGCGAAGAAGCGCTTCATCCCGAGGTGAGGTATGCCCTGCCGGCGAGTAGCCCTGCGAGGAGCGTAGCTCCGACGAACCACGCCAAGCGCCGCCGCGGATCGGTCGGCGCGTACATCCATGGGGCGAGAATCGCCGCGAGCGCCAGCGTCCCGTACGCGTAGTGCAGATCGTCCGGCGCCCGCCGGCCGTCAGAGAGGAGCAGCAGGCCGAGCCCCACCTGCGCGACGAGGAGGGTCTGGACGAGGGCGAGCCCGTGCCCCAGGAGCCGACCCGGATCCCGGTGCCGGAAGAACGCAACCGCGCCCCAGACCGTCGCGAGTGCAGCGGCGACGAGGACGCAGAGCCCGACGACCTCGTGCGCGCCAAGCATCGGCGAAAGGATAGGCTCGAGGCATGATCGAAGAGGGCCAGGAAGCGCCGGACTTCGAGCTCACGAGCGACACGGGCGAGCGCGTGCGTCTATCTCAGTTTCGAGGCGAGCCTGTCGTCGTCTACTTCTATCCAAAGGACGACACCCCGGGCTGTACCGCGCAGGCCTGCGGGATTCGCGACGCGTACGAGGACTTCGAGCAGCAGGGCGCCGTCGTGCTCGGCGTCAGCCCTGACGACGAAGGTTCGCACGTCAAGTTCAAGCAGAAGTATGGCCTCCCGTTCACGCTGCTCGCCGACCCCGACCACGAAGTCGCCGACAAGTACGGCGTCTGGGGCGAGCGCAAGTACTTGGGCAAGACGTACTGGGGCGTCGAGCGCTCGACGTTCCTCATCGACGAAGAGGGCCGGATCGCCAAGATCATGCGGCGCGTCAAGCCCGATACGCACGCCGAGCAAGTGCTCGCGGCGCTCGCAGCCTGAGTCTCAACGAGGATCTGTGAGCTCGGCGATGTGGCGCGGGATCCCGTCCACCTTCCTCACGACGTCGTACCCCTCACGTCGCGCTACGACCTCTTCCACGGTCGGCTTCTCGTGACCGGGAACGACCGCAAACTGCGTCGGGTCGGCGCGGAGCTCTTCGTAGGCCTCCCGGGTCAACGAGATCTCCTCCACGCACTCCCCATCGCCGCATTCGCACACCAGCACGAGCTTGTGCGTGAGCGTCGAGAACGCCTCGTTGAGATCCTCGATCCGCTCATTGGTCTCGCGGAAGACCGCTTCGTTGACCCCGATCCGCCGCTTCTGTTCGTCCATCGGGCGCCCCCTTCTACTCGTCCGCAGCGCTTCTTTCCAGCCCTTCGCGGGGGTTGCGCTCGTCGAGCGCCTCTGCGATCTCGGCGGCCCGGCCGGTCTTCTCGACGATGACGTAGCCGTCGCGTTCCGCCACGACCACACCTGCCTTCCCGTCGGCATCGCGGTGACCTGGGATGTGGAAGAAGTGCCGAGAGTCGGCCCTGATCTCCTCGTAGTCCTCGAGCCTCAGGCGAACGACCTCCGAACACTCGGGATCCGCGCACTCACAGACGAACGGGACCGGAGTGTCGACGCGGAACGTTTCCGCAGCTGCGCTGATCCGTTCGTTGGCTCGGCGAAAGGTCGCATCGTTCTCGGCAATCCGCTCTTCCAGCGACCTTTCCATTCGTCCTCCGAGTTTGCCCACTCGCCGCAGTTCGTAATCCGGGAAGAAATTGTCAGTGCCGCTGTCTAGCGCGGATCGGTGACCTCGGCGACGTGTCTTGGGATGCCGTCGACCTTTCGGACGACGTCGTAGCCCTGCCCCCGCGCCACGACCTCTTCCACGTCCGGGACCTCGTGTCCGGGAACGACGGCGAACTGCGTGGGTTCGGACCGGAGCTCTTCGTACGCCTCCGGCGACAGCGAGATCTTCTCGACACACTGGCCGTTGCCGCACTCACACACGAGCACGAGCCTGTCGGTAAGGGTCGCGAACGTCTTGTTGAGATCCTGAATCCGCTCGTTCGCCTCGCGGAAGATCGCTTCGTTGACCCCTATGCGCCGTTTCCGTTCGTCCACGGTTCGAGGCACTTTACTCCTCTGAAGCCATCGCACAAGCGGTTGAAACGCCGACTCCTGAGTCGTAACCTCGGCCTGTTAGCGAGGCATCGGCATGCGACCTGCCGAGAGAGGGGTTTCCGTGAAGAGTGCACTCATCGCTGCTGTCGTCGCGGCGGCAAGCGGACGGCGGCGACCATTCTCGTCACCTCCAAGAACATCAAGAACGGCACGATTCAGACCGTTGACATCAGCGTCAAGGCGAAGCGGCGCTGAAAGGCAACCGTGGCCCGCGCGGTCTCCAGGGGACGCCGGGAGCGCAGGGAGCGGCTGGACCGTCGGGACTGCAGGGACTGCCCGGCCAGCGGGGGCTTCAGGTGCCTCAGGAGCCCGGGGCATTGTCAATGTTGGCTACGTCGAGCTGATATCGGCAGAGGTTGATCCAGCCTCAATGAGCGAGATCAGAGCATTCATCGCGACCGGGAGCACAAGTGCCAAGTGTCTGGTGACGGCAAACGAGTCGAGCGTCGCGCTTCCTGAAACGAGCAGTGAGATCTACTGCGGAAGTCGGAGCTAAAACGTGCCGATGGCATCTTCGTGCACGTCTTGCTGCCGGACGCTGCTCTTGACGACTTGCTCTTCGCCGTAACCGTGTACCAGGAGGGCGCGACGGAATAGGAGAGCCAGTGTTCTACCCGCTCGACTAACCGGAGCGGTCGCCTCTGAACCAGCTATGCGGATGAGAGGACTTGAACCTCCACGGGGTTTCCCCCACACGGACCTGAACCGTGCGCGTCTACCAATTCCGCCACATCCGCGCGTGGATGGGCCATTGTAGCCGGGGGCCCCGCGCCAACTTTCCTCGCCGCCGGACGTACCATTCGGTGACTGAGACGGCTGTTTCTCTTCGGGGTCTGCATGCTTGCGGCGCTGCCTGCGCTGGCTGCTGCGCGCCCATTGCAGACCGGCTCCGAGCCTCTCTCTGAGGTCGTCCTCGAGCTCCACGAGCCGGGCGTCGCGAAGGCGCTCGGCCACCACCGCGCGCGCCTCGATCTCGACACTCGCACGAGCAGCCAGCGTCTGGCGCGAATCGCCGCGCAGCAGGAGCTCGTGGAGCAGCGGATCGACGCAGCCGTGCCCGCCGCGAAGGTCAGCTGGCGGTACAGGGTCGTCCTGAACGCTCTCGCCGTCGTCGCGCCGCAGCGCTCGATCAAGCAGCTAGCGCGCATTCCGGGCGTGCGTGAGGTCTACTCGAGCGTCGAGTTCGGCCCGAGCCTGGACCGCAGTGTTCCCGCCATCCACGCGCCTGCACTTTGGGGCCCCACACTCGCAACGAGCGGCCAGGGGATGAA
This sequence comes from Actinomycetota bacterium, assembly GCA_046729215.1. GTDB lineage: Bacteria > Actinomycetota > Thermoleophilia > Gaiellales > Gaiellaceae > JACDAN01. The sequence continues at coordinate 762 of JBKPGE010000072.1, read as the reverse complement.
GATCGCGATCATCGACGACGGCATCGACCCGCGCCATCCGTTCTTCGATCCGACCGGCTACACGATGCCGCCGGGCTTCCCCAAGGGCCAGACCGCATACACGACGGCGAAGGTCATCGTCGCCCGATCGTTCCAGCCTCCGTCCCCGAAGGCGCGGTACTCGGAGCTGCCCTTCGACCCGGAGAACTCCGAGCACGGGACGCATGTCGCCGGCATCGCGGCGGGGAACGCCGGGACGCAGGCGTCCGTCGGCGGTGGGAAAGTGACGCTCTCGGGAGTCGCGCCGAGGGCATACCTCGGGAACTACCGCGTGATGACGGTGCCGACGATCTCCAACGTCGGGCTCGACGGGAATTCGCCGGAGATCGCCGCGGGGATCGAAGCGGCAGTGCGGGACGGGATGGACGTGATCAACCTCTCGCTCGGTGAGCCTGAGATCGCGCCGAGCCGCGATCTCGTCACGCGAGCGCTCAATGGGGCCGCCGCAGCCGGCGTCGTTTCGGTCGTCTCAGCCGGCAACGAGTTCCAGGCGTTCGGTCGAGGAACGGTGAGCTCCCCGGCATCGGCCGACCGAGCAATCGCGGTCGCGGCCTCGTCCGTGGCCGGGCGGGTGGCGGGTTTCTCGTCGTCCGGCCCGACTCCTGTATCGCTGCGTCTCAAGCCCGAAGTAACTGCGCCGGGAGTGGGCATCTTGTCGTCCGTTCCGGCCCGGGTGGGAACGTGGGACAGCTTCTCGGGTACGAGCATGGCCGCACCGCACGT
>JBKPGE010000071.1:0-13095 GCA_046729215.1 Actinomycetota bacterium | reverse complement strand
TCGGCGACCTCTCGCGGCCGCACGGCGGAGACTTCGGCGCGCGCTTCGGAGGGCTCGGGCACGCCTCGCACCAGAACGGGCTCGACGTCGACGTTTACTACCCGCGCGGGGACCGACGAGAGCGCCCGCCGAAGGTCCCGCGGCAGATCGACCGCAAGCTGGCGCAGGATCTCGTAGCACGGTTCGTCGAGGCTGGAGCCGCGAAGGTGTTCGTAGGCCCGAGCACCGGCCTGAAAGGACCTCCGGCGGTCGTCGAGGAATTGATCCACCACGACAACCACATGCACGTACGGCTTCCGGGCGACGGGGTCCGCTCTGGGGCGGCGGGCGAGAGCACGCGCGGGCAGCCGATCCGCTACTTCACGCTCGGGTCCGGACGGCCGCGAATCCTCGTCGTCGGCTGCATCCACGGGAACGAGTGCGCCGGAAGCGTCGTCGCCACGAGGCTGCTCTACATCAGGCCACCGGCACGTGGCTCGATCTGGATCGTCCAGGACCTGAACCCTGACGGCCATGCCGCGAAACGGCGCACGAACGCGCGCGGAGTCGACCTGAACCGCAACTTCCCCGGGACCTGGCGGCCGCTGGCGACGGCTGGGCGTGCTCCGGGCTCGGAGCTCGAGACGCAGGTCGCGATGGGGCTGATCCGACGCACGCGTCCCGACGTGACGATCTGGTTCCACCAGCCGCAGTCGCTCGTCCGCGCCTCAGGCCCGAGCGTGGCGGTGGCGCGCCGGTTCGCCGCCCTCGCCGGCATGCGCTTCCGTCGGCTGCGCCGGCCACCGGGCGCCGCGACTGCCTGGCAGGAACAGGCGCTGCCCGGCTCGCGCGCATTCGTCGTCGAGCTCCAGCCCGGCGAGCTCGGCATCCGCGAGGCTGGGCGTTACGCCAAAGCCGTCGTGCAGCTCCTGCGAGCTACTTGACGGAGCCCGCCAGGAGCCCCTGCACGAAGTAGCGCTGCAGCGCGAAGAACACGAGGAGCGGCACGATCATCAGCAGGAACGCGCCGGCGCTTAGCAGGTGCCACTCGATCCCGTAGGTCGACTGCATCTGGTTGATGCGGATGGTCATCGGCCAGAGATCCGAGTTCTGGACGAAGATCAGCGCCATGAGCAGGTCGTTCCAGACCCAGAGGAACTGGAAGATCGCGAACGAGGCGAGGGCCGGCACCGACAGCGGCAGCACGACCTTCAGGAAGATGCGCGCATTGGATGCGCCGTCGACCTTCGCCGCCTCGATCAGGTCGCGAGGCAGCGTGATGAAGAAGTTCCGCAACAGGAAGATCCCTAGCGGCAGCCCGAAGGCGGTGTGGGCGAGCCAGATGCCCACGTACCAGTCTGCGACCCCGAGATCGCGGAACAGCTTGAGCAGCGGAACGAGCGCCATCTGGATCGGGACGACCATGAGCGCGACGATGACGAGGAAGATCGTGTCGCGGAACGGGAAGCGGATCCAGGAGAACGCGTAGGCGGCCATCGCCGCGAAGGTCAGAGGCAGCAGCGTCGAGGGGATCGTGATCATCAGGCTGTTGATGAACGCCGACCCCATCTTCGCGTTGCTCAAGACGAGGTCGTAGTTGTGCAGCGTGAAGTTGAATTCGGTGAGCGAGCTCCACCAGCTCGAGGACTGGATGTCGGCTCGCGGCCGGAACGACGTCACGGCCAGGCCTACCGTTGGAACGAGCCAGATGACGCCGATCAAAAGGAGCGCGACGTGGACCGGACTGCGCGTGATGAAGCGCACGATGCGCTCGCTCGGCGTTGCCGCCTCGCGCCCGACTACTGCCTCTGCGGTAGCCATTAGTCCACTACTCGCTCACTCCGGAAGCGCCGGATGTTGAACGCCATGATCGGGATGATCAGAAGCAGCATCACGACAGCGACTGCCGCGCCGTAGCCTCCCTCGCCGTTCTGGAACGTCTCGTCGTACATCGTGAAGGCGATCACCTCACTGGCGGCGCCGGGGCCGCCGCCGGTCATGACGTAGATGATGTCGAAGAGCTTGATCACATTGATCAGCAGCCAGACGGTCACGACCGCGAGCGGCAGCGACAGAAGCGGCAGCTGGATGCGGCGGAAGATGTCCCACTCGGAGGCGCCGTCTGTTCGGGCGGCCTCGATCACCTCTTCGGAGATCCCCTTCAGTGCAGCCGACAGGACGACCATCGCGAACCCGGTCGACGCCCACACGTACGCGAAGATGAGCGCGTAGTTGACGACGTCCGCACGTCCGTACCAGGCAATGGGATCTGCACCGAACGCACTGCTCACAGCGTTGAGAGATCCGATGCCGGGATCGGGGTCGTAGACGAACTTCCAGATGATCGCCACGGCGGTGGCCGAGATCGCCATGGGGACGAAGATGATCGCCTTGATGTACGACTCGTAGCGAACGCGCGCCGCGAGCACGGCGATCAGGAGCCCGAGGGCGAGCGAGAAGGAGGTGTAGAGCACGACCCACTTGAAGTTGTTGATCAGCGCCCCGGACGGCGGGAAGACGTCGAGGTTGAGGAACTGCTTGTCGGTCGTGAAGAGGGTCTTGTAGTTGTCGAAGCCAACCCAGCGAGTGAGCTGCAGGCGCGAGTTCGTGTTGCCGAAGCTGAGAACGATCGTGTAGATCAGCGGGTAGAGCAAGAGGCCGGCGAGCAGCACGATCGCCGGCAGGATGAAGAGCAGCGCCTGCCAGCTCTCGCGCTTGAAGATCGAGGACAGCCGCCGTCCCCGGGGTCTGCCGACTGGTCCGGGGACGGCGGTGCTACTCATCCGCGCCTAATCCTGGGAGAAGGCCTTCTCGGCCTCTGCCTGGTAGGCGTCGAGGAGTGAATCGGTCCTGGTTGGGTTCTTCACGATCTGCTGGAGCAGCGTTCCCATCTCCTGACCCAGCGTGCCGGGCAGCAGGTCGGACCCGTCGAACAGGAACGACTTGGCCGACTTGATCTGCTCGGCCTCCTTGCTGACGAGCTCGTTCGGGTAGTCGCTTGCCTGGACACCCTCGTTCGGTGACGCGATCGCGCCGGTCGAGACCCAGATTTTCCCCGCCTCCGGCGTGGACAGGTACTCGATCAACTTCGCGGCGTCCTCGTCGTTCACGAACGCCGATGCGACGTCGCCGCCGCCGACGAGCGGATTGTCGTTCTCGGGCTTGATCTGCGGCCACGGGAAGAAGTCGATGTCCGTGCCGACCTTGAGGCTCGGGTTCACCTGGCCGAGGGCAATGCCTCCCACGAAGCCGCCCTCCATGTACATCTCGGCGACGGGGTTCTTGCTGAAGACACGGCCAATGCCGTCGACGAAGCCGATGCCGAGCGCGGTATCGATTCCACCGGCGACGTACTTGTCGTTGACGACGCTCGTCATCGTCTCCAGAGCGTCCTTCACCGTTTGGTCGTTGAACGCAAGATCGCCGTTGAAGAGCTTCGTATAGTTGTCCTTCCCGGCCTGGCGGGCGTAGATGTTCTCGAACCAGTCGGTGAGAGTCCAAGAGTTGTCGCGGCCCTGAGCTCCGACCGCCCACGGGTCCTTGCCCATGGACTTGTACTTCTCGGTGATGGTCATGAGCTCGTCCCAGGTCTTCGGGATCTGGAAGCTGTTTTGCTGGAAGGACGTCGGCTTGTACCAGATGACGCTCTTCGAGTTCGCTTTCGCGACGACGCCGTAGAGCTTGTCGTCGACCGTCGCGAGGCTCGTCCACGTGTCGCTGTAGTTCTCGTTGATCTTGTCCGGGTCGAGACCCAGATCTTCGAGCGGGATCAGCGAGTCGTCCTTCGCCAGCTCGGCCACGACACCCGGCCGCGGGATGATCGCGACCTCGGGCGGGTTCCCGGCCGCGAGGCGCGTCCGGATCACCGGGAGGAAATCGCGGGCCGACTCGTACTTCGTCTTGATGCCCGTGTTCTTTGTGAACTTGGTGAGGACTTTCTGGAAAGCCTCCTGCTCGCTGCCTCCCCAGAGCGAGAAGACGGTGAGCTGCCCGTCCCCCTTCGCCGTCCCCCCGCCGCCGTCGTCTCCGCCGCAGCCGACCGCTGCCAGCGCGAGCACGGCGACTGCGGCAAACGGCAGCAACCACCTGCGTTTCATGCGGTAGCTCCTTTCGTATCGGTTTCGTCGTAGATGGCTCGTCCTGTCTCCGTGTCGAAGAAGTGGAGTGCGCGCGTGTCGACGGCGACCTCGGCCGTCGTGCCTTCCTGAACCTTCGAGTCGGGGCCGAAGCGCCCGACGACGACCGTGCGCCGCTCATCCCCGCCGCCGAGCTCGGCTGCCGTCGTTCCTGCGTCCTCGGCGAGCTCCTTGACATCTTCGGTGAGGGCCGGCGGCGCGTCGATCGTGAAGTGCACCATCAGCTCTGACCCGAGCGCCTCGCGGAGATCGACCTGACCGCGCAGGCGTCGATCCTCGGGAGCCTCACGGGCGATCTCGGCATCCTCCAGCTGCTCGGGCCGGATCCCGATGACGACCTCGCGACCCTCGTACTCCTTCAGCGTCGGCCGGACGGTTAGGCAATCGTCGTCGAGCCGGATCTTCTGGCTCCCGAGGATCGCGGCGAGCCCGCCGTCGGCACGCTCGAGCTTCGCCTCCATGAGATTCATGGCCGGCGAGCCGATGAAACCGCCGACGAAGAGGTTGACGGGACGGTCGTAGAGCTCCTGGGGCGGCGCCACCTGCTGGAGCTCGCCGCGTCGCATGACCGCGACGCGATCCCCCATCGTCATCGCCTCCACCTGGTCGTGGGTGACATAGATCGTGGTGACCCCGAGGTCGCGCTGCAGCTTGCTGATCTCGGCACGCATCTGGACCCGCAGCTTGGCGTCGAGGTTCGACAGTGGCTCGTCCATCAGGAAGGCCGCCGGCTGGCGCACGATCGCCCGGCCCATCGCCACGCGCTGGCGCTGGCCGCCCGAGAGCGCCCGCGGCTTCTTGTCGAGGAAGGGCTCGAGGTCGAGGATCTGGGCAGCCTCTCGGACACGCCGGTCGATCTCGCCCTTCTTCTCCTTGCGCAGGCGCAGGCTGAAGGCGATGTTCTCGTAGACGCTCAGGTGCGGATAGAGCGCGTAGCTCTGGAAGACCATCGCGATGTCACGGTCACGGGACGGCAGCTGGTTCACGACCCGGTCGCCGATCTTGATCTCGCCTTCGGAGATCTCCTCGAGGCCGGCGACCATCCGGAGCGCCGTCGTCTTCCCGCAACCCGAAGGGCCGACGAGAACCATGAACTCGCCGTCCTGGGCCTCCAGCGTCAGGTCGGAAACGGCCCTCGTACCGTCCGGAAAAACCTTTGCGACGTCTGAGAACTGAACCTCGGCCACGCTGCCCGACTGTGCTTACCACTTCGAGGCAGGCTGGGGCAAGCGAGACCCGAGCGAACTGAGTCCCAGAGCCAGCACGAACGAGGCCCCGAAGCTCGGAAGCGACGCTCCGATGCCGAGGTTCGGCTGGCCCGTGCGCTCCACGATGTCGACCCACCACGAAGGGCCGAGCGGCGGCTCATGGAGCCAGTGGTAGAGCAGGAAACCGACCAGCCAGGCGGCGATCAGCTCGGGTCTCCAGTCGGGTGCGGAGAAGATCTGGGCCCGCGTGTAGTGGGCTCCGGAGACGAGCCAGTCTGCAAGCAGAACGCCGAACAGCGGTACGAAGAATGACCCGAGCAGCAGCAGGAACGACTCGTAGTTGCGCAGCTGGATCAGCAGCGCGCCCAAAGTCGTGAGCAGCGTGATCAAGACGATCAGGGCACGCTGGGGAATCCTGGGAACCACGTTCTGGATCGACACCGCGGTGGAGTAAACGTTCGCGAACGCCTCGTCGGTCTCGTCGATCGTGACCGCGAGCAGGGCCAGGGCGGCGGCGAGGCCGGCGGCGGCGACGGCCGTGGGGATCTCGACCGGGTCGCTGACTCCTCGAGAGAGGACGACGATCACGCCGAGCGCCAGCATCCACGTTCCGCCGAGGAAGTAGCCGACCCCCGAGCCCCAGAACGCCGAGCTGCGGTCACGGGCAAAGCGGGTGTAGTCCGCCACGAGCGGCACCCAGGAGACCGTGATCGCGATCACGAGGTCGACGCCGAGCCAGAAGGTCGAACCGCCCTGGGCCGGTGCGTCCCAGAGCGCGCGCAGATCAGCCTCGGACAGCGCCCACCAGGTCAGGTAGATCAGCGAGGCGAGCACCAGCCACACCCCGAAGCGGCGCAGGATCCGCCGCACGAACCCGACGGGGCCGAGCAGCGCGAAGACGGCGGTGAGGATCCCGAAGGCAATCGTCCACGCCGGCTTCGCTTTGAAACCGAAGATCTTGTCCGAGAGGGCGCTCGCAGCCGCCGCGATGATGATCAGCTCGAAGGTGGCCCAGCCGAGACACTGGAGTGCGTTCAGCGCGGTCGCGATGTAGGAGCCGCGGCGGCCGAGGGGAGCGCGGAGCAGGACCATCGCCGGCACTCGCGCATCGGCCCCGATCAGGCCGGCGACGCCGACCATCGCGTTTCCGATCAGGCTGCCGACGAGGATCGCGAGCAGGGCGTCCCGCAGCGTCAGCGCCGGAACGAGCAGCGCGCCGATGACGAGCACGAGCAGCGAGACGCCGAGGTTTCCCCACAGGGAGGTGAGGTCGAAGAGCCCCAGTACGCGGAGTCGCTCCGGGACCGGCTCGATGCCCCAGGCCGGAGTGCGGTCGTCCATCCGCCTCGACCCTAGCGCGCGGGGGTGGCCGAGCCGTCCGCGGGAAAGAGCCGGGTAGCAGTCGCCTTGAAGGAGGCGGTGACGGTGAGCCCTGGACGGAGGTCCAGGCGGTCAGCCGAGGCACCCGTGATCTCGGCGACGACCGGTCCGACCTTGACCCGCACGCGATTCCCCATCGGCGCGATCGACGTGACCGCTGCAGTGAAGTGATTCATTCGGGAATCGTCTTCCACGGTGTGACCGAGCGAGACGTCCCACGGATAGACGGCGACGTTGACCCTGCCGGCCGCCGAATCCGCGCTCCAGGCAGTGAAGCCGTTGTCGAGCGCGACCTCCGTCAGGCCGCGCCGGCTTCCGACGGCGCGACCCGCAAGCACCATGGCCCCGGTGAAGGTGGCGACGAACGGGTCGACCGGCACCGAGACGAGCTCCATCGGACTGCCGAGCTGGAGGATGCGTCCATCGCTGATGACGCCGACTCGGTCGGCCAGCGTGGCCGCGTCCTCGAAGTCGTGGGTCACGAGCAGCGTCGGGAGCGCAAGCGAATGGAGCAGCTCGAAGAGCTCGGCGCGGACTCCGGCCCTCGTATGAGCGTCGAGCGCCGAGAGCGGCTCGTCGAGCAGCAGGACGGCTGGATCACGAGCCAGTGCGCGCGCGAGGGCAACACGCTGGCGCTCGCCTCCCGAGAGCTCGCTCACGCGAACGCGCGCGAGGTGTCCGATTCGGAAGCGCTCGAGGAGGTCGTTCACCCGCGAGCGGTCCCTTGCGCCGAAGCGCACATTCCCGAGGACGTCGAGATGTGGAAAGAGGGCGTACTCCTGGAAGAGGTAGCCGATCCGCCGCTGCTCGGGAGGAACGTCGCGCCCTCGTTCGGTGTCGAGCAGCACAGTCTCATCGATCGTGACGCTGCCCGACTGCGGCCGTAGCAGACCCGCGACGACACGGAGGGTCGTCGTCTTGCCGGCCCCTGAAGGGCCGACGAGGGCGAGCGTCTCCCCCCGCGAGACGGTCAGTTCGGCTGACGCGACGAAGGAGCGGAGAGGATGAGTGAATCGGACCCGGAGTGCCATCTGGTCATGAGCTTGACGGACAACAGGACGACCGCGCTGACAACGATGAGCAGGGCGCTGATCGCGAGTGCGACGTTGAAATCGACATCGAACTGCTCGTAGATCGCGAGCGACAACGTCTGGGTCACGCCTTGCAGCGAGCCCGCGAACATGATCGTGGCTCCGAACTCACCGAGGCCACGCGCAAAGGCGAGCGCCGCCCCGGCGCCGAGCCCGCCCTTTGCGAGCGGGAGCATCACCCGGAAGAACACCCGTCCGGGTCCGGCACCGAGCGTCCGCGCTGCGGCCGGCAGAGTCGGGTCGATGGCCTCGAAGGCCGCGATCGCAGTGCGGAGGAAGAAGGGACTGGCGACGAATGTCACGGCCAGGATCACGGCGACCTTCGTAAACGCGACATCGATCCCGAGCGCATCAACTGTGCCGCCGAGTAGTCCGGCCCGACCGAATGCGACCAGCAAGCCGATACCCGCCACCGCCGGCGGGAGCACGAGTGGCAGCTCGACCAGCGTGACGACAACGTCTCGCGCGACACCGTGGCGGCTCGAGATCCAGTACGCGGCCGGCGTCCCGAAGACAAGGATGACCGCCATGGCCACGGCGATCGTCTCGGCGGTCACTCGAATTGCATCGAGTGCGGCGCTACTCGCGAGTGCCGACAGGAGATCGCTCAGCGGTACCCGTAGGAAGACCGAGACGATGGGGAGCAGCAGAAAGAGCAGCGCGACGCCGGTTGCAAAGAGGAGCGCCGTGCGGAAGAGCCGGGCTACCGCGACGCCTTCGGGATCGGGAGGAACCCGGCGTTCCTCAGTGCCCTCTGCCCCCTCGGGGACAGGATCTTCTTGACCCACGCCCGTGCGGCCGCCTCGTGGCTCGACCTCGACACGACCGCGATCTCGTAGCGGATGCGCGGCTGTGCCCAGGCCGGGATGCGGATGACTGACACCTGCGAGCGAACCGGTCGTGCATCGGTTGCGTAGACGAAGCCGGCGTCGGCCTGTCCGAGCGCGACCTTTCCGGTGACCGCTTTGACGTCGGACTCCTGACTTACGACCTTCGAGAGGACCGACGTCAACCCCATCTTGCGGAGCACCGTTCGCGTGTAACCGCCGACCGGCACAGCCGCTCCTGCGATCACGAGCTTCACCGGCTTCCGCTTCAAGTCGTACACGGAGTGGATCCCCGCCGGGTTCGAACGCGGCACGATCAGCACGAGCCGGTTCGAGGTGAACGTGACGGGCTTCTCGACCATACGAGCCTGGAAGAGACGCTGGGTGCTCAGCGGTGCCGCTGAGGCAAAGACGTCCGCAGGCGCACCGTTCCGGATCTGCGTCTCGAGCGCGTTCGACCCCGCGAAGTTGTACCTCTGCGCTCGATCGAAGGAGCTGAACACCTCGGTCAGGGACGCGGCCGCGTAGATCGTCAGCGGATCCGCCTGCCGACGCGCGCCGGCACTCGAAGCCAGAGAGCATGCGGCGATCAGCGCGATCGCAAAGAGTGCAACGAACCGATTCCTCATCGCGTCTCTCCTAGCCCAGATACGTCTCGATGGCGGCGCTGGCGGTTTCGACTTCGGTGGCCGGAGGGAACGACTTCGCGCCCACCGGTGCTGAGAGCCCGGCCAGGGCTCCGACCTGCTCGCCGATGCTCGCACCGAGGCTCGCATACAGGATCCGGTAGTCGACGAGGGAAGCCGTCGCCGCGGCGCTCTGGTACGCGCCGAGGAGCGCCCGCAACACGGTCAGGCCCGTCTTCACCGTGGCCGGAGCGCTCGAGAACGTGCGGCTCGGCCACGCGAATTCGAAGTCTTGCTCGAGAGGCGGCGTGTCGCCGAAGCTGACCAGCAGGTTGCTCAGTGTTCGGGCGTGCTTCGTCGCCGCCGTCCGCCCCTGACGAAGCACGTTCGCCCGCGCCCCCAGGAAGTGCTTGCGGCCGAGCGCCTTGGAGTAGAAGTCCTTGAGCAGGAACTCAGCGGAGACACCGAAGTTCGCGAAGGCGAGGTCGTCCTCGCTCGCAGCGCCGGCTGTCCCGGCCCAGGGGCCGCCCAGAGCTGCCGCGGAGAGGCCGGCGGAGCTGAGGATGAAGCGTCTCCGGTTCATGAGTCCGATCCTCGTCTCATCCCGGTCGCCGACCCTAACACACAAGTAGAAATTCTTTGACTACCGGATGCAGCATGCGCGTACGATGCTCACGCATGGCTCGACGTCCACCAACCAAGCCGTCGCTCTCCGAGTGGGCGGCGTTGGGCTTGCTCTGCGAGAAGCCAGCTCACGGTTGGGCTGTTGCCCGGGAGCTAAGCCCGCCGGGCTCGATCGGTCGCGTGTACTCGTGCACGCGCGCACTCGCCTATCGGGCGCTCCGGCAGCTCCGCGACGCAGGTCTCGCCGAGGTGCGGCGGACGAGCCCTAGTGAGCAAGGACCGGCGCGTACGACTCTCGGCCCGACCCGTCGCGGCCGCTCGCAATTCGTCCGCTGGCGCAGCAGCCCGGTTGCCCACGTGCGCGATCTGCGCTCCGAGCTGATGCTGAAGCTGCTCTTCCACGATCGCGCACAGCTCGACCCGCAGTTGCTCCTCGGCCGGCAGGCAACTGTCCTGGTGCGCATCGAGCGGGCACTCGACGATCAACTCGCCTCGACGTCCGGATTTGATCGGACGCTCGCGCTCTGGCGCCTGTCAGCGAGTCGCGGCGCCCTCTCTTTCGTCGAGGGACTGCTCGAGAGGCGCATCGCCGAGCCGGTCGTCTACAAGCCGATCGGGTACGTCGTGTCGCCGCACTCGCAGATCGACGGCATGCCGCTTCAGGCGATGGCGGACACCAAGGGTGCGTCCACGATCGAGGTCTCGCCCGAACACATCGGCTGTCTCGCCGATCTCGCCGGATTCACCCACGTCTGGGTGCTCGCTCATCTGCACGAGACAGTCGGCTGGAACTCGACGGTGCGGGTGTTCCTCGACGAGGTGTCGCACGGAACGTTCGCGACGCGCTCGCCTCGACGACCGAATCCGATCGGCCTGTCCCTCGCCCGTGTCGTCTCGATCGAGCCTTCCGGCGTCGTGGTCGAGGGCCTGGACCTCCTGAACGGATCACCGGTGCTCGATCTCAAGCCGTTCGTGCCGCTCTTCGATACCCCGACCGGTGACGTGCGGTTCGGCTGGTTCGAAGGCCGTGCCGAGCGTGTCTTTGCCCGGACGTCAGACCGACGCTTCGCGCTCCGCAGCGAACGAGACTGAATGAGCGGCAGGCCATTGCGGCTGCTGCTTGAGGGCGGCGCCTTCTTCGAAGGGCCGCGGTGGCACGACGGGCGCTGGTGGGTCTCCGACTTCTATCGCCACGCCGTCTTCGCCGTAGACACGCGGGGTCGGGAGCAGGAGGTGCTGACCGTTGCCGGCCAGCCGTCCGGCCTCGGCTGGCTTCCGGACGACTCGCTGCTCGTCGTTTCGATGAAGGACCGCCGCCTGCTGCGCCGGTCCCCTGCCGGTGAGCTGTCGGTCCATGCGGAGCTCGGCGAGTTCTGCGGCGGGCACCTGAACGACCTGGTCGTCGACTCGGACGGCCGGGCGTTCGTGGGGAACTTCGGTTTCGATCTGACGGCGCGCGAAGAGCGCAAGCCGACCGGCCTGATCCGCGTGGATCCCAATGGCTCGAGCTCACTCGCCGCCGAGAATCTCCTCTTCCCGAACGGCACGGTGATCACGGACGACGGCCGTACGCTGATCGTGGGGGAGACCTACGGCCGTCGGTACGTCGCCTTCCGAATCGAGGACGACGGATCACTTGCGGGGCGTCGGATCTGGGCCGAGGTTCCGGACATCGCGCCTGACGGCTGCACGCTCGACGCCGACGGGCACATCTGGTCGGCCGATGCACGAGGCAGCCGCTGCTGTCGCCTCGCTCCAGGTGGCGAGATCATCGAAGAGATCCGAGCTCCTGAGCACCTGCAGTTCTTCGCCTGCATGCTCGGCGGAGAGCACGGGCGGACACTCCTCTTTTGCGCGGCTCCTGACTTCTCGGAGCGACGACGGAGCCAGGCTCGGGAAGCCGTGCTCCTCACCACGACGGTCGACGTCCCGCACAGCGGCCTCCCCTAGGAGACCTTTGGCTCGAGCTCCTCGCGCCAGAACCGGAAGAAGCCGTCCTGGTCGTAGCCGACCTGATGAAAATAGATGTGCGTGTAGCCAGCCTCTTCGTACTTTCGGATGTCCTCGAGAAAGCGGTCCGTATCTGGCCCGCAAGGGATCTCCTCGGCGAGGTCCTCCGGCGTCACCTTCTCCGTCGCCTGCTCGAAGTGCCGCGGCAAAGGAAGCTCGTACGTCAGCTCCCCGCCCAGCGCAGCGTTCGGCCAGATCTCACGGGCCGTGCGGCTGCCCTCCTCCTCGCTGGCGGCCCAACAACAGGTGATCTGGCCGTACTTCGGCTTCCCAGCGCCGCCTGAGGACTCAAACTTCTCGAGCACATCCGGATCCGGCGCGGTGCTGACGAACGCGTCGCCGAGCCGCCCGGCCAGCTCCGCTGCGTTCGGCTTAGACGCCGCGACAGCGAGCTGCACCGGATCGTCGGGAAGGGTGTACAGACGAGCCTGCTCGAGGTCGTAGTAATCGCCGCGATGCGTCTGCTCACCTCCCTGCCAGAGAAGGCGCATGACCTCGATCGCCTCCTCGAGCATCGAGAGTCGCTCGTCGGGCGCTGGCCAGACCTCACCGACGACGTGCTCGTTCAGGTTCTCGCCCGAGCCGACGCCGAGGAAGAACCGGCCCTGCATCATCTCGCCGGCCGTGGCCGCGGCGTGGGCGATGATCGCCGGGTGGATGCGGATCAGCGGGCACGTGACGCCGGTTCCCAACCGAAGGCGCGAGGTCGCCTGCGAGATCCCGCCGACCACGCTCCAGACGAAGGGACTCTGACCCTGGGCGTCCGTCCAAGGGTGGAAGTGGTCGGAGATCATGGCGAACTCGAAGCCGGTCTCCTCGGCCTTGCGGGCGTAGTCGATGAGCTTCCGAGGGCCATGCTCCTCCGACGACAAGGCGTAGCCGAAATCGGTCATGTCTGGGGGTCTACCCGGAAGCGGCGTACGAAACGCGTTCGCCGTCATCGACGCTCCGGGCGCCGTTCCGGCGGACGAGGTACTCGAGGTGCGCCCGCGTCTCCGCGAGAGCAAAGCGGCGAAGCGTCGGCGACAGGGGGTCGGGGAAGAGCGAGAAGGAGACCGTGTAGGCGGTCTGCGGTTGGCCGTCGAGGACCTCGGCGGTTTGCTCGAGGCGCTCTGCATGGTGCGCGATCAGCTCGCGTGCCCGGCCTGCCGGATCCTCGAGCACCTCGCCGTGCCCGGGGAAAGCCAGCCGCGGCGCGAGAGCCGCAATCAGCT
>JBKPGE010000070.1:0-5030 GCA_046729215.1 Actinomycetota bacterium | reverse complement strand
GATGATCAGGTTGCCCGGCTGGAAGCCGGAGGTAAGTCGATCGAGATCGCGGAAGCCGGATGGCACGCCGGTGATCTCCTCGCCGGCCTCGTAGAGCGCGGTGATCCGCTCGAAGCTCTCCTTCAGCAGGGCCTCGATGTGTGCGAACTCGCCCGTCACGCGGCTCTGCGAGAGCTCAAAGATCAGCTGCTCGGCGCGGTCGACGAGGTCGACGGTCTCGCCGGGGCGCTCCCAGCCGAGCCGGCCGACCTCCTGGCCGACCCGGATCAGCCCGCGCAGTGTCGCCATCTCGCGGACGATGCGCGCGTAGTGCGCCGCATTGGCCGTGGCCGGCACGAGCGCGGCGAGCTCGTGGATGCGGTCTCGGCCGCCGGCGCCCTCGAGCTCGCCCCGCTCCTCGAGCGCGTCGATCAGCGTGATCGCATCGACCGGCTCCCCGCGTGCATAGAGCGCGAGCGCCGCGCGATAGACCTTCGCGTGGCTCTCTCGGTAGAAGTCGGCCGCGTCGAGGATCTCGCTCACGGCCCCGATCGCGCCTGGGGAGAGCAGCATCGAGCCGAGGACCGACTCCTCGGCGTCGAGATTCTGGGGCGGGACCGGGGCCGTCTGCGCCGGCTGGAGGACTTCGGCTACCTGCCCGCTCACGGACGCATTCATTCCGCGTCTCGCGCCCGGACGCAAACCCGCTGTCCCCTATTACTAGGGCGAAAACCCGGCCATATGCAGGGTGAAGAACACACGTTCGGCCCAATCATCCACGACCGGGCGGACGTTGTCCCCACAACAGGGCCGTTCGGGCGAAACGGACTTCCCGCTCCGAGCGGCTTTTTCGTGCGGGCATCCCCAGGCCCCACAGAGCCTGTGGACGAGTCGTCCGTCTTTCGTTACTGCTCTGCGCGCTTGGGCTCGGGCTCGGCCGCCGCTTCGGGCTCGCCCGCAGCTTCGGGCGCCACTGCCTCCTCGCCCTCAGCCGGCGCTTCGGGCTCCTGGGCCTCCGCCTCTTCGAGCACCTCGACCCACTCCTCGGACTCGACCGCGCCCTCGGGCTCAGTCGCGGCGGCCTCGGCTGCCGCGGCAGCCGCAGCCTCCTCCTCGGCCCGCGCAGCGGCTTCCATCGCCTCCATGTCGGCGACGTCGCCCCCTTCGGGGACGACTTCGAGGCGGAGCACCACGTCCACATCCGTGAAGACCTCGAGCGGCACCTCGTAGCGGCCGACCCGCTTGATCGGCTCCAGCTCGACCTTGCGCCGGTCGATCCTGACCTTGCGGTCGGCCCAGAGCCGGTCGGAGATGTCCGTCGCCGTCACGGATCCGAAGAGCGAACCGGTCGGTCCCGCCTTGACGTCGAAGCGGAGCACGGTCTGCTCCAGCCGTGCGGCGATGTCCCGCGCCTCCTCGTGCGTGCGCGCCTCCTGGCGGGCTCGCACTTCGTCGCGGCGCCGCATATCCTCGAGCGCGCCCGGCGTCGCTGGCTGTGCCAGCTGTCGCGGGAGCAGGTAGTTCCGCGCATACCCGCGGGCGACGTCCACGACCTCCCCGCGCAGCCCGATCTTCTCGACGTCCTTGAGGAGGATGATCTGCATGGCTAGTGCTCCTTCAGGTGATGTTGCCGCGCATTTGGCGAGCGAAAAACAAGCCAGGGTGCGGACTCGGGACGCGTCCATATCGATGAGATATGGCGGGGCCCGAGGCTACTCCCTGGCGCCGCATTCCAGCCGCCAAAGGCTCGGATGACATTGCCGGGAGGAGCACCTTACGTGGTCGCGTATGGCAGGAGCGCCATCTCGCGCGCACGTTTGACCGCGAGAGCGACCTGCCGCTGGTGGCGCCGGCAGGTGCCGGTGATGCGGCGGGAGCGGATCTTCCCCTTTTCGGAGACGAACCGCCGGAGCTGGTTGGCGTACTTGTAATCGACTTCGTCGACCTTGTCGCGACAGAACTGGCAGGACCGCCGCTTGATCGGTCCAGTCGGCGGCCCACGGCGGCCGGTGCGCTGCTCTCCTCTTCGTGCCTTCGCCATCAGAACGGAATGTCGTCGTCCGTTGCGGAGGGCGAAAAGTCGGCGTTCTCCTGCTGTGCGCCGGCGGGGACGAACTGGCGCTCGCCGCCCTCGCCTTCGCCGCGGCCGCCGATGAACTGGACGGTGTCGGCGATGATCTCGACCGCCTGCCGCTTGGTGCCGTCCTGCGCCTCCCACTCACGCCAGTCGAGGCGGCCGTCGACGGCGACCGCGCGGCCCTTCGAGAGGTACTGTGCGCAGCTCTCGCCCTGGTTGCCCCAGACGGTGACGTCGAAGTAGTTGGGCTTGTCGCCCCACTCGCCCGTGGACGAGTCCTTCTGGCGGGTGTTGACCGCGATGCGGAGCTTGCAGACGGCGGTGCCGCTCGGCGTGTGCCGGAGCTCCGGGTCCTTGGTCAGGTTCCCAACGAGAACGACGCGGTTGATGTTGGCCATGCCTACTCCTCCTCTGCTGCGACGGGTTCGGGCTCCGGTGCATCCTGCCGGTCCTCACGCGGCGACGCTACCGTCCCGGCTGGACGGTGCTCGCTCCGCCGCACGGCCATGTGGCGCATGACTCCGTCGGTGATCTTGAGGACGCGCGAGACCTCGTCGAGGGTCTCGGGCTCGGCCGAAAAGGTCAGCAGGTGGTACACGCCGTCCGTCTTGTGGTCGATCTCGTAGGCGAGCTTGCGCCGCCCCCAGATGTCGTCGTTGTCCCAAGAACCGCCGCCGCGCTCGATCAGCTCGCGCGTACGGGTGACGATCTCGTTCTGGCGCTCCTCCGGCAGCTCCGGATCGAGCATGAGCAGGATTTCGTAGGGCGTCAAAAGTCCTTCCTTCGGTCTAGGCGGCCACGCTGCGCGGCAGCGGGGCAGGAAGCGGCGGGCAGTGTAGCATCGGCCCCGTGAAGCGCCGCATCGCGTTGCTGGCCGGGGGAGTAGCCGTGGGGGCCGCCGCGCTCTGGCGCTCGATCCGCCGCCGGCCGCCCGGCTGGGTCGAGATCGAGCCGGTCGATCCTCGCGCAGATGCCCTGCGTCGCCGGCTCGACGAATCGCGCGTTGTCGCCGAGGATCGCGACGAGTTCGAATCGGCCGAGACGACGGTGGATGCCGCCGAGGCGCTTCCGACGGATCCCGCGGAGCGGCGGCAGGCCGTCCATGCCGAAGGTCGCTCAGCGGTCGACCGGATGCGCGCGGCTAACGAGGAGGACTGAACGCGGCGACCCCCGCGGTGAGCCCGCGGGCGATCCGCCACTGATACACGCTCGAGTGGAGCAACCGCCGGTCGACGGGGTTGCTCAGGAAGCCCGTCTCCGCAAGCACCACGGGCACATCGGCCCAGTTGAAGCCCGTGAGGTCGGAGCGCTCGGCGACGCCCAGGTCGCGGGCGCCGGTGGCGCGCACGAGCCCGGACTGGATCGCACCAGCGGCGCGGCGGCTCGAGCGGTAGACGTCATCCGTCCAGCCGCGGTGGAAGGCCGGCGTCAGCGTCGAGATCCCGCGCTGAGAGCTGTCCGTCGAGCCGTCGGCATGGATCCGCAGCATCAGCGTTGCGCCGCGAGCGTTGCAGAACCGGGCGCGCGCGATGTTCCCGCCCCGGTAGCCGGAGCCGGTGCGCGTCATCGCCACGCGGTACCCGCGCCGGAGCAGCAACGACCGCGTCCGTTGCGCGATCCGGAGCGCGATCTCCGCCTCACCCGCCGCGCCGCCGCCGTCCTTGATCTTCGGGACGCGGGAGCCGGGGCCGATCGGCTCGCGCTGCCGCCCGATCGCAGGAAGCGTCCCGTGGCCGGGGTCGAGGCAGATGAGCGCGGCGGTGAAAGCCTCTAGGAGCACGCCTCGATGCTACGGACGATTCGATAGTCCGCCGGGGAAACGGGCCAACGAGGAGGGGAGAGATGAGAAGACGACTGATTTGGCCGCTGCGAATGCCGCCTACACCTTGGGAATCGTCTTCCGCGGCGACATCGACATCCCGGTGATCGACTGGCGGCACTACCTCCAGCACCGGCTCGACATGCACAACTCGCACCCGTCGTTCGCCTCGCGGAAGCGGATGCTCAACTTCGACGGTGACGCGTCCAACCAGGTGATCTGGTTCACGGAAGCGCGGCCCGGCGCGCCGCAGTTCGACCAGACGCCGATGGCTCTCGACGTCATGGACGAGTGGATGCTCATCGGCCAGAAACCGGCCCGCGCCGTCGACTCGTGCTTCGCGACGGACGGCTCGCTCCTCTATTCAGGGAGCGATGCCTGGGCTGGGATCCTCGACTCGCGGCCGGCCGGACTCGAAGCCCGACGTCGGGCGGCCTCCCAGGCCTGTAACCGCGGCAAAGCTTGGGGGTGTTTCCTCAGCCACCCCCAGCCTCCAATCCGCACGTCCGCCCCTGCGTAACGACCCCAAGGGGGTGACTTCACCGACCAGGAGGGCCTCGGGGTCGACCAGCTCATCAGCATGGCCTTCCTCGGGCCGAATGACATGCTCGTGCTCGAGAAAGCCACCGGGAAGGTGCAGCGCGTCGTCAACGGCGTCGTGCAGAGCACTGTTCTCGATCTGCCGGTCGACAGCGCGTCCGAGCGCGGACTGCTCGGGATCGCGCTGCACCCGCACTTCTTCACACTGAACGACGACGGGATGACGCCGACGAGCAATCCGTTCTTCTCCGCCGGCGCGTCCATCGGCGGCGAGGTCGGGGCGAACATCCAGAAGATCTTCGCCTACGCCCTTCGGAACAGCTTCGGGATTGCCTTCGATCCGGTCTCCGGCGCACTCTGGAGCAGGAGAACGGGGACGACAGCTTCAGCGAGCTCAACCGCGCCGATCCGGGCTTCAACTCCGGCTGGGAGCAGATCATGGGCCGCCCGAGCGCATCGCGCAGTTCAAGGCGATCAAGACGACGGTGACGCCGTCGCCGCCGGACCCGTTCGCCGCCACCTACTTCGGGCTTCAGGAGATCCGCTGGTAGCCCACCTTGATCGCGGACAGCCCAGCTGAGGCGCTTTCGCGTCTCTTCATGCTTCCCGGGGCCA
>JBKPGE010000069.1:0-7320 GCA_046729215.1 Actinomycetota bacterium | reverse complement strand
CTACCCGTACCTGCAGCTCTTCACGGGAGATCCGCTGCCTGACGTCGCCAGGCGCAGCATCGCGGTCGAGCCGATGACCTGCCCACCGAACGCGTTCCGGACTGGAAAGAACGTGATCCGCATGGAGGCGGGCGAATCGTTCACGAGCGCCTGGGGTCTCGTGCCGACATCATCCCGCCCGGGTGATGCCTCGCCCAGACCGCAGCTCTAGCTTGGAGGTGTCATGGCTGCACGAGTCCTGATTCTCGGAGGTGGTTTTGCAGGGATCGGCGCTGCGCGCGCACTGAAGGAGGCCGATGCCGAGGTCGTGCTGGTTGACAAGCACGACTACCACACTTTTCAGCCGCTGCTCTACCAGGTCGCCACCGACCTGCTCGAGCGGACGGCGGTCGGGCATCCACTACGCGACCTGTTCCACGACCAGCCTAACGCCCGTGTTCATGTGGACGAGGCGACTGCGATCGACCTCGAGAAACGCGAGGTGCAGTTCGCCGGAATGGAGCCGATCGTCTACGACTACCTCATCCTGGCGCTCGGCGCGGAAGTCAATTTCTTCGGCGCGGAAGGCGCCGCCGAGCACGCCTTTCCGATGTACACGCTGGCGGATGCGGTGCGGCTGAAAGATCACCTGCTCGGCAAGTGGGAAGCCGCAGACAAGGACTCTGTGCTTGCCGAAGACGGTGCCCTCAACGTGGTTGTGGTCGGCGGAGGGCCCACCGGCGTCGAGAGCGCGGGTGCGCTATCGGAGCTCTACCAAAGCAATCTCGCAGAGGACTATCCCGACCTGCACGCCGAGCACGCGCAGATAACGCTCGTCGAGGCGGCTCCGTCGCTCTTCGGCATGTTTGATGAGGAGCTCAGGGTCTACACAAAAGGCGCGCTGGAGGAACGTGACGTCGATGTCGTTCTCGGTGAGATCGTCGAGTCGGTCGAGCCGACCCGGGTCACGCTCAAGTCCGGCAAGGTTCTCCAAGCCCACACGCTCGTGTGGGGCGCTGGGCTGCAGGCGAACCCCATCGTCCAGTCGCTCGGTCTCGAGCTCCAGAAGGGCAACCGCATCGCGGTCAAGTCCGATCTCAGCATCCCAGAGCACCCCGAGGCGTTCGCAGTTGGGGACATCGCGTGGATTACCGACTCGAAGACGAACGAGGTCCTGCCGCAGCTGGGTTCTGTCGCGCTTCAGGCCGGCGAGCAGGCCGGGAAGAACATCGCGGGCCTGATCGCGGGCAAGGAGGCCGAGCCCTTCAGCTACCACGACAAGGGCACGATGGCGACGATCGGGCGGGGAGCGGCGGTCGTCCAGTTGCCTCGCGGACGGACACTCACAGGCAGGATCGCCTTTCTGGCGTGGGGAAGCGTGCATCTCGCGCTGCTCTCCACGGGGGAGGATCGAGCCAAGGCCGTCGTCGACTGGACCTGGGCAGGTCTCACCCACGAACGTGCCGCCCGCATCACCGTCGAGACCTGAGTCAGCGCGGGGAAGCCAGGACGATGAGGGTGTCGCCCGCTCGCACGTCGAGCGGGGATTCATCTGCGGCGATGCTCAGGCGTCCATCGGAGCGGACGGCGAAAAGCGGCACTTCCGTCCGTGCGTCCGTCGGCCGAGACGACCCGTCCGCGGGACGGAGGACGATCCGAGCGCCCGCGGCGAACCGGTTGCTGAGCTCGGCAAATGTGAGCGTTGGCCCGCCCAGAATCCCGGCCTCGCTCAAAGGCGGCAGCAGGTCCGGCTCCTCCGGGTCGGGAGCTACTCGAAAGACGTGTCCGTGACCGAGCTCACCGCGCAGCTCGGCGGCCGTAACGGCGTTGAAGTCGTCGCTGCGGGTCAGCAGAAGGACGTCGGTGACTTCCTCGAGCTCGGCATCCCGGTCGACAGCGTCAATCATCATGCGACCCCGATCGGCCTCGATACCGGCTGCCTGGGCGGCTGCTCGGTCAGCGGCCGGTCCCACCCACATGCGCACTGCGACCCCGGCCCGCTTGAGGGCTACGGCGATCTCGCGCGCCCATGTGTGACCACTGACGACGAGCACCAGTTGATGCCCGGCGCCGGCCAGCCCGAGCAGCCGCGCGGCGATCGGGCCAGTGAGCCCGTAGAGCAACACGGTGCCGAAGATCACCACGAAGACGATCGGGAGCACGGAATCCGCACCCCCGACGTCGTCCTGCGCGAGCTGCAGACCGAACGCGGACGCGGTCGCGCCGGCCACGATCCCACGAGGCGCCATGGACGCGATGAACGCGCGCTCTTGCCGGCTGAGCGTCGAGCGCCATGTTGCGAGCGCCACTGCCATGGGCCTCAGCAAAAGGACCATCACGGCGACGAGCACCAGCGCTTGCGGCAGCACCTCTCCGATGTCGTCCGGAGAGACCGACGCGGCGATAAGCACGAACAGGACCCCGACGAGCAACTGGACGAGCGTTTCCTCGAACTCGAGAGTGAGCGAGACGTCGACGCGACGTTGATTGCCGAGGAACATCCCCATCAGTACGGCCGCCACGAAGCCGGCGTCCTCACGAATGAGATCGGCGGCCACGACGGCAGCTACGACGACCATCAGAGTTGCGAGGACGGACTGTCGCGGCGCGTTGCGGTGGAGCTCACCAAGGAGAAACAGCAGCACGACCGCTGCGACAGCTCCGACCAACGCGCCGACCCCGAGGCTGAGCAGGAGCTGGCCCGGCCGCCACCTCGAGCTGACTGCATGGAAAACCAGCACGCCCAGCAGCGCGCCGATCGGATCGACGAGCGTTCCCTCCCACTTCAAGACGGAACGGACTTCCCGCGTCGGACGAATGAATGCGAGCAGGGGCAGCACGACCGTGGGGCCTGAGACGACCAGGATCGCGCCGATCAAGAATGCAACGCCCCGGTCCATGTGGTCGAAGAGCAACAACACGGTTACCGCGACGCCGCCCCAGGTAACGAGAACGCCGAACGCGAGGAGGCGCACGACCACCTTGTGGACGCCGACGGCGACCTCGCGAAACGCCAACCTGAGACCGGCCTCGAAGAGAATGACGCCCACGGCGAGCGAGACGAACGGCTGGTACAGCGCCCCCAGGAGCTCGTCGGGATGCACGTCGTCGGTCGCGATCCCGGCAAGAAAGCCCGCCGGAAGCAGGATCACGATTGCGGGGAGGCTCATCCGTCGCGCGAGCAGCTGCGAGCCAACGGCAAGGACGAGCGTGAGGCCGAGGCCGAACAGGATCTCGTCCGAGGACATCGGGAGGATTGTCCCTGGCTCCTCGATTTGCGTCCTCATCCGAGCCGGGTGACATGAGTTGATCAGCCTCGAGGTCTTCGGGCGCTCGCCACAGATGACGAAGGTCGCCCAGCTGCTCGAAGACGTCGAGGGCGTCAGCCGTGTGAGGGTCGTTCCGGCCGTTCTGGCGGGTCACTCGGTCGTCTCGGCAGCCGTCCGCCCGAGATCCGTCGACACACTGCTGGAGAGCCTGCGCGGATCGGGTGTGCCCGATTCCAGCATCACGCTGATGCGTGTCGACGTCGTCGGGCGGGCGGCAACCGGTCAGGTCGATACGAGCCTCGTCTGGGAAGACGTGCTCGGCATGGCCTGGCTCTACTCGCGACCGCTCGCGCGGTACCTGGTGTTCATGTTCGTGGCCGGTGTCATCGCCGCTTACGGCGTGATCGATAGCAATGTGATCCTCATCGTCGGCGCGATGGCGGTCAGCCCGGACCTCCTGCCGATAGCCGCGACCGCCGTTGGCGTGGTCGGCCGTCGTGCCGGGCTCGCCGGCCGCGCCCTGGCGACGCTCGCCGTGGGTCTCTGCGTGGCCAGCGTCGCGGCGGCACTCTGCACGTTCGCACAGGATCGGCTCGATCTGATCCCCTCCGATTTCGACCTGCACGAGGTTGGCGTCCTCGGAAGCCTGGTCAGCGTGAACAATGAGACGATCGTCGTCGCGCTCGTTGCCGGGGTGGCCGGCATGCTCGCGCTCGAGACACGCGCGAGCTCCGGGGTCGGTGTGGCGATCTCGGTGACGACGATCCCCGCCTCCGCATACCTCGGTGTTGCAGCCGGGCTCGGCGACCTCACCAAAGCGACCGGTGCCCTAGGCGTGCTCGGCGCCAACGTCGCGATGCTGGTCGTGGGCGCCTCCGCGACGCTCGCGCTTCAGCGCGTGCTCATGGGTCGCGCGGTGGCCCGACGCGGCCGCGCCTAGGAACCGCCGGGAAAACGGCAGACGATCTTGCCTGCGTATGGATCAGGGTTCGGGGACGGGTCGGCCTGGGTCACGAGACACGTCCCGTACTTGGTCTCGATCAGATCGCCCGTGCCGGGGAGTCGCGGCAGCTCGACCTCGTCGACGTCCTGCCAGGTCGGGCCCTCGATCATGACGGTAAACCTCTGCACCTCGGCTAGTCGGCGACGATCACGTCGCAGCGGGCGTCGCGCTTGACGTGGGTCGCCACGTCCGGACCGAGAACTCGAGCGAGCAAACCGTGGTGATGCGAGCCGACAACGATCAGCTCAGCACCACGCTCGCGCGCGGCGTCGACGATCGCAGTGGCCGGCTCTCCGGCGGCCCACACGTACTCCCCCGTGAGGCCCGCGGCTTCGACTCGCTCCTTGGCTTCCTCGAGGACGGGCTCGAGCTCGGCAGGTTCGACGAGTGGGATCATTCGCGCCGGAGTGTCGTCCAGCGTCCCGAAGTTCTGAGGTCCTTCCGGATTGAGCGGCATCTCCTCGACTGCGACGACGAGGAGCTGGGCACGCGCACTCCGCGCCTCCTCGATCGCCCGGTCTAGGGCTCGGCTTGCGGGTGCGGCGGCATCGTAACCGACGACAATGGTGGAGATCATGAAGCGACGCTAACACGGGCCGAGCAAGGCCGAATCACCCCCTCTGGACGATGAGATCCGGCTACGGCGCACCAACTATCGAACCGCCATGGTCGTCGCCTCAACGACCGTCGATCTCGCTCGCATTCAGTTTGCGACGACATCGCTCTACCACTTCCTGTTCGTCCCGCTGACGCTCGGCCTCGCGCCGCTCGTGGCGCTGATGCAGACCCTCTGGTACCGGTCAGGCGACGAGGCCTGGCTGCGGCTCACGCGCTTCTTCGGAACGCTGATGCTGATCAACTTCGCCATCGGAGTGGCGACCGGGCTCGTCCAGGAGTTCCAATTCGGGATGAACTGGTCGATCTACTCCAAGTTCGTGGGCGACGTCTTCGGGGCGCCGCTCGCGATCGAAGGCCTGGCGGCGTTTTTCCTCGAGTCGACCTTCCTCGGGCTCTGGATCTTCGGCTGGAACCGGCTCTCGCGTGGTGTGCATCTGACGACCGCGTGGCTGTTCGCGCTTGGGAGCTGGCTCTCTGCGTTGTTCATCATCGTCGCCAACTCCTGGATGCAGCGCCCGGTCGGATCGAAGGTCACTGACGGCCGCGCCGAGCTGACGAGCATCTGGGAGCTCTTGACCAACCGCTTCTCGATCTGGGCCTACATCCACGTGATCCTCGTCGGACTGACGACGGCGGCGGCCGTGGTCTTCGGCGTCGCGTGCTGGCAGTTCCTGCGGGGCCGCAACATCGAGCTCTTCAAGCACGCCGCCAAGTTGGCGCTGATCGTTCTCGTCCCCGTCTCGGCCATAAACCTCGCCGTGGGCAGCCATCTCGGTGTCGTCATCACCGACTACCAGCCGATGAAGATCGCGGCCACCGAGGCGCAGTGGGACACATGCCAGCCGTGCGCGTTCTCGCTCTTCCAGATCGGCGGCTTCACGGAGAGCGATCAGACGCCGACCTTCTCGATCCAGATCCCCCGCCTGCTCTCGCTGCTCGCGACCGACTCGCTCGACGGCGAGGTGCAGGGCATGAACGAGGTCCAGGCGGAGTACGAGCAGCGTTATGGGCCCGGGGACTACACCCCGCCCGCGCGGGCCACCTACTGGAGCATGCGGATCATGGCCTACCTCGGGACGCTCGTCTTCCTCGTCGCGGCGCTTGGCGCGTTCCTCTACCGAAGAGGACGGCTCGAGCAGACGCGGTGGTTCCTCTGGTTGGGTGTCGGTTCGATTGCCTTCCCCTACCTGTCGGCCCTCGCAGGCTGGGTGCTCTCGGAGGTCGGGCGCCAGCCCTGGATCGTTCAGGGGCTCCTCAAGACGGCGGATGCGAACTCTCCGAGCGTCAGCTCGCTGACGATCGGCATCAGCCTGGGAGTCTTCGCCGCGCTCTACGGCGCGCTCGCCGTCGTCGACTTCCTGCTCATGCGCCACTACGCGAGCACCGACCCGCCCAAGCTCGACGAGAAAGAGGAGGCCCCGGTGCCGGCGATGGGCTACTGATGGATCTTCAGATTTTCTGGTTCCTGCTGATCGGAGTCCTCTGGGCCGGGTACTTCCTTCTCGAGGGCTTCGACTTCGGAGTCGGGATGCTGCTGCCGTTCCTGCCGCGAGACGAGCGCGAGCGAAGTGTGATGTTCCAGACGATCGGGCCGGTCTGGGACGGAAACGAGGTGTGGCTGGTCGTCGCGGGCGGCGCAACGTTCGCAGCCTTTCCGGCCTGGTACGCGACCATGTTTTCGGGCTTCTACGTTGCCCTCTTGCTCGTCCTCTTCCTTCTGATCATCCGCGTCGTGTCGTTCGAGTGGCGTGAGAAGAGCGAGAACCCACGCTGGCGGGCGACCTGGATGTGGGCGAACGCGATCGGGAGCGGCGGGGCATCGCTCGTCTGGGGGATCGCGCTTTCCAACCTCGTCTACGGCGTCCCGATCAACGCCGGCGGCGACTTCACGGGCAGCCTGGTCGACCTGTTCAGTCCGTACACGGTTGCCGCAGGCGTTGCCGTGGTGCTCCTCTTCGCCTTCCACGGGGCGACCTTCCTCACGCTCCGCACATCGGGCGATCTCTGCGAGCGGGCGGGCCGCGCCGCGCGAAGACTCTCGATCCCGGCCGCTGCCGTCGGGGCGATCGCGCTCGCCTGGACGGTCGCGGTCGCGATCGACCGGAACGACAAGGACCTCTTCCCACCGGTCCTGCCCGCGGCACTAGGGATTGCGGCGCTGGCCGGGGCCGTACTGCTTGTCTATGCGCGCCGGAGCGCGGCCGCGTTCGCCTTGACCGCTCTGGGCACGATCCTGCTCGTGGCGACGCTGTTCTCCAGCCTGTACCCGCGGGTCATGGTCTCGAGCACCGACTTTGCGAACAGCCTGACGGTCGAGAACGCATCCTCCTCGCACTACGCACTGGCTGTGATGACGGTGGTCGCCCTGCTCGTGACGCCGGTCGTCCTGCTGTACCAAGGGTGGACCTACTACGTGTTCCGGGCGCGCGTCGGCGGGGATGAGGTTGAGAG
>JBKPGE010000068.1:0-2859 GCA_046729215.1 Actinomycetota bacterium | reverse complement strand
CCTCGTGTTCACCGTTGAGCAGCGGGATGCTCTTCGCGAGCGCGTGCTACGGCTCGCGGACGAGGATGAGCGCGTCGTTGCCGGAGCCGCCGTCGGCTCGCTCGCCGTGGACGGCGGCGACCGCTTCTCTGACTTGGACCTCACCTTCAGCATCGCCGACCACGTGCCGGTCACTGATGTGCTCAAGGACTGGACGCGGACGCTCATCGACGAGCTCCATGCGGTGCACCTTGCCGACCTCGAGCGCCGTCCGACCACCTACCGTGTGTTCCTGCTGCCGGACGCACTTCAGTTCGACCTCTCGATGACGCCGGCAGCTCACTTTCGTCCCGCAGGGCCGCGATTCCGGCTTCTGTTCGGCGAGATAGAGGCGAGCGACGCGGAGGCGCCCAAGCCACCGGTCGCGGGGGACCTCTTCATACTCACGCCCGCCGTCGCGCGGGACCTCTTCGGGTGGGGCGTCATCTATGCGCTACACGCCCGCGCGTGCATCGAGCGCGGGCGTGTCTGGCAGGCCGAGCATTACGTCGGCGCGGTGCGCGACCACGCGATCTCGCTTGCCTGCCTCCGCCAGGGGCTACCCGCGGTGCAGGCGCGTGGCTACGACGACCTTTCCCCTGACACTCTTGGCCGACTCGACGATGCCCACGTTGGCGCGGTCGAGCCTGATGCGCTCCGGAGAGCCCTGGCCGCCTCCGTTCTTGCGCTCATTGACGAGGGCGCGGAGGCGCGTCTACCGCACGCGGATACCGTTGGGCAGCGCCTCGCTGACCTTCGCTGACGAGCCGGAGTTCGCCCCTCCGCGCCTACAGGCGCATCGCGAGCGCCGACGAGGAGCAGCTTTCTTCGTTGCATGCTTCCATTGTGGCGCCGGCCGCCTGCGCGGCCTCGACCGGGTATGACGCGATCCGCGCTACGGGGCCGCCCTACTCCATGTAGAAGTCGAAGCGGACGATGATCCCTGGATCGTCGTCGGGCGGAAGGTCCGGATCCCTAAAGGGCCGGGTAGGCGCTTCCACATGCGCTCAAGTGGCGCACCCTCGGGTGACATTCGCGCACGCTGGCGCAGCGCAGTTCACGGCGCCAGGCTGCTATTTGCTCGTAGTTGGAACCGCGCAGGGTGCGCCGGGTGTACGAATAGTGGTATGAACGCGCGACGCTGGACAGAAATCGTGAGCGCGGCGATGGCGGCGGGCGCGGTGGCGGTCCTGGTCGCCAGCGTCCGGACCGAGTCCGCTGGCGCGTCGAGGCGGACTGCCACGCCTGCGGCGAGACCCGCGATGTCGGGTGCCACGGTCAGAGAGCGTCCTCGCGGCGTCGTCGAGGACTGCTCGACGCGATCGTCAGCACGATTTCCTGGCGCTTTCATCAACCCCCGGAACCTGATCGTTGGCCCTCTGGCGTTGATTGGCGCTGGTGGCACGCCGAGCGTCGTGTCGAACTCGACCGGTACAGAGGTCTTCCAGAAGTTTCCACTGCTCGTCAGGAACGGGCACCGAGTGACGGTGGAGCTGTCCCCGAGCACCCGGCGAGGTGCCGGTCTCGCCTACGGTCCCCTGCCCGAAGGCGAAACATACCTTCGCGACACGCATCGGGTCGTGACATTCATCGCCTGTCGGCGCGGGCAACGTTCAGGGAGCAGCGCCGACGGGCGACCGGTCACGTTTTGGTCGGGGAGCGTGTTGGCGCGCTTGTCCCGGTGCGTGCGCCTTCTTGTCTGGGTGGACGCTGAGCGCTCACCCCGGCGCGCGGTCATCCGCCTCGGGGTGCCCAACTGCGGATAGTCCCAGCGGTTGGTCTGCGAGCACCGACTTCGTCTGGGGACATTCGCGAACACTACGGCAAGCCTCTCGCGAGGGCTTCTCTGCCATGTGTCTGGCCGACCCCGACGCGCAAGTCGCCAACGCGACACCAACTGATCAACGAAAGAAGCGACAGGGAGGAGGCATGACATGGCCAGGATCAGCTATGACGAGCAGACCGCTGTAGCGTTCAAGGCGGTCCGCGAGGTCCCACGCGACGGACTCTCGGAGTGGCGCGAGGCGGTACGACGTCACCTGCGCCCGTCGCAGGGGATGACTCTGGTGGACATCGGCGCGGGGACCGGTGCGTTCGCCGCTGCCTTCAGCGACTGGTTCGACCTCAGCGTCCTCGCAGTCGAGCCGTCGGCCGCGATGCGGGATCAGATCCCGCGGACACCGGCCATCCAGGTGCTTGAGGGAAATGCGAGCGTCCTACCGCTGCCAGATGAATCGGCAGACGCCGCATGGCTCTCCCTTGTCATTCACCACATCCCAGACCTAGGAGTCGCCGCACACGAGATCCGCCGGGTTCTGCGCCCCGGTGCCCCTGTCCTCATCCGACAGGGCTTCCCGGGCAGACTCGACAGGGTCGAACTCGTCCGATGGTTCCCTGAGACCGCTCGGACGGTCGATACCTACCCCTCCGTCAAAGATACGTGCAAGGCGTTCGCGGCTGCAGGATTCCGCCAGGACGCTCTTGAGCAGGTTCGTGAGACGTACCCGACCAGCCTCGCGGACTTCCTCGGCCAGGTGGACACTTTCCGCCACGCCGACACCACGATGCGCAATCTCACTGAGGACGAGTTCCTCCGCGGTAAAGAACGTCTCCGCCATGCCGTACGACATGCCGAGGACACAGCGAACCCGGAAACCAGAAGCAACTGGCTTGACCTTTTGGTTCTGCGCTGACCGGTTCGCACGCAAGGCGAACCTCGATGTCTACCGTCCGTAGCCCGTCCCTAGGTCGCCACGGTCCGGCGCAGCTCTGGCCTCGTCCATTGATTGAGCACAAGCAGCGATGTGCTCGTCGCTCGGCTGCCCGAGTGTGCGGGAATGT
>JBKPGE010000067.1:0-4716 GCA_046729215.1 Actinomycetota bacterium | reverse complement strand
GGAGGAACGAGATGCGGAAATGGACGATCGTTGCGGCACTCGTGCTCGGCGTCGCGCTCATCGCGCAGGCGTCGGCGGTGGGTTCGTCCGGCGGCGAGACGGTTCTGAAGTTCAACACGATGGTCGGCGTCGACGGCCCGTTCAGGGGCGCCACCAACGCGATCCGGGGATTTCCCGGAGCCGGCGCTCCATGGCGGGTGGATAGCGTCGACGGCAAGCTCAAGAGCGGCGGCAGGCTCTCGATCGACGTGGAGGGTCTCGTGCTGGTCAGCACCGGGCTAAACCCGCAACCGTCGTTCCACGGGCTCGTCAGCTGCCTCACCAACGATGCGACGACGGTTTCGACAGTCAATCTCCTGACAGAGGCATTCCCGGCGACGACCACGGGCGATGCGGAGATCGACGCGAACGTGGCGCTTCCAAGCCCATGCGTCGCGCCGATCGTCTTCGTCACCAACGCTGCGGGCACTAGCTGGTTCGCGGTGACAGGGTCCTGAGCCGCGGAGGTGGACCGGGGCGCTGCCGTCGACCACCCCCCCACTGGCGGCGCCCCGCTCCACACACTCGGCTGCGAGAGCGCTTAGTCGGCGATATGCCGGGCGCCGACGAGACTGACCCCGTAATACGGCCCGCCGAGCGTGACGACCTGAACGCGGCTGCCCGACTGCGGCGCGTGCACCATGCGTCCGCGGCCGACGTACATGCCCACGTGGCCGAGCCCTGAGAAGAAGACGAGGTCGCCCGGCTTCATTCGCGACCGGCGCACGTAGCGCCCTCGGCCGTAGAGCGCGTACGAGCTGTGTGGGAGGCTGATCCCGACTCGTCCGTAGGCCCAGCGGACGAGCCCCGAGCAGTCGAATCCACTTGCCGGGGACGCTCCTCCCCAGCGATAGGGCACACCGACAGCTTTGAGCGCGATCTTCACGGCGCGCTCGCCGAGCGTGACCTTGTGGATGCGGCGCGTCCGATGCTGGCGCTTGTGCTTCGGCTTGTGCTTCACGCGATGGACGTTCGGCCGGGGGCTCTTCGCCGGAGTCGTCTCGTCCCCTCCTCGAGCCGGGAGGGCGGCGAGGACTGCAATCGCACAGAGGACGGCGATCGCGGGAAATGGGAGCGTGAGCAAGCGGCTGCGAAGTCGGGTAGGCATGGAGGAAATGGGAACGACGGGCCGCGAAACGCATGGCGAGGCAGCCCTGGCCTGTTCGCAAGCGCAGCAGGGTAGTCACAGCAGGGGGCTCTGTCCATCCCCAAAAAAAGGTCACTCGCAGGGAGGTCGGCGGCAATTCTCAGCCGGTTCCCAGCGATGAATGAGACGATTTGCCCATGAATGAGGACATGAACAACGATCCGACGAGGCTCACCCGTCGCGAATCGCTCGCCAAGCTCGGAGGGCTCGCGGCCACCGCTTTCGGAGCCAGCGCCTGGGGCCTCGAGTCGGCAGCGGACTCGGATTCGGCTTCGGGGCCGGCCGGTGTCACCTCGGGGCTCGTCCGCTGCGTGCTGACTCGCGAGCAGACCGAAGGCCCGTACTTCCTCGAGGGCGACAAGGTGCGCCGGGACATTCGCGCCGGACGACCAGGCGTGCCGCTGACCTTGCATGCCACGGTGGTCGACGTTTCATCGTGCAGGCCGATCAAAGGGGCGGCCGTCGATGTCTGGCACTGCGATGCGCTCGGCGTCTACTCGGGCGTCGCGGCGCAGAACACCGTCGGGAAGCGCTTCCTCCGTGGAATCCAGCGAACGAATGCCAACGGGCTTGCGATCTTCAAGACGATCTATCCGGGGTGGTATCGCGGCCGGACGGTGCACATCCATGTTCGGGTCTACCTCGGCGGAAGCGTCGTCCACACGGGACAGCTGTACTTCCCAGAGAAGGTGACGGACGCCGTCTACAAGCGCTCGCCGTACCGCAGGCGCCCGGACCGCGACACCCGCAACGCGACCGACTTCGTCTACCGGAACGGCGGACGACGATCCCTCTTGACCCTGCGCCGGAGCGGCGCGAGCTACGTCGGGGAGATCACGATGGGCGTCAGCCGGTGATCACACGATCGTCAGGTGGTAGGTGAACGTCTTGTCATGGCCGAAGGTGTTGGTGCCGTGGACCACGATCGTGTGCTCGCCCGGCTCGAGCGGCTTGAACAGCATGAAAAAGCCGTCGATGATCGCCTGTTGCCTCGAGCCCGTGATGCATGGATCCAGGACCGGCTGCAGGCTCCGATCGCCCGTGAGCTCGAAGAGGTCGTCCGACGCGTAGCGGTAGCTGAGCACGTCGTCGAAGGGCTGTCCGTCGAGTGACACTTCGAGCAGGTCGACCGTGTCCATCACGTCCTCAGCGATCCCGCTGAGGAAGTCGTAGAGCGACTGGCCGGGCGGAGGCTCGAAGCCCGGAAACGCCGGGCACGGATAATCCTCGACGTCGGCGCCGATGTACAGAAACAGCGCCTTGTGGGCTGGAATCGTGCACCTGCGTGTTCCGCTGAACACCGGCGGCCCCGCGATTCGGGCGATGAACCAGACGGGACCGTGCTGGTCGACAGCGCAGTTGGCGCCGGTCTCGTCGAACAACGGGCTTCGGTCGAGCGGTTGTCGGTAGATCCACTGAGTCGCACGCTCGCCCCAGGTCGCGATGTCGGCGCCGTAAGGGTGCGACTTCTTCGGAAAGAGCACAGGATTCGGGTTGGAGCTCGACCCCGCCTGAGCGGCTGCGGGCGCCAGGGCGAGGAGCAGGCTGCCTGCGAGGAGCAGAAGGATTCGGCGCATGAGACCCTCCCGTGACGGAGTGTGAGGAGCAGCTTGGTCACGCTAGGCCGGCCCGCTCGACCAAGCTCGCCGTTTTCGGACGAGATCAGGAAATGTGCGTCAGCTGGGCGGCCACGGCCTGCCACCTGCCGTCCAGCAATCGCCAGACGTCCGTGTAGCGGATCGACATGGGCGCACCATCGCGGACGCTGTGAGTCACGCCGTGAACGAGAGCGATATCCCCTAGCGGACGTACGTCGATCTCGTCGTAGCTCATGTCTGTCACGCGCGAGCCTTCAGCAGTGCGCTGCAGGAACTCCGCCCTGTCGATGCGGCGTCCATCGGCGAGCGTGCAGACGAAGTCGTCGCTCAGGTGCTCGGCGAACCAGTCCGTGTCCGATTCGACGACGGCCCGCAAGTACTCCGCGTTCAGACGGTGGAGGGTCGCCACCACTCCGATCTCGTCGGTCTCCGAAGTCAGGTGCATGACGAAAGAGTGCGAGCTCGAGGGCAAGGATACTCGCCGGATTCGGACAAGCTGCCTGAGGACGTCCGGATCCGGCCGGTCGTCAGGCCGGCGGACGGTAATAGTGAGGTCGTGCCTGGGCTCTCGGCAGTCGTCACCACCGGTATCTATTGCCGGCCGGGATGCTCGGCACAGCCTCGGGCCGAGAACGTCAGGCCCTACCCGCTTGCCGCCTCGGCCGAGGCGGCCGGTTACCGAGCCTGCCTCCGTTGCCGGCCCTACCGCTCGCCGCAGTCCTTTTCATGGGACGCGCCGGAGCTCGTCTGCCGCGCGGTGCGGCTGATCCTCGACGGCGCGCTCGATGGGAGAAGCGAGGTCGAGCTCGGTGCGCGGCTCGGCGTCTCCGCGCGGCACCTTCGCCGCCTCTTCACCGTTTATTTGGGCGTCACGCCCGACGGTGTGGCGCGATCGGCACGCGCGCATTTCGCTCGTCGCCTTCTCGACGACACCGACCTCACGATCACCCAGATCGCCTACGCGGCGGGCTTCGGAAGCCTGCGGCAGTTCAACCGTGCCTGTCAGGAGATCTTCAAGGCGTCACCTCGCATGTTGCGCGCGCGCCGCCGGAAGAGCGACCGGCTCGTGGCCGACGGCGGCCTGGCTCTGCGGCTCTCCTTCCACGGGCAGCTCGACTGGGAATCGATGGTCGGTTACTTCGCAGCTCAGGCAATCCCGGGCGTCGAGCACGTCGGCGGGACCACCTATCGACGCACGATCGTGATCGGCGGCGACCCAGGTGTCCTCGAGCTCTTCCCGGGAGGCGACGACCACCTCGTGCTCATCGCTCACCTTCCGCACTGGGAGGAGCTCATCCACGTGGTCGACCGGGCGCGCCGGATCGCCAGCCTCGACCTCGATCTGGAGTCGGCGTCACAGCAGCTCTCGCGCGACGCGGCCGTCGGACCGCTGCTGGGGGAGCGGCCAGGCGTTCGCCCGCCCGGCACCTGGGATCCGTTCGAGACCGGCGTGCGCGCGATCATCGGCCAACAACTCACCGTCGCCGCCTCGGCGACGATCATCGGCCGGCTTGTCGAGCGGCTCGGCGGCGTTGTCCCGGGACTGGAACAACTAGGTTTGAGTCGTACGTTTCCCTCGGCCGAAGCCCTTGCTGCCGCTGACCTGACCGGCCTGGGCCTAACTCGGGCTCGCGCGGAGGCGGTTCGGTCCTTCGCGCGTGCGGTCGTCGACGACATCATTCGTCTGGACGGCAGCATGAGCCTCGACCGACTCGTTGCGGCGGTCACGGCCGTCGACGGCCTCGGACCATGGACGGCCCACTACCTCGCCCTGCGGCTCGGGGAGCCTGACGCCTGCCCGACCACCGATGTGGCCCTTCGCCACGCGCTCGCTCCACGAATCACTCGCTCTGGCCTCACGCTCGAGGAAGTGACGGAGCGCTGGCGGCCATGGCGCGCGTTGGCGACAGCGCACCTCTGGGCGGCCGATCG
>JBKPGE010000066.1:0-4416 GCA_046729215.1 Actinomycetota bacterium | reverse complement strand
CCTTCGCGCCCAGGCGAACCAGCTACCAGAGACGACCGTCATCCGGCTCTGCGACCTGCTTGCGGTGGCGGTGGACGACATGCGCCAAGGCGGCGACCCGCGGCTGCCGCTAGAGCTCGCACTGATCAAGGTGACGAGGCCTGGCGCCGACCTCGAGCGCGAGTCGCTCGCCTTCCGGATCGAGCAGCTCGAGCGCCGGGGGCCGCGCGACACTGTCGAAGCCGAGGCCGCCGAGGCGCCCGAGCCGGCGCCGGCCGCTCCTCCAGTCGAGCTGGAGCAGCTTCAGGACGTCTGGCAGCGCGCGGTGATCCCCGCAGTGGAGCAGCGTTCGATCCCGACGGCCTCGGTTCTCAGGGAGGCGCATCCGACGGGGCTCACCGGCGACACGTTGACGCTCGAGTTCCCGGCGACGGCAGGCTTCCACCGGAACCTCGCCGAGGAGCCGAAGAACGCGACCCTGCTCGCCGACGCGCTCTACGAAGTGACCGGTCGCCGCTTCGCTCTCGCGTTCGAGGTCGGCGAAAACGGGGAGACTGAACCGGAAGAGCAGCGGCGGCTTAGCGAGGAGGAGCTCGTGGAGGAGCTCAAACAGACCTTCGACGCCCGGGAGGTGACCCCGGAATGAGCAGTCCCGGCGGCATGGACATCAACAAGATGATGAAGCAGGTTCAGCAGATGCAGGCCGACATGGCCCGCGTGCAGGAGGAGCTGGCGAACGAAACCGTCGAAGCCTCAGCCGGAGGCGGCATGGTGACGGTGACCGCGACGGGCTCGGGCGAGATCAAGGCCATCACGATCGCTCCGGAAGCAATTGACCCGGACGACCCCGAGCTCCTTGCCGACATGATTCTGGGCGCCGTCAATGAGGCTCTGCGGTCGGCGAACGATCTGGCCCAGTCGCGCCTGGGCGGGATGGCCGGCGGATTGGGGTTGCCGGGGCTCTAGGAGCTCAGCGGGTCGTGCTCAGCGCCTGCTCAACGCAGATGCACCGGGTGTAGTGCACCATCCCCGCATCACCCGGTGAGCTGTAGCGATCCCGATCGAGCGTGACGATCCAGCCGTCCCCGCCGCAGCTGCATTCGCGCACACTCGCGGGTGCCGATGGCAGTCTGCGAACGATTCTGAGCGTCTTCTGAGGGGTTGTGATCACGCGACTTCGACCTTTTCCGCCAACTGCTCAGGGTATGACGGGCGCGAGATCGGCAACAGGCCAGAACCACAAGACTCCGCAGAGGACGAGGACCCTGGACGATCGGGGGCTATGCGGTCGCGGCAGTCGCGAGCTCGTCGGCGTCTGCGGGCTCGTCGCCCAGCGCGATCTGCTGGAGGAGGAGGAAGGTCCGCGCGTCAGGCCGCGGTGCTTGCCACTCGCGTCGCAGCGCCTCGACATCGACGAGCTCGTCGTCGACGCCTTCGCCGTTCCAGCGGCCGGCGAGCTCGCGACTGTGCTCGCCCCAGAAAACATGATCGAAGTTGGATTTCGTGCAGCGCTGGATCAACTCGACCGGAAGCGCGTCCTCGAAGAGCCCGACGCGGCCCTGGTTTCGATTCTCTGGTGGAAGGGCAGCAAGCGCGGCCGCGAAGCCTGCATCGGCGAAGGGGTGCCGCACCTCGACGAGCAGGTCGGCGGCGAGCCGCTTGAGCGCTTCGATGCCGTGCCGGACGTAGCGGAGACGACGCCACCACGCGAAGCGGCCGGACGACTGCAACGGCTCCGATGCCGTGTCGGAGATCCACCGAGCCCACACTTCACCCTGAGCTTCAGGGCGCAGCCATGGGAGGAGGACCGGCTCGCGGTTGGAGGGGCCCGCTCTTCGCGCAGCGAACGGCGATGCGGTCAAGCCGACCGCCTGCAGCTCGCGCAGGCCGAGCCCTGCTCGGCGGGAGAGCACGACGGCCGCTCGTGCCCAACGGGGCTCGCCGAGCGCCTCGTCTCCACCGAGGCCGGTCAGAAGCGAGCCGCCGAAGGCCTCCTGGAGCAGCGGAACGTGGAAGTGCGTGTTGAACGGCCAGAGCAAGCCATGGCGGCGGAGCACTCGTCTCGCGGCCGGCCCCACGGAGTCGAGCTCGCTCGTGTGGTCGGCCCGAACCCAGTCCGTCAGACCAAGGTGCACGACGACGCGCTCTTGCCAATCCACGTCGTCGCTCTGTGCCGCGGACGGAAACCGGTTCGTCGCGGGAATCGGAAGCTCGAGGCCTTCGCGCCGGGCCAGCCGGACGGCGAGCGCGAGGATCGTCGAGGAATCACGTCCGCCGGAAAAGCTGACGAGGCACGGCGGCCGCAGGAGCGCCGGCATGATCGAGCGCTCCAGCGCCTCGAGCGGCGTTCCGGCTTCTCTCGCCGACGGCAGCCGCTCCGGCAGCGCCAGTCCGAACACGAGCCCAGAAGCGATCTCGAGGTGGCTGAGGATCAATCCCGTTGGGTCTCGGTCAGGTGCGCCTGTGCAAGCCGCTCCGCCAAGGCCTCGCGCATCGTCCCCTCGGCGAGCTCGAGCCATTCGGAGGCACTGGCTCCGTTCGTGCTCTCGGGCGGCGCTGCGACGCGTGGACGGTGGGGCAGCGCTTTCCCTGTTGCGCTTGCCTCGAATCTCGGCGAGCCGCCGCGGCTCATCACCGTCCGCCGCACTTCAGTGAGCCTACGGCGGGCACGGACACGAGAACAGGCCAGGATCTGAAGACCGACCGGGGACGTGGGCCTAGCCGGACGGCGGGGCGCCCGAGGCGCGACATGATTCACAAGCGCGTTGGGGCCGGGGAGAGCGCCGAACCCGGCGCTCAGCCCGCCCCGCGCCGCGAGCCGCGGCCTGCCCGCGTCGTTCCGCCGACTGTACCCCTTACGTCGCGCCGCGCCCATGCGACGAAAGTCGAGTCGGCGAACAGATTTCTGCCGCTCGAGGCGTCGGCGTCCACAGGTCCGGGACTGCAATCCACGGCGCATGAGGCTGATTTGCACAGGTTTTCCACAGGCCTGACGTCAAAATCAGCCCCAAACCGGCGCGCAAGAGTGGCCAACAACCTCCGCTATCGGAAAAAACTATACGAAACGCCAGGCAAAAACCCTTCTAAACCTATGCAAAGTGCGCTATCAATCCCGACAGCACTTATCCCGACAACAAGCTCGAAAGGCGGCCCTTTCGATGAGCGGCGCTACTCAGCAGTCGGGAGTCATCTGCGACTCCCACCCGATGTGGCTCGACGCCGTAGAGCAAGTTCTGCGGCGCATCGCAATCCACGTCGTCGGCAAGACCACCTCGACCACCGAGGCACTGTCCATGGTCGAGGCGCACCGTCCTGACATCTTGATCACGGAGCTGGAGGGCCATTCGGGCGATTTCAGCGGTCTCGTCCTGATCGAGCGCGCGAAGGCGGCGGTGCCTTCTGTTCGTCCGATC
This sequence comes from Actinomycetota bacterium, assembly GCA_046729215.1. GTDB lineage: Bacteria > Actinomycetota > Thermoleophilia > Gaiellales > Gaiellaceae > JACDAN01. Next base: position 1,024 of record JBKPGE010000066.1, on the reverse strand, counting down.
GTCCTGTCGATGCACCAGGACTCGAGGATCATCGACGCCGCGCTCGTGGCGGGCGCGGCAGCGTACGTCTTGAAGACCGCCCACCCGGAGGATCTCGCCTCCGCGGTCCGGCAGGCCTTCTCACACTCGGTCTATCTGGCCGGGCGGCCGGCGGTCCTGCCGGTGTCCGCGCCCGAGAAGCCGGCTATCGACACGAGGTCAGAGGGCCTCACGCGGCGTGAGCTCGAAATTCTGCGCCTCGTCGCGGAGGGACACTCCAACGCACAGCTCGCACGGATGCTGTGGGTGACGGAGCAGACGGTGAAGTTCCACCTATCCAACATCTACCGGAAGCTGGACGTAGCCAACCGGACCGAGGCAAGCCGCTGGGCGCAGGTCCACGGGCTGCTCGACGTGCGGTCCTCACCGGAGCTCACTCCCGCCCTCGCGGCGTCTTAGTCGGTCAGAGCGACGAACGTCGTCCCGCAGACGGGACACTCGTATCTAGGCGGCTCGGGATCGTTCCGAGCCGCCGGTGCGACCGACACCGCATTCCGGCAGACCGGGCACGGAAGGTAGAACCGTCCAAACCGGACATCGGCGCTCGCCGCCTCGACCTCGTTTTCATCCTGCTCGCTCATGGGAGGTGGAGCCGCAGCGTTCAGCGTACAGTCGTGGTAGCCGGCCGCGGCGGAAGAGCTGGTCCGATGCAGACAGGCACAATGGCCGCGTGTTCAGCCCGTCGATCGAGAATCTCGTCGCTCAGCTGACGCGTCTGCCGGGAGTCGGCACGCGGACCGCCCACCGGCTCGCGTTCCATCTCCTCCGTGCACCCAAGGACGAGGCGCTCGAGCTCGCCAGCGCCTTGCGCGACGCGAAGGAGCGAGTTCGGTTCTGTAGCGATTGCGGCAACTGGACGGAGGAAGAGACCTGCGAGATCTGCCGGGATGTGCGGCGTGACCGTTCGGTAATTTGCGTCGTCGAGCAACCGGCCGACGTGCTCTCGCTCGAGCGCACACATGAATACCGCGGCCTGTACCACGTT
>JBKPGE010000065.1:0-2110 GCA_046729215.1 Actinomycetota bacterium | reverse complement strand
GTTCCGAGCGTCATGTAGCGGTTGTCGTCGATGATCGCTCTCGCGGCGGCCTCGAGCTCCGCTGCCGTCACTCTCAGCCCATCGTCTTCAGGTGCTCGTCGAGCTGGCCGTAGCTTCGCTCGGCCCCGTCTTCCATGCCGGTGGCCATCGCGGCGTCCCGGGCTTCCTTCGACGGGTAGAGAATCGTGGTCGTCACCGTCGTCGTACCATTTTCTTCGGAGAGCTGCACCGTGTTCTCCGTCTCCGGCCAGGCGCCGCCCCACGACTCCGTGTTGACGAGCCGTTCGGGCGGGACGATCTCCCGGTAGACGCCGCGCATCTCCAGCTCGTCGCCCTCGGAGCGCCGCCAGACGAAGTGCCATTCGCCGCCCGGGCGGAGATCGACCTCGCAAACCGGCATCGTCCATCCTTCCGGGCCGAGCAGCCATTGCTGCAGGTGCTCCGGCTTCGTGTACGCGTCCCACACGAGCGTGCGCGGTGCCTCGAACGTTCGCGCCATGACGACCTCGCGATCCGACGGTGTCGTGATCGTGGTCTCGCCGACGCTATTTGTCTCGGACATGGTTCGGCTCCTTTCTTTGCAACTGTCGCAGGTACTCGTCCAGCCGGTCGTGGCTCCCTTCCCAGAAGCGGCGATAGCCCTCGGCCCACTCGGCGACGTCTTTGAGCGGCGCCGCCTCGAGCCGGCAGGGCCGCCACTGCGCTCGCCGGCCGCGAGTGATCAGGCCGGCCCGCTCGAGCACGCGGAGGTGCTTCGAGACGGCGGGACCGCTGATCCGAAACGGCGCCGAAAGCTCCTTGACGGTCGCCGGGCCGCCGGCCAGCCGGGCGAGGATGGCGCGGCGGGTGGGGTCGGCAAGAGCTGAGAACGTGACGCTTAGGGAATCGGTGGCCATCGGCTTAGTTAACCAGTTGGTTATCTACAGTACTCACCGATGAACGTCAAGCTGGCTTGTGTCGAACCGGTTAATGCGGCTCTGGACGGACGTTTCCGATTCGCTAGCCTCTATGGCCAGGTACGAGCTCGACCCAGATGCTCGTGCTGCTTCCGGCTTGCCGCTGTCGCCGAGCGATGAGTTCTGGGGTCTCAGGCGGTCTTACTTGAAATCCGAGCCGACGGAGGGTGAAGACGCATGACGGAGCAGAGGCCAGGAACCAACCCCCAGGAGCGGCGCGCGGCCCACGAACGCCTTTCGACCGGCGCCCTCGCGCGCTGGGCGCGGCTCAACGCCCGCCACCCGTGGCGTGTCATCGTCAGCTGGCTGGGCATCCTCGCCCTCCTGATCTTCGGCGTCGCGATGTTCGGCGGCAGTCTGAAGGACGAGTTCGAGATCCCGGGCTCCGACACGCAGAGGGCGACCGACCTGATCGAGTCGAAGTTCGCGTCCGAGCAGGGGGCCGTACTGAACCTTGTCTTCGCAGCGCCCGAGGGCCAGAGACTCGACACGCCGGAACGCAAGGCCGCGGTTGAAGCCGCCATCGCGAAGCTCAAGACATCGGAGTTCAAGCCGACCGCGGACAAGGCCGGGATCGAGAGCGTCGGGGATCCGTTCTCCAAGGACACGTTCTCCGACGACGGACGCATCGCTTATGCGGAGGCGCAGTTCTCGGAGACGATCGAAACCGAGGATCGCTCGGAGGTCGTCGCGGTAGAGGACGCCGTCCGCGAGACGGTCCAGTCGGCGGGTGTCACCGCGGAGTTCAACGGCGATGCCGAGTTCCCGCCGATCGAGCAGGGAACGCAGGAGCTGCTCGGCTTCCTGGCCGCGTTCATCGTGCTCCTGATCGTGTTCCGCACGTTCGTCGCGACGGCGATTCCGATCTCGCTCGCGATCGTGGCCGTCGGAACAGCGTTCATCCTCCTCTTCATTCTCGCCGGGCTGACCGACATCAACACGATCACGCCGATCCTCGTGTCGATGATCGGCATCGGTGTCGGGATCGACTATTCCCTCTTCATCGTGACGCGCTTCAGGCAGCACCTGCACGAGGGGCTGTCGCCCGCCGACGCGGCCGCCGAGGCCGGCGCGTCCGCCGGGCGAGCCGTGCTGTTCGCAGGTCTCACGGTTGCGATCTCCGTGACGGGGCTCGCGTTCTTCGGCCTCGACTT
>JBKPGE010000064.1:0-7087 GCA_046729215.1 Actinomycetota bacterium | reverse complement strand
GCCGATTGCTGGCCGCGGCTATCGCCGCCTGCCGCCTGTGCGGCATCCAGGCAGTCCAACAGCCGCTCGGCGAGCGGGTTGCCGGCGGTTCGCTCGAAGGTCTCGGCGAGCGCGTTCACCGTGTCCTCCGAGACGAGGATGTTCCCCTGCACGGCGTAGCCCTCGCCGGTGCGTCCGCCGGCCCAGGCGTGGCACTCCGATCCCGTGTAGGTCGCGGCTCGCCCGTCGCGGTCGACGACGCCGAGCTGGCGGTGCTCGCGCTCCTCGTCCGCTGCAGTCAGCCGCTCGACGACTGCGTCCGCCGACAGCCCCTCGCGCAGCAGTGTGAGCCCCTGGGGGCCGTAGCGCGGGTTGGCGTATGCCTGCGTGGCCACGGCGCCGACATGCGGCTCGGCCCATGGCACCAGAGAGCCGACCGCGAGGAACTTCGACTGGGTCGCCACGCCCCACTGGCCGGCCTCGAGGTCACAAGCCGCGATCGAGTAGGTCCCGTACGTCATCTTGATCAGGTCGATGTCGAGCAGCTCGCGCTGCCCTGGCGGCACGAGTACCGACGAGACCTCTGGGCGTTTGAGCGCCTGGAGCACGGCGTCGGCAGAAGCGACGCGCACGACGACGGGCTGACCTACTTCGAACGCCTGGCTGAGAGCCTCGTCATCGAGCTCGTCGAGCACGAGCGCCCCATCAACGTCCAGCTCGCCCTCGACAGCGATCTGCGGCACCTTCCGCCCGGTCGACCCGAACCAGCGCTCTCTCACAGAGTGACCGTCTCGCCCGGCTCCGGGCTGATGACCTCGACGCCCGTCGCGTGCTCGCGGAGCTGGTCGGGTGTGCCGGTGAGCAGCGGGAACGTGCCCCAATGCACCGGGACGCAACGCCGGCAACCGAGCAGCTCGAGCGCGGCCGCAGCCTGGCGGGGGCCCATCGTGAAGTGGTCTCCGATTGGCAGGATCGCGGTTTCTGGCTCCAGGTAGCGGCCGATCAGCTCCATGTCGCTGAAGAGCGCCGTGTCTCCGGCGACGTACACGCTCGTTCCGTTCTCGAACTCGATCACGAACCCGGCCGGATCACCGAGGTACGTGATGCTGTCGCCGTCGGAGATGAACCCGCTCGAGTGGAGCGCGTGTGTCATGTGGAACTTGATCCCGTCGACCTCGACGGTCCCGCCCTTGTTCATGCCGAGGGCGCTCGCGTTCTCGACGCCCTGCGACTCCAGCCAGGTGGCTAGCTCGATGATCGCGACGACCGTCGGCGAGTGCTGCTTACCCAGCTCCACCGCCGAGCCGACGTGATCGCCGTGCCCGTGCGTGATGAGCATCACGTCCACGCGCTCGGGCTGCTTCTCCGAGTCAGGGCACTTGGGATTGTCGAGCCAGGGATCGACGTAGATGCGCTTGCCGCCGGGGCTATCGATGCGGTAGCTCCCGTGGCCGAGCCAGGTGAGTGCGACGTCGGGCATTGATCCTCCTTGGGTCTGAGCGGCTCGGAGCCTATCCCAGGGCGATCAGGAGGTAGGCGTCCACAGGTTCCTGCTTGCCCTTGAGCCGCAGCTCGCCGAGCGGCTCCGCGCTGGCGCCGTCGCCGATCGCTCTGTAGGTGGCTTCCCCGATCACGACCTGGCCTGGCTCGGCGACGGTCTGGAGCCGCGAGGCGAGGTTCGTCGTGTCCCCGATGGCGGTGAAGCTGCGCTGCTCGGCCGTCCCGACGTTCCCGACGATCGCCGGTCCGGTGTTGATCCCGACGCGGAACCTCGGGAGGCCCGGCTCACTCTGGGCGAGCTCCTCGGCAGCCTGCTGGAGCGCCAGCCCTGCCTCGGCTGCGAGCTGCGGATGGTCGGGCTGGTCAGCCGCTGCGTTGAAGACGACCATGATCGCGTCTCCGGCGAAGCGCTCGATCATCCCGCCGCGCTCGCCGAGCACGACCGGCACGGCTCTCGCCCAGTAGCCGTTGAGCATCTCGAGCACCTCGGCGGGCGTGTGCCGTTCCGAGTAGGCCGTGAAGCCCTGGAGGTCGGCGAAGAGCACGGTGACGTGTCGCTCCTCGCCCCCGAGCTTCGCGACCTCGGGCTCTGCGCGAAGGCGGGCAGCGAGCTGAGGCGAGAGGTAGGGGGTAAGCAGGCCCTCGACGTCGGCAACCTCCTGCGCTGCACGCGCGACGACGGCCGCCTCCTCCGCGCCAAGCTGGAAGCGGCGCCGAAGCTCCTCGCGATCGAGATCCTCGGAGGCCGCCGCCTTCACCGCCGACGCATAGCGGCTGTCGATCCGGCCGAGCGTCTCGTCGAGGTACAGCCCCGCGAAGACCTCTCCCCGGGCCCGCTCGCGAAGTGCCGTGTAGGCGACGAGCCCGAATGCCGCCGCCATCAGGACGTGCCACTCCCACCACGTCGCGTGCCAGTTGCGCGCGAAAGCGACCGCCACCAACGCCTCCGCCAACAGGATCCACGCAGCGGTCACTCCGAGCAGGACCGTCGCGGGGCGTCGACGGTAGAGCTGCGAGTAGCGGTAGGCGGCGAACGCGTAGAGAAGGACTCCGGGAACGGCGAGCGCGTAGAGCGGCGCGTCGGCCTCGCTGGGCGGAAGCGGCCGGTCGAGCGGAGGGAGCTCGGCGAGCGACCAGGCGCCCCATCCGACGAGCACGGCCGCGAGCGCCCATCTGAACAGTCTTCGGCGGGCCAGGATCGCCGATGACGTCCGAGGCGTCAGGTCTAGTGCCGAGGTGGCCGCGAAGATCGAGGCGAGAAAGAGCCCGACCGACGTCGCGACCACGAAGCCCGTGTTCTTGTTCTCGAGCAGGACACCGGGGGTGGCGAGCGCGTGAAGGCCCAGAAAGCCGGCGCTCGTCAAGAACGCCATCGAGACGAGGAAGAGACGCGCGTCTGAGCGCCGCGTCGCCGCCTCGCTCGTCAGGGCGCCGAGCGCGACGCTCACCGCCGAGACGCTCAGGACGAGCCAGAAGTGGGCGGGATGGTGCTCCCAATGGAAGTCCAGCTCCGGCCGGACGAGCAGAAGCACGAGCCCCGCGAGCGGCGCGGCGAAGACAAGCGGCCAGAGAATCACGCGGCAGCAAGAGCCTACTCCCCGGCGAAGCCGGCGCGGTGAGACGGCATCTCGGCCCGGTCGCCCTCGTCGTCGCCGCGGGTCTTGCCGACGCCGCGGGCCGCTCGGATCTCGCGTTCTACGCCCTGCTCGTCGCCGTTCCGGTCATCGCAGCCGCGGCCCTCGATGCCTACGGAGACGTCGTCGCGATCGAAGGCCCGCCGCCGGGCGATGTCTCGCTCCAGGCGCTGTTGTGGGGGCTCGGCCTCTTGCTCGTGACGGCGAGTGCCGCGGTGCGCGCTCCCGCTTTCGACGCCGTGCCGCCGGGAATCGGCGGCGCCACCCTCACCGCTTCGCTCGGGCTCATCGGCATCCAGGGCGCCGTGGCGCTCGCACGCGAGCTCCGAGCCCAGTGACACTGTGTTACAAGGGCCGGAACGCCGCTTTTCTAGCGGCGTCACCGGTGTAGTAACACTGTGTTACAAGGCTAGAAGGGGAGCTGCGCTGCGGCCTTCTCGGCCACGTCGATCAGCGGCTGCACGGCGAAGAACGAGCCGACCGTGACGGCGACGCACGCTGCGACCGTGGTCTGCAGCAACGCCTCGCGCGGCGGCGATCCGCCCGCGGGTGCAAGCTGCAGCTCGGCTGGCATGCGCATGTACAGCGCGCGGATCACGGCGAGGTAGTAGTAGAGGCTGATCGCCGTCGCGATCACTCCGACGAGCACGAGCCACCAGAGGCCGGCGTCGTAGGCGGCGGCAAAGACGTAGAACTTGCCGACGAAGCCGCCGGTCACGGGCAGACCCGCAAACGCGAGCATGAAGACCCACATGGCGACGCCGAGCAGCGGCCGCTCCCAGCCCATCCCGGCGATGTTGTCGAGCGAGACCCGCTGGCCGAGCTCCCGCTCTCGGGCAGCGACGACGCCGAACGCCCCCAGCGAAGCCGCCCCGTAGGGGATCAAGTAATAGAGGAGCGCCCGCCCACCGAGCTCGTTGTTCGCGGCGACCGCGATCAGCATGAAGCCGGCGTGCGACACGGACGAGTAGGCGAGCATCCGCTTGAGGTTCCGCTGTACGATCGCGGCGAGGTTCCCAACGGCCAGCGAGATGCACGCGATGACCGCGACGGCGATCGTCCAGAGATCCTCCTGGCCCGGGAACGCGGTGACCAGCACGCGGAGGGCGAGCACCAGAGCGACCGTCTTCGTTGCGGCCGACATGAATGCTGTGACAGGCGTCGGCGCGCCCTCGTAGACGTCCGGCGTCCACATGTGGAACGGCGCTGCCGACGCCTTGAAGGAGAACCCCGCGAGCATCATCGCGAGGCCGGCGAGCATGAGGCCATCGTCGGAGAGCCCCTGCTCCTGGATCGCAGTCGCGATTGCCCCGAACTGCAGCTCGCCCGTCGAGCCGTAGACGAGCGCGGAACCGAAGAGCAGGACGGCAGAGCCGAAGCTGCCCACGATGAGGTACTTGAGGCCCGCTTCCAGGGAGCTGACGACGTCGATCTCGATCGCGCAGAGGATGTAGAGGCAGACCGAAAACCACTCCAGGCTGAGGAACAGTGTCATCAGGTCGTTCGCCTGCACGAGGAACGCCATGCCGCCTCCGGCCGCGGCCAGCAGCGCGTAGTACTCGCTCAAGTGGCTCCCGCGCGTCCGCTGGCCGTAAGAGATGCCGACCGCGAGTAGCCCTGCACCGGCGACGATGATCTGCGCGAGAGCGCCGTAGCGATCGCGCACGATCGTGCCCGCGACCTCGAGCGTCGCGTCGGGGCTCTCGGAGTAGAGAAACGCGGCCGCGACGCCGGCTCCGGTGAATCCCGCAGCCGCAACTCCGGCCGAGAGCGGCCTCCGGGTCCGCGCGGGAGCGAGAACCGCCGCAAGCAGGCAAACGCCGCCGACGCCGAGCAGGATCAGCGAGGGCGAAAGGGCGAACCAGTCGACGGACGGTTTCGGCATCAGAACGAGAGGTGCTCCGTGATCGCCGCCGGCCAGACCGACAGCGCCACCAGGAGCCCGAGGAGGGGGACGACGACTGCGAGCTCGGCCGGCCGGAGGTCGAGCGCCTCGTCCGGCACGGCGGCTCCGACGTTCTCATGCAGCACCGCGGAGATCAGGCGCAGCATGTACATCGCCGCCAGCAATATCCCGCTCGCGCCGACCAGAGCCCAACCCCAACCCGTGTTGAAGATCCCGGCGAGGATCAGGAACTCCCCTGCGAACGCCGTCGAGCCGGGAACAGCGAGCGCGATCACGCCGAGGGCCATCAGCACCGTGGCGAGGGCGGGTCGGCCTCGGGCCATACCGCCCAGGCGCGCGAAGTCGCCGGTCGCCGTCCGCCGCTCGATCGTGCCCGCCACGAGGAAGAGCGCCGCCGAGAGGAGCCCGTGGTTGACCATCTGCAGAACGGCCCCCGAGCGGCCCAGATCGTTCATCGCGAAGAGTCCGATCGTGATCAGGCTCATCTGCGCGAGGCTCGAGTATGCGATCACGCCGCGGACATCCGGCGCCCGAAATGCGACCAGTGAGCCGTAGACGAGCCCTATGGCCGCGAGCGCGAGGATCAGCGGGCGGAGATCGTGCGCGGGCTCCGGGAACTTCGTGATCGCGATGGCGAGAAAGCCGTAAGCGGCCGCCTTCGAGACGACTCCGGACAGGACGGCGGAGACCTCCGCCGATGACTCGCGATAGGCGTCTGGCAGCCAGCCGTGGAACGGAAACAGCGGGGCCTTGACGGCAAATGCGGCCACGAAGCCGAGGAAGAACCATTCGTTCGACGACGTCGGCCCGTCCACGAGATCGAAGGTCCCCTCGGAGATGCCATACGCGACGATCGCGGCCAGCATGAGCAGGGAGCCGGCCATCGTGTAGATGACGAACTTGAGCGTTGCAGTGAGCCGTCCGGCTCCGCCCCAGACGCCGACGAGGACGTAGAGCGGAATCAGCATCGCCTCGAAGAAGACGTAGAAGAGCAGCAGGTCCTGCGCCGAGAACACGCCGACGACCGCTGCTGTGAGGAACAGCATCAGCCCGAAGTAGGCACGGGCAGCGACCCGTCCGCTCCAAAACGCGTAGGCGATTGCTGCGGCCATGACGACGACCGTCATCCCGACCAGCCAGAGCGAGAAGCCGAAGAGCCCGACGTGGTACGAGACGCCGAGATCGCCGAACCAGGTCTCTTGCTGCTCGAACTGGAGGCCACGGTCGAAGTCGAAGCGGGTGACCGCGTTGATCCAGACCCCTACCTCCGCCAGGGCGGCCAGGAGCGCGAGCGAGCCCGCGGCGCGATCGTTGAGCGGCAGCAGCCAGACGACGAGCGCCGCGGCGACCGGGAGCAGGATCAGGGTCGTGGCGAGCCAATCCGTCATGCCTTCACCGCCAGGAAGACGAGGGCGAGGACGGCAACCCCGCCGCCGATTGCCAGCACATATGTGCGGAGGAGCCCGGTCTGGGCCTCCGTCACCCGTGTGCTGACGTCGCGCGTCCCTCTGGCGAGAGCGGAGATCGAGCCGCCGATCAGCGGTCCCTCGACGAACTGGATCGCCGCAAGGGCGGCGTAGTTGGCCGGCCGATAGAACGCGTAGTCGTACGCCTCGTCGAAGTAGAACTTGTGCTCGAGCAGCTGCTGGCCGAATGCCCATCGCGGGACTTCGGCGCGTCGCGCGGAGTAGATCCACCAGGCGACTCCGATCCCGGCGAGCCCGAGGGCGACGGCAAGGACGCTCGTCAGCAGATCCTGGAGGCCGCTCGCCTCGATGCCGGGCTCGGCAACGGGGTCGAGGAAGTCCGAAATGGGAGTCCAGAAGGGGGAGAACTGAATCCACCCGCCCACGACGGCAAGGACGGAGAGCGCGCCCACCGTCCAGGCCATCCACAGAGCCGGCATCGTGTGCCCCGGCCGGTGGAGGTGCTCGCGCACGAACGGTGAGGGCTCGCCGCCGAAGACGATGAAGATCAGCCGAAAGGCGTAGAGGCCGGTGAGGAACGTACCGACCAGGCCGACGGCCCAGAGCAGCTTGCCGTAGGCGCCGGCGTCGAGCGTCGCAGC